>JADBKA010000090.1 GCA_014896635.1 Ktedonobacteraceae bacterium
TGATCGGCGCTGTTGCTGCTCTAGGACCAGGAGTGACCACCGACTCATTGGGCCAGCCACTGCATAGCGGGGACCGTGTGGTCTTCCCCTATTTTCGCAGTTGCGGTCATTGCGAAGCCTGTCTGGCAGGTGAAACCGTTGGATGTTCCAATCGCTTCATGGCGATGCTCGGCAACTGTGAGGAGCCGCCGCATTTCGTCGGAGGCTTCGCCCAGTTCTTCTACCTGCCCCCTCACAGCACGCTTCTGCGTGTGCCGGACTTGCTCCCTGATGAACTGACGGCGGGCATAAACTGCGCCCTCAGCCAGGTCATTTATGGCTTTGAGCGCGTTGGACTCAAAGCCGGTGAACGGGTCGTGTTACAGGGGGCAGGAGGGCTTGGCCTGTATGCCACAGTCGTTGCACGCGAACAGGGAGCCGGCCAGGTTGTTGTGATCGATAGCGTGCCGGAGCGGCTGCACCTGGCCGAACGTTTCGGCGCTGACTCTGTGATCGACATGCGGCAGTATCCCACTCCCGCCGAACGGGTGCGTGCTGTGCGCAAGCTAAGCGGGGGAGGCGCGCATGTCGTGGTGGATCTCACGGGCAATCCGGCGGCGATGGATGAGGGTATCAAAATGACGCGCACTCTAGGCCGTTACCTGGAGATCGGCAATATCCTGACGGGGCAGCCAGTTGAACTGGACCCTTCCAGGCTGGTTTTCGGCAACCGCACGCTGCTGGGCGTCTCGCTCTATGAGCCGAGATCACTGAAAAAGGCGCTAGATTTTCTCGCAAGAACCATCGACAGATACCCTTATAAGGAGGCCTTCGGCGCCGCAGCCTATCCTTTAAGTCAGATCAACCGTGCGCTGGTCGATACCGCAGAGCGCAGAGTCGCGCGCGCTGCTATTCGGCCCTGGGACGAGGAAAGGAGTACGCTATGAAGGGGCTGATGATGGATTGCCCGCTGCTCCTGAAGACCCTGCTCTGGCGGGCGGAACATGTTTTCAGCGAGAAGGAAATTGTCACCTGGACGCAACAGGGTATCCATCGTTATACCTACCACGACTATGCCGGGCGGGTCCGGCGTCTAGCAAACGCCCTGACCGCTCTGGGCATCCGCCAGGGCGACCGCGTAGGCACCCTGGCCTGGAATACCTACCGTCACTTTGAAGCATATTTTGCCATTCCATGCATGGGGGCTGTGCTCCATACGATCAACCTGCGCCTGTTTCCTGAGCAGATCGCCTGGATCATCAATCATGCCAGCGACCGCATACTCCTGATCGATGCCGACCAGCTTCCGCTGATCGAGCGTATTCGCTCTGAGATCCCGCATGTTGAGGCTGTCGTCGTCTTCGCCGATCAGCTTCCCCCTACCGGCCTGGATCACGTCTATGCATATGAAGAATTGCTGGCACAGCACGCTCCCCATTACGAGTTCCCGGAACTGGATGAGAACGCTGCCGCCGGCATGTGTTACACGTCGGCTACCACCGGTGATCCGAAAGGAGTGTTGTACTCCCAACGCAGCCTGGTACTTCACAGCCTGGTCCTCGGCATGTACAATAACCTCGGCGTGCGCGAAGAGATGATCCTCCTGCCGGCGGTGCCAATGTTCCATGTCAATTCCTGGGGGCTACCATATGCAGCAGCGATGCAGGGAACCAGGCTCGTTCTGCCGGGTGTTCGCCCAACATCGCAAACAATCGCCGAGCTAATCGAGCGGGAGCACGTGACGCATGCAGTGGGAGCCGTCACGGTGGGTATCCAGTTGCGGGAGTTTCTGGAGTCGAGTGCGCGCCAGTATGATCTGCGCAGCTTGCAGATACTCTGGCTCGGCGGCCAAGCGCCCCCACGCGGCTTAATGGAGTGGTGGGAGCAGCACTACGGCGTGTATGTTCCCCAGGCCTGGGGGATGACCGAAGCCTCTCCGCTGGCTACCTTTACCCACGTCAAAGATCGCTTTCACCAGCAGGGGCGCGAAGCCGTCTATGACGTACGTACCAGCCAGGGACTCCCGCTCCCCCTGGTAGAGATCAAAGTTGCAGACCCTCTGGGAAACGCCCTGCCCTGGGATGGCAAAAGCGTAGGGGAATTTATGCTGCGCAGCCCCTGGGTCGCTTCGGCCTATTACAATGATCCCGAACGGACAAAACAGGGCTTTCTGGACGGCTGGTTCCGCACAGGGGATGTTGGCACGATCAATGCCGATGGCTACACTCGCCTGGTGGATCGGACGAAAGACCTGATCAAAAGCGGGGGCGAGTGGATCTCTTCGGTAGATCTGGAGAATGCTCTGATGGCCCACCCTCAGGTGGTAGAGGCGGCTGTTATCGCTGTGCCTGACCCAAAATGGCTTGAACGCCCTGCTGCCTATATCGTCCCTCGTAGCAAGAACGATCCCCCCTCACCGGCAGATCTCACCGCGTTCCTCGCACAAAAGTTTCCCAAATGGTGGCTTCCTGACGAGTATATCGTCATTGATGAACTACCCAAAACCGGCGTGGGAAAATTCGATAAGAAACGTTTGCGTGCTCTGAGGCAGCGTGCCGATGAGTCGCTTAACACAGCAGGAGGCCTGCTCGATGGCAACTCATAATCTCCTCTCGACCTCAACCGGTGTGGGAAACACCGAGTTTCGGCGTACTATGGGCTGTTTTGCTACCGGCGTCGCGGTCGTCACCACGCTGGATGATGCAACACCACGTGGCCTGACCGTCAACAGTATCACCTCGGTTTCGCTGAACCCGCCGCTCATCCTGGTCTGTGTTGATCACACCTCGGAGAGCTATAACGGCTTTCTCACCAGCCGGGTCTTTGCTGTGAATTTCCTTGCGCTCGACCAGCGAGATGTGGCACAACGCTTCGCCAGGAAAGCAGCGGATAAATTCAGCGGCATCAGTTATGAGACAGGAATAACGGGAGCGCCTCTCCTTCCGGGGATCGTGGCGTTCATGGAATGCGTGCTCGAAGCCCAGTATCCAGGCGGGGATCACACGATCTTCGTCGGTCGTGTGGTGGCCTCTCATATCTCTGGGGGGGAGCCGCTGGTCTTCTTTCGTGGGAAGTACGCTCGTCTGGAACGTATGCCTTTGCCCATCACCTATCTCTACGGGGGATAGGACGGAGTCAACAGAGAGAGAAATAGTGGAACTGTTCAGTATAGATCATCAGCAATTAAATAGCTCGGCTCTTACACTGCCGGACAGTGCCATCGCGTTACGAAACGAAATACGCACATTTCTCGTGCAGGAGCTGGCAGAGGGAAATTTTACCCCTGAGTGTGATGCCTGGATTGCCGGGTTCTCCCCGGCATTTAGCGCCAAACTTGGACAGCGCGGATGGCTCGGCATGACCTGGCCGCGTAAGTATGGGGGACACGAACGCTCGACCCTTGATAGATTTGTCGTCACCGAGGAATTGCTGGCAGCTGGCGCTCCTGTGGCAGCTCACTGGGTGGCCGACCGCCAGACAGGCCCTCTCCTCTTGCGCTATGGTACAGAAGAACAGCGTTTACATTTTTTACCAAAAATCGCGCGAGGAGAGTGCTATTTCTCTATTGGCATGAGTGAGCCGGATGCTGGCTCGGACCTGGCCGCTATTCGGACGCATGCCCGGCGGGTAGAAGGCGGCTGGCGTCTCCAGGGACGCAAGATCTGGACGAGCTGGGCGCATCGCGCGCACTATATTCTGGTGTTGTGCCGTACTTCTCCACCTGAAAAGGACCGCCATGCCGGCATGAGCCAGATGATTGTCGAGTTATCTTCACCCGGCGTCAATATCGAGCCGATCATTTCGATTGCCGGCCAGCATCATTTTAACGAGGTCGCTTTCGATGACGTGTTTGTGCCGGATTCGATGGTACTCGGCCAGATCGGCCAGGGCTGGAAGCAAGTGATGGGCGAGCTGGCCTTTGAACGCAGCGGTCCCGAACGCTCATTCAGTACCTTCCCTCTGCTGGTCGAGCTGGTTCGCCAGCTCGGCCCCCAACCGGAGGCGCGAGAGGCGGAGGCGCTTGGCCGGCTCGCTGCTCGCCTCTGGACGTTGCGTCGCATGTCGCTTGCGGTTGCGCACATGCTCAACAGGGGCGCGTTACCAGATGTAGAGGCTGCACTGGTGAAAGATCTGGGAACTCGTTTTGAGCGAGAGGTGGCTGAGGTAGCCCGCACATTGCTTCCTGCCGCACCGGCGCTGGATGCTCCAGATCAGTTCAATGCGCTCCTGGCCCAGGCGCTGCTGACAGCTCCTTCCTATACGCTGCGGGGCGGAGCCACTGAAATTCTGCGTGGCATCGTTGCACGAAGGTTGAAATCATTATGAGCGATACTCAAGATCTCATTATTCAGACCGCTAGCAAACTCTTTGAAGATCACTGCACTCCTGAAACGCTCCGCCTGGCTGAGCAAGGACACTGGCCCGACACGCTGTGGGAGCTGATGGAACAAACTGGACTGAGCCGAGTCTCTCTGCCGGAAGAGGTGGGGGGCGCCGGCGGGGATCTGAGCGATGCCCTGGCTGTTCTGCGCATCGCCGGACAATTTGCCGTACCACTGCCCCTGGCTGAGACGTACCTGGCCGGCTGGATTCTGGCCGCCTCTGGCAGGGCTTTGCCGGCGGGATCTCATACGGTAGCGTTTTCGCAAAGTGGAACAGAGGTCTGTTTCCATCGCAGAGCCAGCCGATGGATACTGTCGGGGACAATACGGCACGTGGGCTGGGCGCGTCATGCTCAGCAGATTCTCGTGCTTGGACATGCGGAAGATCGGCTCTCTCTGGCACTGGTCAGACCTGAACAGATCACGATCAGCCCCGCGCGGAATCTGGCAGGCGAACCTCGTGATACGCTCACTTTCACCGACGTTGAGGTTCCAGAGGTCATTCCTGCCGCCATTACGCTCGACCGGGCCTGGAATCGCGCTGCGCTGACGCGCGCGGCACTGATGGCGGGAGCACTGGAGGGCATACTCCGGCAGTCGGTACGCTATACCGGCGAACGGGTGCAGTTTGGCCGCTCCCTCAACCACTTTCAAGCCGTCCAGCAGCAACTGGCGCTCCTGGCCGGCGAAGTTGCTGCATCCCGCATTGCTGTAGAGGCTGCGGCTCTTGCTGCTGAGCAAGGGGAAGCGACAGCGGCTGTCGCGGCAAGCAAAATTCGTGTGGGTGAGGCTGCCGGGCAGGCGGCTGCCATTGCGCATCAGGTGCATGGCGCAATGGGATATACCCACGAATATCCCTTGCACTTCCTGACAAAGCGGCTGTGGGCCTGGCGCGACGAGTTCGGTTCAGAGAGTCAGTGGGCCGAGCGGCTCGGCCATCAGATTGCTGCGCAGGGGGCCGGGGCGCTCTGGCCGTTCCTCGCCGCCTAGCAAAAGGTGAAGCTCTATGACAGAACTCCTGACGTTCACAGTAGAGGAACATGTTGCGGTTCTTACCTTGAATCGCCCGCAACGGCGTAATGCGTTCAACACCGAGATGCTTGATCGCTGGGTTGAGGCGCTGGTGCAGTGTCAGCGCCGCCCGGATGTTCGCGTGGTGATCGTCACAGGGGCAGGTCAGGCATTTTGTGCTGGCGGCGATATCGAGGAGATGCAGCAGCGTCTGACCAGCTCTCCGTTCTCCCAGAAAGCGTTTCTGGAAGGCATTCACCGCATCCCGCTGACACTGGCAGCAATAGATAAGCCTGTGATTGCAGCCGTGAACGGTGCGGCCATCGGAGCTGGCATGGACATGGCGTTGATGTGCGATATTCGTTTTGCTTCGGCCACCGCTCGCTTCGCTGCATCCTATGTCCACATGGGGCTGGTGCCGGGAGACGGGGGAGCCTATTTCTTGCCACGCATCGTGGGGGTTGCGAAAGCTCTGGAGCTGTTCTGGACAGGCGATACGTTTGACGCCGCAGCAGCAGAACGGCTTGGCATCGTTAACCGTGTACTCCCGCCAGAGGAACTGATGCCCTATACGCGGGAGTTTGCGCAGCGCCTGGCCCATGGCCCTCAGGTCGCTCTTCGGCTGACAAAGCGCGCGGTCTATGAGAGTCAGGCCGTTGATCTGCGCACCAGCCTGGATCTGATCTCATCGCACATGGCTGTGGTGACAGCAACCAGTGATCACCGGGAGGCCGTACAGGCTTTTCTTGAGAAACGTCAGCCTCGCTTTGAAGGAAGTTGAAGATGACCTCATCAGATCTACAGGCAAGTCCTTTGCGTATGTTTATGCACGCTCTCACCGGAGAGTCAGGCAGACTCACTTATCAGTATTGCCAGGCGTGCTCGGCAGCCATATTTTATCCGCGCGTCCTCTGTCCTGGCTGCGGTGGCACGTCACTTGAGTGGCGAATCAGCAGCGGGCGGGGAACCGTCTATTCGACGACGACTACCTACCGGCGTGGAGAGGCTCCCTATAATGTCGCGCTCATTGACCTGAAAGAAGGGTTTCGTATGATGAGTCGGGTGGAAGGCATCGCGCCCGAAGAAGTACGCATCGGCATGGCCGTTCGCTGTGAGGTGCGGCAGAGCGGCGAAAACGACGCTGCGCTGGTTGTCTTTGTGCCGGAAAGGGGAGAGCCATGAGCAGAGAGCTGCGGGGCAAAGTCGCCATCGTTGGTGTCGCGGAGTCGGATCTGGGAGTTGTCGGGCCGGGGATCACGCCGCTTGACCTGGTGGGACAGGCGACGGTTGCGGCGCTAGACGATGCAGGATTGCGCAAAGAAGAGATTGATGGCCTCTTTACCGCTTCGGCGTATTATCATCTGGCAACGCTAAGCGTCGCCGAGTATCTCGGCATTCGGCCACGTTATAGCGATAGCACGAATCTGGGTGGCAGTTCCTTTGTTGCGCACCTTGCTCATGCTGCCGCAGCCATCACTGCCGGCTATTGCGAAGTCGCGCTGATCGTCTACGGCAGTACGCAACGCTCTGATAGCGGGCGGCTTGTCTCCGCCTCGGAGGCGTGGATCTACGAGGCGCCGTATCGTCCACGCTATCCGATCAGCATGTACGCCCTGGCAGCAGCGCGCCATATGTATCAATATGGCACCACGCGCGAGCAACTGGCCGAGGTTGCCGTTGCAGCGCGTAAATGGGCGCAGCTCAACCCGAAAGCTTTTATGCGCGAGCCGCTTTCCACCCAGGATGTGATTGGCGCTCCTATGGTATCGACGCCGCTGACGACACGCGATTGCTGCCTGGTCACAGATGGCGGGGGAGCAGTCATTGTGACCAGTGCCGAGCGTGCTCGTTCGCTGCGCAAGCCGCCGGTCTATGTTCTGAGCGCAGCAGAAGCCCACTGGCATCGTAATATTTCACAAATGCCTGATTTGACTGTCACTGCTGCTGCCGAATCGGGAGCACGCGCCTTCGCGCAGGCGGGGTTACGGCCATCCGATGTAGATGTCGTCGAGGTCTATGATGCGTTTACCATCAATACGATCCTTTTTCTGGAGGATCTGGGCTTCTGCAAAAAAGGCGAGGGCGGAGCCTTCGTCTCGGAGGGACGCATCGCTCCGGGAGGCGCTCTGCCCGTCAACACCAATGGGGGAGGGCTTTCCTACTGCCATCCGGGTATGTACGGCATTTTCCTGCTGATCGAGGCGGCGCGTCAGCTACGCGGCGAGTGTGGAGCACGCCAGCAGTCGGACGTCGAGGTGGCCCTGGTGCATGGCAATGGCGGGGTTCTCTCCAGCGAGGTAACGGCCTTGCTCGGCGGTGCCACCACAGTGTGATGTGCAGACAAAGGAGACAGAGAAACCATGCCTGTGTTCTATGAGGATCTCTTGGTCGGGCAAACGTTCAGCAGTCCGGGGCGAACTGTTACCGAGACCGATCTGATGCAATTTGCGATGCTTTCGGGCGACTGGAATCCCATTCACACCGACAGGGAATTCGCCGCCCGCACGCTCTATGGCAAACCCGTCGTTCATGGCGTCTTTGGCATTGCGCTGCTGACAGGGTTGATTGACCGCACCGGACTCTTCAATGGGTCCGCGATTGCCATGCTCGGTATCCGCGATTGGCAGTTCAAAGCGCCGATCTTTGTTGGCGACACGCTGCATTTTGTGATGGAGATTGTCTCGAAGCGCCTGAGCAGCAAAGGGGATCGCGGAATCATCGACCGCCATTTCCAGTTGATCAATCAACGGGAAGAGGTGGTTCAGGAAGGAAACATTGCTTTAATGATCCGGCTTGCCGGCCAGAAGGAGATGTCTGTATGAGCATGCAGTTGCTGGAGCAGCGTAGCGCCATTATCACCGGGGGAGCGCAGGGAATCGGCCTGGCAATTGCACAGCTCTTTGCCGAGCATGGCGCCAGGCTGGTGATAGGCGATATCAATGGAGAACAGGCCGAGGCAGCCTGTCAGCAACTTGCGGCGAAAGGCGCCAGAGCTGTTGCTGTGCAGGTGGATGTGCGTGAGCAAAGTCAGGTTCAGCGGATGGTTGAACGGGCGGTTGCCGAGTTTGGTCAGCTTGATGTGATGGTCAATAACGCCGGCATCACCCGCGATGCCACACTGCGCAAGATGACGCTGGACGAGTGGGAAATGGTCATCGACGTGCATCTGAAAGGGACGTGGCTCGGCACACAGGCGGCGGCAGCCGTGATGCGAGAACAGAAGCGCGGCGCGATTGTCAATATCTCGTCGATCTCCGGGAAAGTAGGGATGATCGGGCAGACGAACTACAGTGCCGCCAAAGCTGGCATCGTCGGCCTGACCAAAGCCACCGCCAAAGAACTCGCGCATCTCAATATTCGCGTCAACGCCGTCCAGCCGGGGCTGATCAGAACAGCGATGACCACTGCCCTGCGACCGGATATCTGGGAAAAGAAGCTGGCGGAAGTGCCGATGGGACGGGCTGGCGAGCCTTCGGAAGTTGCCAGTGTCGTGCTCTTTCTTGCCAGCGACCTCGCCAGCTACATGACGGGGACGGTGCTGGAAGTGACCGGGGGCCGGTATATGTAGTCCCGTTTCGTCGCCCCGTCTTTTCATTATCCATTGCATGGAAAAGCTACGAACGAGGAAGCCAGATGCAAGAACTTGAGACCGAGCTACGCTACGGCGTGCGCAAACTGTGCGAGCGCTTCGGCAACGCCTACTGGCGCTCAATGGATGAGCAGCAGGCCTATCCTGAAGCGTTTGTGCGCGCCATGACCGAGGCCGGCTACCTGGCCGCCCTCATTCCTGAGCAGTACGGTGGTTCCGGCCTGGGCGTCACCGAGGCCTCGATCATCCTCGAAGAGATCAATCGCTCCGGCGGCAATGCTGCCGTCTGTCACGCCCAGATGTATATTATGGGAACGCTGCTGCGGCATGGCTCGGAGGAGCAGAAGCGAACCTATCTGCCGGCCATTGCCAGCGGGCAGATCCGCCTGCAAGCCTTCGGCGTCACCGAGCCAGACGCCGGCACCGACACCACCCGCATTCGCACCACGGCGGTCCGCTCCGGCCAGGACTACATCGTCAACGGGCAGAAGATCTGGACCTCGCGTGTCGCGCACTCCGATCTCATGCTGCTACTGGTGCGCACCACACCGCTTGAGCAGGTTGCCAGGCGGACCCAGGGCCTCTCGATGCTGCTGGTTGACCTGCGCAGCGCCGTCGGCCAGGGCCTCACCATCAAGCCCATCCGCACCATGATCAACCACCATACGGCAGAGGTCTTCTTCGACGATCTGCATGTGCCGGTCGAGCAGCTCATCGGCCAGGAAGGGGAAGGCTTCCGCTACCTGCTCGATAGCCTCAACGCCGAGCGCATCCTGATCGCTGCGGAGTCGATAGGCGACGGCGACTGGTTCATCGAGCGGGCCAGCGACTACGCCAGGCAGCGCGTGGTCTTTGGCCGTCCCATCGGCCAGAACCAGGGCATCCAGTTCCCGCTGGCTCAGGCGTACATGAAAGTGCGCGCCGCCGACCTGATGCGCTTGCGGGCTGCCGCCCTCTTTGACCGGAGAGAACGCTGCGGCAGCGAGGCCAACATGGCGAAGTGGCTGGCCGCTGATGCCGCCTGGGAGGCCGCCAATGCCGCTCTGCAAACGCACGGCGGCTTCGGCTTTGCGGCAGAATACGATATCGAGCGCAAATTTCGGGAGACGCGCCTCTACCAGGTCGCGCCCATCTCGACGAATCTGATTCTGTCCTATATTGCCGAGCACGTGCTTGGCCTGCCGAGGTCCTACTGATGCTGCCGCTGGAAGGAATCACCGTCATTGCACTGGAGCAGGCGGTGGCGGCGCCCTTTGCGACCCGCCAGCTCGCCGACCTGGGCGCGCGCGTCATCAAGATCGAGCGTCCGGGTGTGGGCGATTTTGCGCGCGGCTATGATCGCAGCGTGCGCGGCCTGTCGAGTTATTTTGTCTGGCTCAATCGCTCCAAAGAGAGCCTCACGCTCGATCTCAAGCATCCTCTCGCTGCTGAGATTCTTCACCGCCTGCTGGCAGGTGCAGATATTTTCATCCAGAACCTGGCTCCCGGAGCCGCCGCCCGCCTGGGACTGGATGCAACGATCTTGCGCGAACGCTATCCGCGTCTCATCACCTGCTCCATCTCCGGCTACGGCGCCTCTGGCCCCTACCAGCAGAAAAAGGCCTATGATCTGCTGGTGCAGTGCGAAACCGGGCTGGTCGCAGTGACGGGAACCGCCGAGCAGGCCGTCAAGGTGGGGATCTCGGTGGCCGATATTGCCGCCGGCATGTACGCCTACAGCGGTCTGCTCACTGCGCTCTACCGACGCGAACTGACGGGAGCAGGGGCGGCGCTGGACGTGTCGCTCTTTGAGGCACTGGCCGAGTGGATGGGCGCTCCCGCCTACTTCACGGCCTACGGCGGCACACCCCCGCCACGCAGCGGGGCCGCCCACGCGACCATCGCTCCCTATGGCCCGTTTCGCACGGGCGACGAGCGCACGCTCTACCTGGCGGTGCAGAACGAGCGGGAATGGGCGCGGCTGTGCCGGCAAGTGCTGGATCGACCTGAGCTGGTGGCCGATGCGCGCTTCCACAGCAATCCTGAGCGCGTGGCCCATCGAGAGGAGCTGACAGCCATCATCGAGGAGTGCTTTGCCCACCTTTCAGCCGAGCAAGTCATCGCCCGGCTGGAGCAGGCGCAGATTGCCTATGCCCACCTGAACACCATACAGGAATTCTGCCAGCATCCCCAACTGGCCGCGCGCAATCGCTGGCACGAGGTGCAGACGCCGGTCGGACCGCTCAAGATGCTGCTGCCGCCGGTCGATCTCGACGGGACCGAGGCGCGCATGGACCCCATCCCGGCGGTGGGAGAACACACCGAGCAGATCCTCAGCACACTTGGCTACACCACAGAGCAACTTGCCCGGTTGCGGGCAGAAGGAGCTATTTGAAGCACAGTCAGAACTCATAAACAGGGGAGCAGAACAATGGGAGTCAAAGAGGGCTGGCATGGACGGTTCTTCGAGGACTTCGAGGTGGGAGATGTCTACCAGCATCCACTGGGCAGAACCGTGACAACCACTGACAATAGCTGGTTCACGCTGCTGACGCAGAACACGGCCCCGATCCACTTCGATCACTACTACGCCGCACAAACGGCCTTTGGCAAGCCTCTGGTCGATTCAACGTTCACACTGGCGCTGGTGACGGGTCAGAGCGTGACTGATATTTCACAAAACGTCTTCGCCAACCTGGGATGGGACGAAGTGCGTCTCCCTCACCCGGTCTTTGAGGGCGATACGATCTACTCGCAATCAGAAGTGCTCGCCACCCGTGAGTCGCGTTCGCGCCCGGACGTGGGCATCGTCACCGTTCGGACAACGGGCTACAACCAGCGCGGAGAGGTGGTGATCACATTCAAACGTACGGTGATGGTCTACAAGCGAGGTCATGCGCCGCAGATTGCGCGCCTGGAACCGGCGGCGGAGGAAAAAGAATGAATACACGAGCAGGAGTAACGGAGCCTACCAGAGCTTTAGCAACATTTCTGGCGCATCTGCGTTTCGAGGCGCTCCCGCCCGCTGTCGTCGAACGCACGAAGGCGCTGTTTCTGGACTGGCTGGCCTCGGTTCTGGCCGGTCGGCAGGCACGGCCGGTCCAGATCCTCGAACGATTTGCCCATCAGATGGGACCGACGGACGGTCCCTGTGAGATCCTGCCCTCGCGGTGGCGGACCTCTCCGCTGTTTGCCGCGCTGGTCAATGCAGCGGCATCCCACGTGGTGGAACAGGACGATGTGCATAACGAGGCGGTCTTCCATCCGGCCACCGTCGTGTTTCCGGCGGCGCTGGCGGCGGCACAGCAGACAGGAGCATCAGGACGAGCACTGCTCACGGCAGCCGTCGCGGGATACGAGGCGGGAGTACGGGTCGGCGCCTTTCTGGGCCGCTCTCACTACCGCGTCTTTCATACCACAGGCACGGCGGGAACGCTGGCATCTGCCGCAGCGGTCGCTCACCTGCTCAGTGCCGATACCTCGACCATGCTGCATGCGCTCGGCTCAGCCGGCACGCAGGCAGCAGGGCTGTGGGAATTTCTGCGCGACGCGGCGGACTCCAAGCAGTTGCATACGGCAAAGGCAGCGGCGGACGGGCTGCTGGCGGCCTACCTGGCGCGTGAGGGCTTCACCGGCGCGCAGCGTATCCTGGAAGGCGCGCAAGGCATGGCCGCCGGCATGTCAAGCGACGCCGACGCCAGCAAGCTCACCGCAGGACTGGGAGAGCACTGGGCCGTGTTGGAAACCTCGTTCAAGTGGCACGCCTCGTGTCGCCATACACACCCGGCAGCCGACGCGCTGCTGCACGCCATGCAGGAGTATCACCTGAGCGCCGAGCACATCGCCCACATCCGCGCGCACGTGTATCAGGCTGCCCTCGATGTGCTCGGACCGGTCACTGATCCTCAGACCGTCCACCAGGCGAAGTTTTCGATGGGCTTTGTGCTCGCACTCATCGCCCTTCATCAGCAGGCAGACGTCGGAGCGTTTACCCAGGAGGCGCTGCACGATCCCCGAATACGCGAGCTGCTCGGTCGCATTGAGATGGTCTTCGATGCCGAGATTGACGCCGCCTATCCACAGCGGTGGATCGGGCTGGTCGAGCTAGAAACAACGGACGGCAGACGACTCACATCACGTGTGGATGTGCCGAAAGGCGATCCAGGCAATACGCTCAGTTGTGCCGAAATCGAGGACAAGGCCCGGCGCCTGGCAGCGTTTGGACGTGGCGCTTCAGCAGAGGAAGTAGACGAGTTGATCGCACGCGCCTGGACGCTTGAGCGCCAGACGGACGTGCGTGATCTGCTGCCGGCCGGGATGATGCGCACCGCTTGATTCTTACAGCATCTGTTGCTGGTGTCTGGCAAGACGTGCCGGCCTGGGGGTGGGAAGAAGCGAGCGCAGGGAAGTAGATGCCGGCCAGGTTCCCCAGGACCATTCCTTGAAAAACCTCCCACTCAAATGCAACAAAGGGGGCAAATACCACCGGTTTGACTGGAGCAGCATTCATCACCAGGGTCTCAATCGGTCCCAGTTCCTCTTCCACTCGCCTGACCATCGTCGCAACTGCTTGCGCATTGTCTACCGTTGCTTGAATGGCAAGCGCCTTCCCGCCGAGCGCCTCAATCTCCTGCACAATTTGCTGTGCTTCTTGCTCACGCCGATGATAGTTGACGCCGACGGTTGCCCCATGAGATCCGAACAGTCGGGCGGTCGCGGCCCCGACGCCACGACTTGCCCCGGTAATAAGCACGACACGGCCCTGTAACGTTTGATCTTGAGGCATGATTTGCTCTGTGTGCATAGCAGAGGATCTCCTTTCAATCAAGGAAGCTTCCAGTTGAGCATTGCTCCAACGTCCTCGGCGATGGATACCTGGGACGCTCATGAGGGAACAACGCCGAACGCCGACCACTTTTCCTGAAAAAGCGCTCTTTCTTTCCGCAAGGGTGATGGGCAATCCTTCTGCCCTCTCGCCGGGTTCTTCCAGGCTGCAATTACTTTCACTCCTTACTTTAAAATAGTAAGATGCTTCTTGCAAGAAGGCACCGAAAAGTGGTATAGGTACTATATGGATACGAAGAAACTCATTGCATCTCAGACGAATATTCTGGACAGGACCTGTCCATCCCGCCTGGCTCTGGATCTGGTGATGGACAAGTGGACGCCGCTGGTCGTCTTTTTGTTACAGCAGGGTCCCCGGCGCTACACTCACCTCAAGCGTCAGATTGGTGGCATTACACAGAAAATGTTAACGCAGACGCTTCGCAAGCTGGAGAGAGAAGGGCTTGTGAGGCGCACTGTCTATCCAACGTCACCACCTACAGTGGAGTATACGCTCACCTCACTGGGTGAGACGTTCTGCGAACCTCTTGAGAGACTGTTCCACTGGTCCAGGATCTATGGGGTACAACTCTCATCAATACGCGAAAATACTCTGAAGAAGCATGTAGAGAGTAATTTTCAAGAAGAATAAAGAAAAGCATATTCTCTCCTGGTTTTCTTTAATAGAGATGATCTGGGGAGCGGACCGGGCTCACGCTTATCCTTTTTCGCCTATTGTCGTAGCGTGCAGTGTCGCGTATGCTTCTTTACATAAAGCAATCAGCGAGGTGGGCAACGCAGCCAGCCGTTGAGTTGATTGCTCTCTGACTGCCTGTCCAGACCAATACTGCGAGAACCCGGAATGAGTCACTCACCAGATCATTTTCAGGACGATCAGCAGTCGCTTGCTGATCGTCCTGGATGCCACTTGCCAGCGCAACTGACCAGTTTTGTTGGACGTGAGCGTGAGATCAGCGAGATAGCATCATTGTTCTCCACTACCCGTTTGCTCACGCTCACAGGGGTGGGTGGAGTTGGCAAAACGCGCCTCGCACTGCATGTTGCCCATGAATGCGTGCATGAAGGCAGGACGCTCTTTGCTGATGGAATATGGTTCATCTCTCTGGCCCACTTACGTCATCCGGCTGATATCTTCTCTGTCCTGGCGCAGACGCTCGGTTTAGGAAGCGAGTTGGAGCAGGGGCCTCTGACCGAAATTTGTGCGTTTCTCTGCGCAAAAAAAGCACTGCTGATTCTCGATAGCTGCGAACGCTTGATCGAGTCCTGCGCCCGGCTGGCTGAAACGCTCTTACAAACGTGTCCTGCCCTCCGCATTCTTGCGACCAGCCGTGAGACCCTCAGAGTGAGCGGTGAGACGGTCTATTGCTTGCTTCCGCTGGCCGTTCCCGCGTGCTCCGCCAATCCTGCGCCTGAAGATCTCGCGCAGGCCGGTGCCACAGCCCTTTTCCTTGACCGTGCCAGAGCTATCCATCCCTGCTTCTGTGCCACAACCAGCAATGCTGCCGTACTGGTGGAGATTTGTCGGCAACTCGATGGACTTCCTCTAGCGATTGAACTTGCCGCCACTTGTATCAGAGTGATGTCAACGGAACAGATTGCGGCCCAGGTAAGCGATGGCTCAGGCGGGCGTTTCAGGCTCCTGACTGGCGGAAGCAGGACGGCTCTACCACAGCAACAGAGCTTGCGGGCAACACTGGACTGGAGCTATGATTTGCTCTCTGCTACCGAGCAACGGCTGTTGCTTCGCCTGGCAATCTTCGCCGGAGGCTGGACGCTGGAGGCGGCGCAGGCCATCTGTACCACTGAAAAGACAGGGGATCTCCCAGTTCTGGATGGGCTTGCGCGGCTCGTTAATACATCCCTCGTTCTGGTAGACAGGCAGACTGGCGTACACACATCTGCTACAGGAACAATGCATCTCGTCGAGCAAATGCGCTATACGTTGCTTGAAACCGTTCGGCAGTACGCTCTGGAAAAGCTCCGGGAGACCGGCGAGGAGCAAGCGTTACAACAAAAGCACCTGACATATTTTCTCACACTCGCTGAGAAAACTGAACCAGAGTTGCGGGGAGCATGCCAACTGCCCTGGCTGGCATACCTGGATCTGGAACGCGAGAATTTCCAGGCTGCGCTCACCTATGCTCGTAGACAACATCTGTATGAGACCGGTTTACGCCTGGCGAATGCTCTCTGGTGGTTCTGGGTGCTGCGCGCTCACTTCAGTCCAGGTCGTGCCTGGCTGGAAGAAGTAGTGAACCAACAAGAGCAGATCACGCCAGCGTTGCGGGCAATAGCGTTCTATCGAGCCGGCGTGCTGGCGTTTTTCCAGGGGGATCTTGAACGCCTTGACGTGTTGACAGAAAAAAGCCTCTCCCTCTTCCGTACACTTCAGGACACGCAAGGGGTTGCTGTCTCCCTCTCCAATCTGGTGCATGTTGCGCTTCGCCAGAGAAATCACAAACGAGCGCAGGAACTGGGAGAAGAGAGTGTGACGCTGGCTCGCACGGTGGGAGATCGCTGGTATTGTGCGCTCACGCTCTTGCCGCTCGCCGTCCTGAGCATACGCCAGAAGGACTACGCTTCTGCAAGCGAGCTGATCAAAGAAGCACTGTGGCTTTTCCGTCTGCTGGGAGACCGCTGGGGGATGGCCTATGCCTTTGATACGCTTGGGCAGTTAGCTGATGATCAGCATGACCCTGTCAACAGTATGATCTGCTATGAGCAAAGCCTCAAGTTTTTTGAGCCATTGAACGACCGGATTGGGGCTGCTCGCGTCCTCCTCCACCTGGGCTTGAGTTTCCTGAAACAGGAAAAATATCCGCAGGCCTCTTCTTTTCTGGAAGAAAGCCTGAAGCTTTGCCAACAAGCAGGACGCCGTATCGGGGTAGCCAGAGCACTTCTAGGGCTTGCTCGCATCAAACTGCATCACCACGATTACCGGCAGGCGGCGCTTCTGCTCGCTGACAGTTTGCCCATTTTAAGAGAACATGGAGACGTGCGCGGCTTCGCGGATGCACTCGACAGCCTGAGAAACATCGCGCTCCACCAGAGCCAATCCTGGCAGGTGAGACTGCTTTTGCAGCAGAGCCTCGGCGGGTACTATCATATAGACGAACCGTCTGACATACTGACCTCTTTAGAAACCATCGCGGATTCCGCCAGCGCACAAACGGCACTCTCCGGGCGTATGCGGCCCGCTGATTGGCTGAAGCGTGTCATCGGGATATTGCACGAGATGGAGAGCACGTCCTCGCCCAGACAGGTTGTAAGAGGCAGTGACGTTCGAGATATTGTGGAAGAGAACCTCTTTGTGACTGCTCTCGCTCATCCACCTGCTTTCCCGAAAGAGGCAGCACTTCTTTCCCGCAGCGCATCGGCGAGCAAGATTTCTCCTTCCGTCCCTCCTGCTGCACTCCAGATCCAGGGGCATTTGTTCACCTCTCTGGCAAATCCGCTGACAGACCGTGAACAAGAGGTTTTACGCTTAGTTGAGTGTGGGTTGAGCAATGCGCAGATCGCGCGGCGGCTGGTTATCAGTGTTGGGACGGTGCGCACTCACCTGGCATCCATGTACCGCAAATTAGGGGTCACTTCTCGTACTGCTGCCGTCCACTTTGCTCATGAACATCATCTTCTTTAAGAGAAGATACACCGGAAGATACACTGCTATTTCTCCTTGTTTCGCTCTTTCCCGCGCCTGATTTCCGGCATACCTACGCCTTTTGACATAGGGACAGAGTAGAGTGGAGAACGAGCTATGTGGTAAAAATCTATCATTTATCAGAGGCGCGAAAAACGTACTTGAGGTATCCTGTCAATGGGTCAGGTCGTGTAGCGGTCCATGTATCACGACAGGCTCTTTTTTCTGATGGTTCGCTTTTTCATCTGGAGGTAGGCTCTATGTACAAACAAAAACGCCTGTATGTTCTCTTTCTCTGTATTGCTGCCTTCGCACTGCTGCAGGCTGGCTGCGGAAGCTCAACACCTGCCATGCAACCGGCAGCGCCAACCGCTCTTGCTCCTGGGCAGACAGTCACCTTGCGCCTGGAAGGATACAACTATGGCGCCTCGGCTACCGGGGGCAATTCACCTCTCATCAAAGCATTCGAGACCCGGTATCCAAACATTAAAATCCAGGACGAATTTGTTGCCGTAGCTGATGGGGTCAAAAAGCTTGCGGCTGAGACTGCTGCTCACCATGCACCCGACATCGCGCAGCTTCCTTATACCAGTCTGGACTATATCGTAGACTCACTGAATGCACAGCCGATAGAGTTTCTTGGGCCAAAGGCTGAGTATGACGCGACGATGCAGCATATTCTGCCCAGAGCGCGCTTACTGGGGATCAAGAATGGGCATCTGTATGGCTCGCCGTTTACCGTCAGTACCCCGACGCTCTTCTACAACGCCGATATTTTCAAAGCTGCTGGTCTCGATCCTGCGAAGCCGCCCACCACGTGGGATGAGGTGCGAACCTACGCGCAACAGATCAAGGCAAAAACCGGTAACGCGGCGATTTTCATTGGTCAGGAAGCCACCACCGATTGGCTGACACAGTCATTACTGAGCAGCAATGGCGGAACAACCCTCTCAGCAGATCGACGGCACGCGACCTTCAATCAGCCGGACTCCGTCGCCGTTTTCCAGATGTGGCAGGGGCTGGTCAAAGATGGCCTCCATCCCAAACTCCGTCTGGCTGATGCACAGACGGCCATGCTCAATGGAAAGCTGGGGATGCTCCTGTTTACAACGGCACTGTTGCCCTCTTTAATCA
>JADBKA010000091.1 GCA_014896635.1 Ktedonobacteraceae bacterium
TCGACTTGCCTAAATTGCAGGAGCCGCTCATGCAGTGGCTCTCCCAGGGCAAGGAGCACTGGCGACCCAACACGCTCGCCTTCGCCATGAACTGGCTCAAAGAAGGATTGCGCCCGCGCGCCATTACCCGCGACCTGGACTGGGGCGTCCCCATCCCACTCGAAGGGTACGAGGACAAACGCATCTACGTCTGGTTCGATGCGGTTATCGGCTATTTCTCGGCTTCGGTCGAATGGGCCGAGCGACAGAGAACCCCCGAAGCATGGAAGCAGTGGTGGATTCCTGGTAAGACGAATCCGCCTGCTCGCTCCTACTACTTCGTCGGCAAAGACAACATCCCTTTCCACACAATCATCTGGCCCGCCATGCTGCTTGGCTACGGCAACCGTAATCTCCCCTACGATGTACCGGCCAACGAGTTCATGACCATGAGCGGCTCGAAGGCATCCAGCAGTCGCGGCAACGTGATCTGGACGCGCGATGTGCTGGACCGCTACCACGTCGATGCTCTGCGCTACTACCTCTCGGCCACCGCTCCCGAGGGGCGCGATACCGACTTTACCTTCGATGAGATGATACGCCGCAACAACGACGAACTGGTAGCAACTTACGGCAACGTCGTCCACCGCACTCTGACCTTCCTGCAAAGCCGCTTCGGCGGCGTGGTGCCACAGCCCGGCACCCTGAGCAAGGCCGACCAGGTGATGCAGGCCGAGGCCACGCGCGGTTTCGAGCTGGTAGGAGAGAGCATCGAGCACTGCCATTTCAAGGATGGCCTGAACACGGCGATGAATGTAGCCCGCGCGGCTAACCGCTACCTGGATGAGCAGGCCCCCTGGAAACAGGTTAAGACGGACCGCGAGGCAGCCGGCACCACCATCTATGTGATGCTTCAGGTACTCAGTGCACTGCGTGTTCTGCTCTGTCCCTATCTCCCTTTCTCCTCACAGAAGTTACATGAATACCTCGGATTTAAAGGAGATGTCAGCAACGTCAGGTGGGAACAGGAAACGGTGCCTGCTGGCACAGCATTGCCTAAACCGGAGCCACTCTTCCCCAAGATCGAAGAGCCGATGACGGTGTAGTTAGGATCGGCTTCTCTATAAAAAAAATATATGACCTGAGTACCTTTTGCATCAGGTGATGCAAAAGGTACTCAGGTCATACCTATTCCTCAGGAGCAGAGGAGAGGCGTTTGCCCATAAAAATCGCTACTTCATGGGCCGCAGAACCGGGGGGATAGAAGTTGCGGCTGATCCCCCATACTTCGAGGCCATTGCGCAGGTAGAACTGAATAGCCGGATAGTTGATGTTCTGCGTCTCCAGCACAATTGCCCAGCAGCCACGCTCGCGCGCCCAGTCCGAAGCGCAGGTGAGCAGGAGCGAGCCGATCCCATACCGGCGAAACTGGTGTCCGACGATCAGATCCTGCACCTGCGCCACCGAGCGCCACTCATCCACTTTCAGTAACACCACGCCCGCCAACTCGCCACCAGCTAGTGCAACATACCCCCCCTCGGCGCTGCGTAACCTCGTTTCCACATCTGCTACCGAGTGGATATCCTCTGAAAGATCCTTGTAAATTGGCCGGTTGATGGGCGTTTCCAGCAGTTCAAAAGCGAAAACCTTTTTCTCACCACCGTTCATCTCATCCTGCTCCCCACGCAGCAGCCGCTCCCTGACACGCAAGGTATAGATACGGTCGGTCTCGAAATTGTAGTCAAGATTCTGGATCGCCGGGGCATCCCTGACATGCACAGCACGCACTTCGATGTGAGGTGTTCCTTCGTCCATAGATCCCCCCTTTTTTATGCCAATGAACGGTGATCGCCACTCTCTACGGAGTGCTGTTCTACAACCTGCGTAGCAAGACAGGCCGCGCCAACCACTCCTGAAAAATCGCCGAGCTTCGCCCTGACAATGGGCGTTTTCCTGGCCGGGGCCGCAAGCGCGACAGTACGCGCACGGTGAACAGCAGTCTCGAAGAGCAGATCAACGGCCTCTATCACACCGCCACCCAGGATAATCGCATCGGGATTGTAGAAATTCATGGCGGAACCGATGCCATAGCCCAGATAGTTCGCCGCTTCTATGACCACCTCTATGGTCAACTCATCCTTTTTCTGAATAGCATCGGCAATAACGCCAGAGCGGATGACAGTTTCACCCTCTTTTAACTGCTTTGCTGCCTCGTCAGCCAGTACAGACGAGCGACCATGATGAATCTCTGCCATCAGGGCCTTTGTGATTGCCGTACGAGACGCATAAGCCTCCAGACAGCCGCGTCCCCCGCAACCACAGATCCGCCCACCGGCCTGTACAGTAATATGGCCGATCTCTCCAGCAGTGCCGGTGAATCCGGTATATACCCGCCCATTCTGCACAATGCCGGAGCCGATGCCCGTGCCGACAAAAATACAGATGAAATTGCTATAACCTTTGCCTGAACCGTGCCGGGCCTCACCGAGCGCCGCCACCTCTACATCATTGCCCACTACGACCGGTCTGCCAAACTGCTTGCTCAACAGAGCGCCGATTGGCAGATCACGCACACCCAGATTCGGTGCATCAACGACGACACCATTTTTGCGATCTATCTGCCCGGCAGCTCCCACGCCAATCGCCAGCAGATCACTCGCTGCCAGCCCGGCAGCATCGAGGGCTGCTGTCGTCAACTCAATCGTACGCCGGGAGACAAAATCCTGTCCACGCTCAGCTCGTGTACGCTTGCGCGCAGAGGCCAGCACGGTTCCGGTCACTATATCAACGACAGCGGCGAGCGTTTTTGTCCCCCCCAGATCTATTCCCAGGGTACAGGTTTTCTCTGACATGTTCAGCTTCTCTCTTACTCACGATACCTGATTCACAAATGGCAGGCTCAATCCTGGCTGCACATCCAGGTCAAAGCTATGCTGTTCGCCCAGACACAGGTGAAAATAAGCGGCTCCGGCGATCATGGCAGCATTATCGGTACAGAACTGCACCGGCGGATAACTGAGGTGAATACGCAGTGGCAGCAATTCCTGCTCCAGGCGACTGCGTAAACGGGCATTGGCAGCTACTCCTCCCGCCAGTACCACCTGTTTGACATGATATTCTTGCGCTGCCATGCGCGTCTTTACTGCCAGTACATCAACAATAGCCTCCTGGAAGCTGGAAGCCAGCAGATTCACATTTGGCATGCCTTGCTGCGCTGCCAGTACGCCCATCTGTGTATAGCGGCTGCTCTGATGCTTTTCACTTGCGCCCGGCAGGCGAATATGCTGCTTTTCCAGCGCGCCCTCGGCCAGGTGCAACATAGCAGTTTTCAAGCCACTGAAGCTGAAGTCATAGCTGCCGCGCAACCAGGCACGCGGTAAACGATAGGCATTGCGCGCCAGTGCAACAGGTTTGTGCTGCCGCGCCAGCTCATCTTCAGCCTGCTGTGCCGCCTGCTGAATGGCAGGGCCGCCGGGATAGCTCAGCCCCAGAATACGCGCAACTTTATCGAAAGCCTCTCCCGCCGCATCGTCGCGCGTGCGCCCAAGCAGCTCATAATGCCCATGCTCACGTACCAGCACCAGCTCACTATGCGCCCCTGAAACTACCAGGCAGACCAGAGGAAAAATGGGATCGCCTTCGTGGTAGCGCCAATCAGCCTCGACAGCGGGCAGATCTCGCTTTTGAGCAGCCACCTCTTCCGATGACCTGCGCAGCCAGTTTGCATAGATATGCGCTTCGAGGTGATTGACCCCCAGGAAAGGCAGTCCCCGCGCCAGCGCCAGGGCTTTGCCAACGGTCAGGCCGACCAGCAGCGAACCGGCCAGGCCAGGACCATACGTCACTGCGATAGCATCTATCGCATCCCACTCACAGCCGGCCTGCTCCAGCGCCGTCTCGATCACCGGCAGGATCGAGGCGAGTTGCTGGCGCGAGGCTACCTCCGGGACCACACCTCCATAGCGATCATGGATCTCGCCCTGCGAGGCAACAACATTGGAGAGCACGTAACGCCCATCCCTCACCAGCGCGGCCCCGGTCTCATCACAAGAACTCTCTATCCCTAATACAAGCATATATCAGTATTTCCTACTGTTTTGCGCGTTTCAACCTGTTACAATTTTCTTTACTGGCTTTCAAGCTTCTTCTGCAAAGCAGACTTCAATTCCTGGAACTTCTGTTTATAAGCAGGAGAGTTGATTTCACTCGTCCACATGATTAGCGCATCTTCCTGGTTATCACTGTAGTACCGATGGCGCAATCCAGCCTCGTGAAAGCCATACTTCCGATAGAGACTCTGGGCAGGATAGTTCGAGACCCGCACCTCAAGCGTTACCCACCTGGCGCCGATCTCATAAGCAATATCGATCAAGCTGACCAGCAGTAATTCTCCCAGGCCCCGGCGACGAAAATCGGGATGGACGGCGATGGTGGTAATATGGGCTTCATCAACCATGAGCCACAGGCCGGCGAAGCCAATGATAGAATTCAGATCGGGCGAGAGATCTGCCACCATAGGACGACTGGTAGGCCACAGCGAGAATGGGAAAGGGCGGGCTTTACGCGGCCTTTCATCCTGCGGGACAACCTCTGCCCGTCTGTCAGCAAGTTGCTTATCACGTAATACTATGTAATGCGCCCAACGATTATCCTGTAACTCTTTGCGATAAGCACTGGGTGGCCAGGTTGACGGATAAGCCAGGCGCTCGATCTCGATGACGCGAGGCACGTCCGACATCGTCATTCGTTCAATGGCGTAACGCACCTTCTTCCCTTTCTGTCGTACTATTTCCTGTCGATTGCGGCGTCGTACCACCTAGCAGCGGCTGCTTCCGCGTACTTTTTGTAATAGAAGGACGCCGTAAATAGAGCGGTTCAAGCGCAAGAGGATCTTGTACTTTGCCTGCATGCAGGCGCTGAAACGCCAGCATCGCCACGACCGAAGCACGCCTGGTTGAGGAGATACCATCGGCAAAAAAGCAGCGTTCTTGCAGTTGCGAGCGCAAAACCCGGTGCGACGCTTCGCTGATTTCGCCACAAAAAAGTAACGGCGGGAGATAACGCTCTCCCACAGCGGTAGGCCAGATGCCGGCCTGCTCCTGCAAGTAGGTCACCAGTTGTTGCGGAGCCAGCAGCAGATAGTCGCCAAGTTGCTCCGCAATAAAGAAGAGCGTCCCGCTTTCGTCCTGCACCTCCTTGAAGCGATAGCAGGCAGCATAAAGTTCGGAACGCCCTGCTTCCAGAAGAGCACAGACAGGACCGCGCCACATCTGCTGGCCGGACGCCACACACTCCAGTGTACTGATACCGACCAGCGGCTTGTGCAACACAAAGGCGAACGATTTCGCTGCGGCAAGAGCCACGCGCACTCCATTAAAAGAGCCGGGACCGGTTGCCACCGCTAGAGCGTCCAGTTGCTGCATCGTCATGTTACAAGCCTCAAGCAGACGCTGGATATTACAGAGCAACTCGACGCTATGATTGTTCGCGGAATACCAGGTCTGTTCCCCATACACCAGGTCCTCAGAACAGAGCGCGACGCTTGATTGATTTGTTGAGGTATCAAGAGCTAACAGCAGCATAAGTATTCTTCTGGAACTGCCGTAGCAGTTCGCAATAGCGCGCGCCCGTTGCAGTAAACATCAGGCCGCGCTTGGTTTCGTTGATTATTTTTAGATGGATGCGCAGCTTTTCCGGTCCCCAGATCTCGTCGCTGAATTTGCCAGCCCATTCTACCACGCACACGCCGGATGACCCATAAAAGTAATCTTCAAAGCCGAGATCAAAGATTTCTTCAGGATTGTCCAGCCGGTAGAGATCAAAATGATACAGCGCCGGGCCGCGCTTGCCGGTCTCCCCATTCCTCCCTGGCAGCAATGGCCCGGGGTACTCCTTCAGCAACGTAAAGGTCGGGCTGCTGACCACGCCGGTAATGCGCAGCCCTTTTGCCAGTCCCTGAGTAAAGGTTGTCTTTCCTGTTCCAAGCTGTCCATCGAGTAGCAGCAGTTCTCCTCCATGCAGCAGTTCTCCCAGGCGCATACCCAGGCGCTGTGTCTGTGCAGGACTATGGCTGATGATATCGAGTGTACAGGTTGTTTCCTCCTGAGGATTTTTTGTCACTTTACGCCCTTTACTCGCGCAGTTCAACTCCGGTTGCTTCTTCTACGAAGAACCGACCGGCAAACACCGGCAAACACCAGTTTAACCTCTACTTCCCTTAGTTATTAGAGGTGATGCTACCTATTATAGCATAGAGTCTGCTCTGTATCTCAACGAACTCTGGCTCCACAACTGCGGCAATACAGAGCATTCGGGCGCAGAGCACTGCCGCATCTGGGACAGGTGCCGGTCGCCCCTGCTGGCTGCGGACCCGCGCCTGTTGAAGCGCCCGTCACGGGTCCCGCTGGCGGGGGAGTATAGTTCGTGGTGGGTCCGGGGGCAAACTGCTCAGCCGGATACGCTTCATTCTTGATATCTCGCAACTGCTCTTCTCGCTTCGTTACATCATGGTCAAGTTCCAGCACACTCGCACACAGGCGAGAGAGCTGCGGATCGCTCAGCGCTCCCTGCTGGTACAGACTCAATGCTGCCCGCGTCAACTCATCCAACAGTTTCTGGCGCTGCTCCAGCAATTTATCTATCTCACTCTGTTTACTGTGAATGCGCAATTGTTTCTGCGCCTCCCAGCTCGTACGACTGACCGCTGAACTGACAAAGTTTTTTGCAGATTCGACAAAATCGCTCATCGCTCTCCTCCAAAAGTCCGGGGCCTGTTCTCTCACCCCGTATCTGTTGCTTCTCTGTTTTTCTCTGCACGCATCACTATCAACCGGTTATGGCATGTTTATACACACGTATCTCCTCCAACTTCCCTCTGGAACTCATCTGTACCGCCACTACATCCACACGCCACGACCGCTCTGTGCAGGTATGTAGATCAAGGTAGTACAGGGCTACCTGGATGATCTTCTGTTGCTTGCGCGACGTTACCGCCTCTTCGGGCAGACCATATAACTGGCCGCGACGGGTCTTGACCTCCACAAAGACCAGATCCTGCCCATCTTCAGCCACCAGGTCAACCTCACCATAGACACAGCGAAAGTTGCACTGCAAGATGCGATAGCCTTTCTCGGCCAGTATCGCTGCTGCAAGACGCTCTCCTGTACGCCCCAGTCCCTGGCGCGCCGCTTTTTCTGTACGGTGTACAGGTTCGGTAGTCCCCATACGCAAAACACTCCACTCTACTCTACTTTACAATTACGCCACTTGAGAGGCAATGTTGTATTCCCCGGAACACCAGGCGCCCGGGGAATGAGAGTTGCTGACTGCACGGCAGCAATATTACCACAGGCTTTGCGGCAAAGGATAGCGTACATAGAGTATGATTGCAAGAGAGGGAAAATAGTGTTTTTCAGCAAGGGGGATTATATGCACAACGTTCTCGTCTTCATTCACGGTTCCGGCGACGACAGCCGTATCTGGCGTCAGCAGATCGACTATTTCGGGGAGCAGCGCGCCCTCGCTATTGACCTGCCAGGGCATGGACAGCGTCCTGATATCTTGCCATCCACAGCCACAGTCAGAGATTATGCGCATGCCGTTTCTCGCATTGTACACGACGAATTGCATCTCAGCCGTCCCATTATCGCCGGTCACTCGCTGGGAGGCGCCATAGCTCTGACGATGGCTCTGGAGTACAGCGATACGCTCGCCGGGCTGCTGCTCATTGGCACAGGCGCGCGCCTGCGTGTCCTTCCCACACTGCTAGAGGAAGCACAACAGGCGCCCTGGCAGGCGAAAACACATCTTACAGAGCTTGCTGCCACTCCAGACTTTGTGAGAACTCTCTTACCAGCCGCTCCGGCGGGGCCGTTCTCCGCCAGCGCGAATAATCTCTATCGGGATCTCGCTGCTTGCAATAGCTTTGATATCATGACACAACTCCATGAAATACAGTTGCCGGCGCTGATCATCTGCGGCACCGAAGACCGGCTGACTCCCGCAAAATACAGCCAGTATCTGCACCAGCAATTGCAGCACTCTACATTATATCTGCTTCCTCACAGCGGACATTACGTGATGTGCGAACAGGCTGAAGCGGTCAACAGTGCCATCGAACAGTGGATAAAGACGCTCCAACTCTAGAATCTAACCCTGCCTGAATCTACCGACCGGTCATACCCGCTCTTTTCACCCGCTGCGTTAAGAGCGGGTTAATAGCTGGCAACGAGCTGGTTCAACTGGCGGCAGGCTTTCTTCATTTCCAGGCGCACTCGCCCAAGATTGCTGCGACCCCGTGTGATGACAACCAGAATAAGATCGCCTGCCTCTTGCATATGCACCGCGCCCAATTTTGTTTCAAGGATCACGTGCTGCGCCTCACCATGATTGAGCTGGCCCGTATAGCTAGATAGGGAGCCGAAGGCGGTAGCCGATATGGCCCCGATCATCTCCTCTTCGTCAGTGCGTAGCATGCCGGAGACGATCAGACCGTCCTTACCAACAAGGATCGCGTCATGTACCTCTTCAAGTTCGGTCAGGCGTTGCAGAATAGTTTCCACACTCTAGCTCCTTCAGGCATCTATTTTTCAATAAAAACTAATGTTTCGCCCTTCTTGCCATAGTCAGTGCCTTATTATAGGCTTCCATTGCTTGCAGGTACTCGCCCTGACGCATGTAGGCATCACCCAGCACGCGATAGCCGGCTGCATATTTAGGAGCCAGCTTTAACAGCGCACGCAGGTTGCTGACAACCTCGCCAAGCAATTCAGGCGCGCCCTTGATGATCAGGCGATACTCCCGCATTGCATCGTCATACTCGCCGCTCAACTGGTGATGATAGCCCCTGACCAGGCGTTCGCGGAAACTCACCCGATCGTCGCCAGCTTTTTCGCCCACCGCATGCTCAACAGGGCGCTGGCGCGCTGCTGGCGCCGGGGCTGCTTGCTCACGTGGCCCTGCCTGGCGAGATTGCAGATGTTGTAGACGGATTGCAGGCCGCCTCATCGTGGTTTCTAACTCGCTATCAAGCAGCGGATCTGAATGGATGGCCGGATTGGGTAGAGAGGATGGCACATCGGCAGGCGTCTGCGGCACAAATGTCGAAGTGAAGCCCGGCGTGGAAGAGGCCACTACGGCTCCCGGCTGCGGAAATTGCGGACCAGCGGGTGTACCGGCAACTGGTGCTCGTCTCTCTCTTAGAGCTTCTGGCTGTTGTGGCGCTGGTTGCGCTGGCTGTGCTGGCTGCGCCTCTACTCTAGATTCTGGCAGCATCCCGGCAGATTCTTCCCGCGTGGCCTGCGAGGATTCTTGAGCAAGAGGAACAGGAGGCGGAGTAGCCGGGGCAGGCGGGATTGCCGCCAGCATCGCCAGCCAGTCAGGCTGCTGCACAGGAGCAGACTCTGCCGGGGCATGAGTAAACGATTGCCCGGTGGTCTGCGCAGGCGCAGGCGAGGAAGGCTCAGCAGGTGACTGAGAGACTGGCTGCTGTCTCGCTATATTGCCAAGTTCTGTTAGAGCAGAAGAAAGGGCAGGATCTTCCTGGTAACTTTCCCGCTCCTCTTCTGATTCCAGGCTCACACTGCGGGAAGATTCAGCAATTTCTGTATGCGACCGGGCCTGCTCTGCCTGAGCAATAGAGGCAAGCGAATGGGGTTCCAGCGAGACAAAACCCTGTTCTCTGAGAGATTGCTCCAATTCTTCCAGCGTCGTGAGATAGGCAGATTGCGCATCTTCCTGTGAAACAGGTTCATACGGCGTCGCAGATTCCGCTCCCATTCGGGGAGTTGCCGGCACCGGATTCGCCGGAACAGGAGCAGGTTCCGCCGGTTGCTGTTCACCGGCAGCAGTTTCACGACGCTGTGTCCCCGGCTGCTGTTCAGCAGATTCTGCTTCGGCCTGCGCGACCTCATGACTATACTGCTCCGCTTCCTCTTGATCCATCGCCTGCGCACCAAGCGCCTTTAACCACTGAGGGCCAAAGGATAATCCATCCTCATCTTCTTCCTCGGACTCTTGGCTCTCCACTTCCAAGTTTTCCCAGGATCGAAATGCTCCTTCTACAGGTAGCTGTTGCATATCGCCGGTGTTTTCCTGATCTTTTTCAACACTTTTTGTCACCGGTTGCACATGTTTTGCTGCCGACGCTCTATCAGTCGAGGAAGATGGTGAGGTGGCAGACAGCGACTGTGGTCGGAGTTGTGGTGGAGAGAGATCACTCTCCAGTTCCGGTAATTGCTCTTCTCCATGCCACGAGGGAGGAGGTGTAGATTCAGAGAGTGACCCATGCTCACCCTGGCTCTGCGTAAGCATGCTCAGCCAGGCAGGCGGCACTTGTTTTACCTCATCATGCTCTCTCAGCGATGCTTTCCAGAGTTCAGTGGCTTCGAGAGATCCCGCAGGCGCCGAAGGTGTCACATCCATCTCATCCGAGAGAGCTTTCTCCTCTTCTACTGGTGGCTCCTGCCATGTTTCGATCTCTGGCTCATCGGATTCGCCGGCCTTGCTCTGTGCCGCCAGATCTGGCGGCACAGTTACGGACTGGTCGAAATGGCGCCACGTACCCGACGACTCCTGCGCGGCTTCCGTTGCAGGAGGAAGCGGCGACGCTGGTGTAGATACGCCGGCAGAAGGCGCAAAACCGGGAATGTTGTCGCTGGTCCAGATCGGGATATCCTGTTCTGCTCTGGATTGAGCAGGAGGCAGCGGTGTAAGGGTAGCCTCGCCATTCCAACTCTCTATCGCCCCCCAGTGAGAAAGCGCATCACCAGCCAAAGCTGCCTGATACTCTTTACCATTCTGCGATGGCGAACTCTCTTTCCGCTGTACAGAAGTTGGTGGAACGGCAGGGAGAACGGCACTGGCCGAGTCGAGCACAACTGGTGGTTTTCTCAATAAAGGGAGGAAAGGATCATTGGACTGAGAGGCAAACAGGTCAGCAAAGAGTTCCTGGGCCACAACCAGATCGGGATCTAGAGCCTCAGCCCGGCCCATCAGTTCCCGCGCCCGTTGTAAGTTTTTGGGCGCAGTCACATGAGCCAGGAGAAATAGAGCTTTCAGACAATCGGGTACCTCTTCCAGAATTTGCTGCGCCTGCCGCTCAACCTGATCGTATTGCCCGGAGCGCCAGCAGGCTTCCAGCAGGCCGAGGCGCGCATCGAGACGATCACTGTTGGCCGCGAGCACCGCCTCCCATTCCTGAATCGATTGCATCAGCAGATCGCCGCGCATATAGAGGCGCGCCAGACCCGCACGCGAAAACATCAATCCCTGCTGCCCGGTTTTCGCGCAGAGCTTGTTGAACTCATTACGGATCTGGCTGTTCCCTCGACTTAATTCATAGGCTTGCTGGTAACAATCAAGCGCCGTATCATAATCCTGCCTGCGCTCACTGACCAGTGCCCGGTCACAGTAGGCAACGACATTTTCTGGATCATTGGTCAGTACCCAGTCGAAGGCACGCTGTGCTTCATCCAGTTTCCCCTGTTTCAGATACACTTCACCCAGAAGGCGTTGCGCTTCCAGAGACTGTGGAAAATGGTTAAGGACAATCTGGCATTTATCCAGCGCTTCCTCAATACGACCGGAGCTGATTGCATCTTCTGTCTCTTGCAAATAATCACGCAGTGTTGTTTGTGCCATAACACCTGATCTCCTCTTCCCGCTTTACACGCCTGTGAGCAACCGCTCAAAACGCTCTGTTCGCCATACATCATCTGGCCCGATGACCGCGAGACGACGCCACTCAGGAGCAAAACAGGCCCGCGCCACTCGCTGTATATCTTCTGCCGTGACAGCATTGACCAGAGCCACTACCTGATCAACGTCCCGGATCTGCCTCTGCAAACATTCCTGACTTCCCAGCCAGGAGGCTACCTGCTGCGTACCTTCCAGACCGAGCAGAAGGCCACCACGCACATATGCTTTAAAACGCTCAAGCTCTTCCTCTCCTACCGGCGTGGTAGAGAGTCGCTCCAGCTCAGCCACGATAGCGATAATAGCCTCTTCGAGATGTGTAGGGTCCACGCCCGCGCTAATCACCAGATCACCGGTTTCACGATAACTGTTACAATAGCTGCCAATATCATAGGCCAGGCCCTGCTCTTCGCGGATCGACTGGAACAGCCGCGAACTCATCCCATCGCCCAGCAACGCATTGATCAGCAGCATCGGGTAGTAATCAGGAGCGTTGTAAGAGATCCCCGGCACTGCCAGGCAGAGATTCGCCTGTTCTGTCTCTTTCTTTACCAGGCGTACAGGAGCAGCATCGCGCGGGGGCAGGCTCTCGTCCCAGCGCGGCAAATGCCCTGGCCGCCATTCACCAAACAGGCTTTCCACCTGCTCAATCACCTGTTTCTCATCAATATTACCGGCAATGCTGATCACAAACAGACCAGGCTGATAGTGGGCAGCAAAGTAGTCAAGCAACTGCTGGCGCCGCAAACGCGAAACGCTTTCAATCGTTCCGGCATCATCTCTTCCCAGCGGCAGGCCAGGCCACATCACCTCGTCAATCAACAGGTTTACCCACTCCTGGGGATCATCCTGCGTCGCACTGAGTTCTTCAATGATCACCCCGCGCTCTTTCTCCATCTCAACGGGATCGAAAAGTGGATAACGGATCATATCGGACAGCACATTCAGCACATGGGAGGTATACTCGCCGGGTACACGGACAGTATAACTGGTCAACTCCTTGCCGGTGCTACCGTTAAACACTCCCCCAACTCCCTCAATCGCCTCCGAGATCAGCTTCGCCCCCGCATAATGCCGTGATCCTTTGAAGAGCATATGCTCGATAAAATGTGACACCCCGGCAAGAGCCTCCGACTCAAAACGCGACCCGACACCCAGAAAACAGCCAATACTGGCGGAGTGCATGCCAGGCATAGGGGAAGTCAGAAGACACAGTCCGTTTTTTAATATCGTTCGCTTGTATTCCATTCCAGCCTGTCTAATCACTGTAGAATGTAATATATTCACGCTATACTATAAATAATACTCTGTATCGTGTCTGTTCGTCTGAAGTTATCCCAATCGCCAAAATACCTCTTCGCGCTCAGCTATCTGAGTGAACCAGCAAATCCCGTATGCCGGTGTTTTCTGAAAGCACCATGATATGATTTCTCTTCATACCATTCCGAAATCTTTAACAGAACGAAAGGCAGTAACCTTGCAGTATTATAGACCTTTTGCGGCTTCGTCGCAACTGAACAGAGGGGACAGGGAGAGAGATAGCCCATTTGGGTACAAAGACACAATATGCCGAGATGACAGTGGAAAGAGCAGGATGATATCGTCCTGCTCTCCCTTCTCAGCGGGAATCGCCTGATGGCATCAGATCAAACCGATATCATCGGCCAGTTCCCCCAGCCCTCCTAGTAAGCCTCCCTCATGATCGTCATGATCAACCCTATCATGATCAACTCTATGATGAGTAATTGAATTTTCTATGTTATGCAGCAGTATCTGCCCGCCTATCACAGCCGCTGCTCCACCGAGTACACCCATCGCCAGTTTACCACCATCGCTCTGAAGAAATCCACCACCTTGCTGACTGGCAGGCATGTTAGCCGGAACAGGGATAACGCCCGCTAAACTTGTACGGCAGCTCTGGCAATACGGCGTTCCCAGAGGTGCCATCGCCATGCATGTTGGACAGCGCAGAACCATCGGTCCCTGTCCCATCATCGGCTGAGGCTGATAGCTGCCATACTGCTGCGGAGGATACTGTTGCACCTGCTGGTAGGATTGTGAATACTGTGGATATTGCGGGTACTGCGAATATGATGCTTGAGAAGAGGGAGTTGCGGGAACAGCGGGATACTGCTCTGATGGCATATACCCTGACTGAGCAGCAGGGACCGCGTTCAGTTGTGTACCACAACCACCGCAGAAACGTGTGCCGAGAGCATTCTGCCGTCCACAGCCGGGACAATAGATCAGAGTGGCCGGAGCAGGATCATTCATCTTATGCCCACAATTTGTACAAAAAGCGGTGACGGTGGGCAATGCTGTGTGACATGCCGGACACTGACGCGCGGAAGGTTGAGCAGTAGCGGCCCCACAGTGCGAGCAGAACTTTTTACCAGTGATATCGTTGCCGCAGCTTGAACAGATTGCCATTCCTGATAATGACTCTCCTGGTAGTTTTTCAAGCCCTACCGGGCCTCGCAGACCTCTCCGGCTGCCGCACCTCTAGTATAACATGCGAGAACGATTCTCACAAGCATGCTCTGAAGACTCTCTTTCAGTTTATATATCATTTTAGCGTATTATTAGCAATACGAACATGGTAAGAAGTACCGCGCGGCAGGTGAATGCTCAGCAATTGTCTCGTTGTATATACGGCGCCATCCAGGCTAGTATCATCCAGCAGAGCGTTACTGAGGCTGGCTTCGCTCAGATTGGCTCCGCTCAGGTCGGCGTGACTCAGATCGGCTTCGCTCAGATTGGCGCGTCTGAGGTCAGCTCCGCTGAGATTCGCGCCACGCAGGTTGGCCCCACGCAGGTCGGCATGACTCAGATCAGCTTTGTAGAGGTCGGCATAGCGCAGGTCGGCTTCGACCAGGCAGGCCAGGCTTAGATTGGTTCTGATCAGTTCGGCTCTGACCAGCCAACTCTGCCTGAGATCTGCGCCGCTTAGATCGGCCTGACTCAGGTCGGCTTCGCTCAAGTTCGCGTGACTCAGATCGGCCCGGCGCAGATCAACTTCTCTCAGATTGGCCTGGAAAAGGTCTATGCGGCGCAGGCCAGCGTGGTCAAGCGCGGCTGGCACCAGGCCCAGACCGATGTAATCAGAACCTGCTGGCCTCCCCTGATTGCGATTTCTCCACCAGTTCCAGACTTCTACACCCTGTTTCAGTATCTCAAGCAGTTGCTGGTCCGCCATGTTCACACCTCCATTTATCTCACCGTTCCGAAAAGGTTGTAACGGTCATCGTCTGATTATGCAGCCTGCACATCGCCCCTGGCCTGAAAGGGGAAATCTCACCGTAGGAATAAAAGCCTGTAAGAATAGTTTTTCCACCAAGAACTCGGCGAACCTCTTTCACTTCTTCTACAGTGCGCTTTTGGAGAACGAGTTTGCGTCCAACGCAGCTCACCAGCACTGCCAGATCAGGAGAAAAAGCTCCACCGGCCTCATAACTTGTTCTGGCCGCCGTGCTTGCGCCTTCAACCAGGTGCTCGAAATTAGTGCGCATAAAGCGCGCATAGTTTCCTTCTGGTACATCACCAGCAAAGGTGATACTCTGTTCCGCTTCGTTGACTGACAGCAGCGTGCGCACTACCGGTTCAGCATCTTCAGAACTGAGCAAGCAGAGGGGAAAAAGTAAGCCGCTGGCCGGCAGATCACGGGCTTGTTCGCCCAGATACGCCTTATACAGCAGTAAAGCCGGTTTGCCATCCAGTTCGTAGAGCACATTCCCGCTGGAGCGAGTGATCAGCCGGTACGGGCCAAACGCATCCCAGCCGCCAAACGAGCCATAGCCAATGCACAACCGCTCGCCATAGAATCCGAGGATACCGATGCTGCTGTTCTCCAGAGCGCCTTCCCAGAGCAGAAACGTTTCACGGAAATCTGTGCCATCGCCCGCCAGGCCACCGGTGATGGCAACATGAGGGGGCAAATGTTTCTTCAACCCTGCAACCAGGGCGCTGCCGTTGATATCCTTTCCATGCGAAAGGACAAAGACATGCGCCAACCGTTCCTTCACAAGCCGGCGCGCCAGTAACTCGCCAGCCTCGAAGCTGCTGGTATATTCTTTGAGCTTGATGCGTACCGCCTGTAAAGCTGTATGTTCAAACTGGATTGCCGTAGCAACCAGCGAGTCGTCAAGAACAGATGCATCAGCGATTTCGCCCGCCGTCGAGCAGCCGAGAAGATGGACTCCAGGATATCTTTCCCTCAGATCCATAAACGGAAGACGCTTTTTGAGAAGAGATGGACTGCCGAAGAGCAACAGGAGCTGCGCTTTCCTCATCTGACCACTCGCGCGTGCAACCGGCTCCCATCCCTTACCCTGCCATCGTAGTTGCTCTATCTTCATCACTCAGTGCTTCTTTGCCATTAGGAATGCTTCATTGCCAGCATCAAATTCAAAGTATTTTTTAACCGCATGTCTTTAAGGATAACTTCAACAACGACTATTGTCAATAGATCGGAATATTGTGATAACGCTGTGATGGGAACGGATACACAAATTAATGCATCCTGTCATACTATCAAAGTTGCTTTCAAAAAAGCAACTTTGATAGTATGACAGGATGCGCACTCGCAATTCCATACCAGTCAGAGATCGTCGTAAGACAGCTACTCGGCCAGCAGGTTTTCGATTGCGGCTTCAATTGTTGTGGCATCTGGATAGAAAGCTGTTTCTTCTGCTGCGTTGTAGGGGGCGGCAGGAGCCGGCATTGCTGCAATGAAAGCAGGAGTGCAATCCAGGTCATAGAAGCAGTGCTGCACAATCCAGGAATGCACATGTCGGCCAAAACTCGTCAGATCGGGTTCTTCTGTCACCACGACCACACGGTTCGTTGCTCGTACAGCAGCCGCTACCGCCTCTTCATCGAAAGGTGCGAGGGTACGCAGATCAACAATCTCGATGGAGCCACCCAGGCGGTTAACCACATTGGCGGCGGCGGTGCAGGCTTCGAGCACCATCGTTCCCCAGGCAATGATCGACACCTTGCCGGGTCCCTCTCCGATGCGCAGGCGCCGCGCTTTGCCGATTGGCAGCGTATAATAGCCTTCGGGGACGTGCCAGAACTCGGCGAGAGCCTCGATAGTCCTGCCATCGCTATCTCTGGGTGGCTCTGAACGATAGAGGCGACCGCGCTCCAGGAAAGCCACCGGCGATTGCGCGCGTGCGGCTTCAAGCAGCAGACCTTTGGCATCATAAGGTGTTGCTGGACAAATGGTAATCATGCCGGGAACGTTGGTAAACCATTGCTCGCCTGCATTAGAATGGCCGAATGCACCGCCACCGGCAGAGCTGGTGGAAATCGGGCCGCCGCCGCCGCTGCCCGACTTGGTACGTAGGAGCAGCGGGGTATGCCAGTCGCCGAAGCTCTGGTAAGAGATGCGAGCCGCCAGGCGAATTGTCTGAGTAGCTGACTGGTGGTAATCAACGAACTGAATTTCGGCGCAGCGCGCCTTGCCATCATGCAGACCGGCTCCGGCAGCAATACCGACGATCAACTGCTCATTGAGCGGACTGCTGATGGCACGATCAGGATACTGGTTGACCAGGTAAGCAGTTGCGCCAAAAACTCCTCCTTTGGCGCTGCCCACATCCTGGCCATACACAAAGAAATTGGGATCGCGGTTCGCCAGTTCCAGCAGCGCCTCGTTAATGGCCCCGAGCATGGTCAGCTTGCGCTTCGTCCCGCGCGGAATATTCTCGCGCCATTCGGGAACAGAGATGACATGTTGCATCACGCGGTCGCCTGTCGGCTCAGGTTCTCTGAGCACTTCTTGCTCAACGTGGTCCAGTTCGGCTTTAACTTCTCGCCTTATACGCTCGATATCTTCTTCTTGCAGGTGGCCATGTTCAACCAGCCAGCGCCCAAAGTTCTTAACAGGATCTTTTGTTGCAGTAGTAAATTCGATTTCTTCTTTTTTGCGATAGGACTTGATATCTGTGCTGCTGGAGTGGGGATCGAGCAGTCCAAGATGTAAGTGCATCAGTGCAGGGCCATCGCCGGCGCGAATGGACTGGGCCAGTCGCCACGTCGCCTCATAGGTCGCCATGACATCGGTCCCATCAACCTCTTCGGCGTAGATTCCACCTCCCCTGGCCCACTCGACCAGCGACCCGGCCCACTGGACCGTCGAAGGGGTAGTGATGGCCCAGTTATTATCTTCGACGACGATGAGGACCGGCAGGCGATGCACGGCAGCCTGGCGGAAAAGCACGTGGAAGTCGTTGGTCGCTACACCCCCATCGCCCGTTGAGCACATAATCAGTTCGCTGCTCTTCTGCCTTTTGAGTGCAAAACCAACCCCGCCGGCAAACGGCGCAAGCCCGGCCACTTCGCTAAAAGTAGGCAGGATGCGATGGCTCCGGCTGCTGTAGTGCGAAGGCATGTTCCGTCCCGCACACATAGGACCGCTTGTGCGAGAATAGGCTTCACGCAGCGGGCCATAAATATCACCGGTGCGTTGCAACCAGGCAGCCAGATCACGATAGTACAGGGCCAGCCAGTCTTCTTTCTCCAGTGCCGCGACTACGGCAGCCATCGTCTCATGGCCGGCGCAGCCAATATAAAAAGGGTAACGTCCCTGCGTTTTGCGCACTTTCAACAGGTCATTTGTTACCCTGGCAGTTACCATTGTACGGTACAGCGAGAGCACGTCCAGCGGCGGTGCTGTAATTCCCGCCCCCGTTGCTCGAATGTTTACTGTCATTTTTTCTACTGCCTCCTGGTCGTCGTTGACTTTCAGGCTTCTACAATTTTTCAGACATTACGCAAGATTCCCATGACATTATAAATTGCCAGACGGTCATTTGCAATCTCTCTCCTGAAGAGTATGCCGAATTTCTCCCTCGCTCTTGCTCCCTTCTCTACCGGCGACAA
>JADBKA010000407.1 GCA_014896635.1 Ktedonobacteraceae bacterium
CGGCGCCGAGGATGTGATCTGGCTGGAGCGGCAGGAAAACTACATCAGCGACCTGAGTGTGAGTATCTTCACTCGTGATCTGCTCAATAGCACGATTATTGCCGTTTGCACTACCATCATTTCGCTGGTCGTCGGCATTCTGTGTGCCTACGCCATTGCACGCATGAAATTTCGTGGCAAATCTGCCGTATTAGCCATTACGTTATCAGTGCAAATGATTCCGCCGATTGCGATGGTGGGGCCGCTCTTCGTGTTCTTCACCAGTACGCTACCGGTCTATAACACCTATGTGGCTCTGATTATCCCTGACATCGTGTTCACATTGCCGATCACGGTCTGGTTTATGACCTCTTTCTTCCGCGACCTGCCGCCGGACCTGGAAGAAGCCGCGCGCGTGGATGGGGCCTCGCGCATGCGTGCCCTGTGGGAGATCATTGTCCCGCTCACCGCTCCGGGTGTCTTCGCGGCTGCGATCCTCTCATTCATTGCTGTCTGGAATGACTTCATCTTTGGTCTGACGCTGACTGCCGATCAGACTGCCCAGCCGGTAACGGTCGGTGTCACGCGCTTCGCGGGCGAGCATACGATCCCCTGGGGCGAAATTGCTGCCGCCGCTGTGATTGTGACTATTCCGCTCGTGATCGTCGTTCTATTCCTTCAGAAACGCATCGTCTCCGGCCTCACCGCCGGTGCCGTGAAGGGCTAATGTGTCACAAATAAATTTGGCGTAGGGGCAGGTCTACCACATCCCTACGCCGATTTGTTACCTGTTTTATTTATTACTATGTCATCTCGATAATTACGCCTTCTTTAGCGCGTAATGGAAGTGATGTCAGTTCGATTGCTGCCTCGCGCTCTGCATGAGTAGAGAGGACGATACGCCCATGTCCCATCTGTGAGGTATTTATCTGCTGCTCATTGTCGGAAAAGTTCACGGCCACGAGGTAGCGCTGCCTGCCCGCCTGGCGTAGAAAGACGAGGCAGTCGGCAGGCACGCCGTCGATGCTCTGGTAGTTGCCAATCGAGAGTGCGGGCAGTGCGCGGCGCAACGCGATGAGGCGGCGTGTGAAGGTGAGTAGCGAATCCGGGTCATCGCGTTCGGCGGCGACGTTGCTCTGCCGGTAATCAGAGGGTATAGGTAGCCAGGGTTCAACGCCTGGTGGACAGAAGCCCGCGTTTGGACTGCTGTCCCACTGCATCGGTGTTCGGGCCGGGTCGCGTCCGAGGCCGATGCCAGGCATATTTTTCTCCATCGGGTCACGGATGCGCTCAGGTGGAATGTTGCCATTGTGCATACCGATCTCATCGCCATAATAGAGGGTGGGCGTGCCGCGCAGAGTGAGCAGAAGCAGCATGGCCGAGCGCGCAAATGCTGGCCCTACGCGATTAATGATACGCGGCTCATCGTGATTGCCAAAGACGTTATTGGGCCAGGCCCCCGGTGGTAGCTGCGTTTCAAGCGCATCGACGGAGCGACGAATGGTCTGAGCGTCCCAGGTGGTGTTGATGAAATCGAAGTTGAAGGGCATGTGCATTTCGTCCAGATTGACCCCATAGTAGCTGACCCAGACCTTGCGGTCGAAAATATGCACTTCACCCATCATGACGCGCGGATGTGTTGTGCTGTAACTATCAAGCAGCTTGCGTAGTTCACGATAGACGGTATGCACGTCGCTATGCCCGTTGTCATAGAGATGGATTTGTGAGGCGTAGTCCCCTATCGGCTTATGCAAGACGCGCTCTCCACTGAGATTAAGCGGGTTATCGCGCAGGTCGGGGTCCTTGAGGATGAAATGGGCGGCATCGATCCGAAAACCATCGACGCCCCGCTCCAGCCAGAAGCGCACAATATCAAACATGGCGGCTTTGACCGCCGGATTGCGCCAGTTGAGGTCTGGCTGCTTCTTGAGGAAAGTGTGCAAATAATACTGGCCGGTTGCGCCGTCCCACTCCCAGGCGGAGCCACCCATTGCGCTCAGCCAGTTGTTGGGTGGAGAGCCATCGGGCTTAGCGTCGGCCCATACATACCAGTCCCGCATAGGATTCTGGCGCGAACTGCGCGACGCAAGGAACCAGGGATGCTCGTCAGAGGTATGATTAGGGACAAAATCAATAATGATCTTGAGATCGCGCCGATGCGCCTGCTCGATCAGCGCGTCGCACGTCTGCAAATCGCCGAAGATGGGATCAACATTGCAATGATTGGTAATGTCGTAGCCAAAGTCGGCCATCGGTGAGGGATAGAAAGGCGAGAGCCAGATAGCGTCCACTCCTAGCCAGTTCAAGTAATCGAGCCTGCTGATGATACCCTGTAAATCGCCGATGCCATCACCGTTGCTATCTTGGAAACTGCGGGGATAAATCTGATAGATAATTCCGCGTTGCCACCAGGGGAAAGCGCTGTC
>JADBKA010000408.1 GCA_014896635.1 Ktedonobacteraceae bacterium
CCCAGGAAAGCAGGCTTCGCAATGACCACCACGTCAGATCGTCTCGACGCCGTACAGCGCGCCGATCATGTCCCCGGCCCTCGCCAGGGCGCATGGACTTATGCCCACTATGCAGCACTACCATCCGATGGACAACGCTACGAACTTCTCGATGGAGTGTTGTATATGGCACCTGCGCCCAATCTCTGGCACCAGGACATTGTCGGAACGATATACGTCTATCTCTACAATCATGTCAAATTAACCGGACTCGGCATGGTATACGTTGCCCCGGTTGATGTCGAACTCGCGCCGCAAGCGGTTGTTCAGCTGGATGTGGTCGTTGTGCTGCGGGATCACACCGCCATCCTGCATCCCACACGTATCATCGGCACCCCCGATCTGGTGGTCGAGGTGGCCCCACCCGCAACGGAGAAACACGACCGCCAGCGCAAGCGTAACGCCTATGCGCGCGCCGCTATCCCCGAATACTGGCTGGTCGATCCGGTCAACTACACGCTGGAAATCCTGGTGCTTGAGAGCAGACAATATCACTCGACCGGCCCGCAGACAGGCCATGTATCCATTCAATCTACCATTGTACCCGCGAAGGCCGACGTCTTCATCGAACAGCTTTTCGTATAAGAAACTCTTAGCTGCTATCAAAGTCGAAGAAGGTATGTAACGCTTCTGGACAGAGCGCCTCTCCCCGTTCTGGCAAGGTCAGAACAGGCAAGCGGTCTGGATGAAGGAAGAACCCCCCGCTGATGACGCGGGGGAGTGTCAGCATGCCCGTAAGCACCCGAAGCGGATTAACGCTGCACGCGGATGAGAAGCTTCCATTAGCGAGGGCCTGGGTTAGACATGCCAATGCCTAGTTGATTGCGGCAGCAGACCAGCGGATAGGAGTAGTCTTTAAAACGCCTGGAGATTTGTCCCACGGCGGATACCTCCGTGCTTCTCACCGGTGTCGCCTCCTCCAACTCCTCCGGGACGATACTCAAGGCGGGTGACAGGACTATTTCGGAGACAGACGCTTTCAACACGCGCACTGGCTCAGGTGTACTGGCGAGAGAGGTATGCTGGAGTAGTTCCCGTCTCAGCACCTCATTATCTCTTTTTAAGAGCGGATAACGATCTATCGGCTCCGGTGCGTTTTGCAAGTTCATAGGACACTCCTTTGTCGGTAAGACCCGACGAATTGCGGATAACGCCGCACACAACATCACACATTATATACTGACACAGGCCAAAATAGCTATCTGGATATCTCTCCTGCAAGGAGCACGTTGGAGACGGCCAGAATGTGACAGCTCTCTATACAAAAGTACCTTCCTGGCATCTATGATGGACAGAAATGCGTACAATTGTTAGTATGTAGTAGGTTTTTTCATGACCAGGGTATCTTCTAAGCAGTCGGAAACCCCCTACATCAATAATAGACAATCTTACGCATATATAATTGATCCAGTAGTTATGTTTTTATCACAGCAGGTGAAAGCACTACTGCCTGCTGAAGAGTGTATGGGAGCAGAACGTGGTGGGAATAGCGCAGACCGAACGAGAGCAGGAAACAAAAAGGGTTCTGCTCTCTCTGGCCCACAGTATCCAGGAGCGTGATATTGTGACCTACGAGCATTCACGTCGGGTCGCAACCTACGTGCAGAGACTGGCACGCTATATAGGATGGAGTCGGCAGGATGCTCGCAATCTCGCGTTGGCGGCGTTGGTACACGATCTCGGTAAAACCTGGATTACTAATGACATTCTCAATAAGTCGGCAGCCCTTTCCAATGAGGAACGGCGCAAAATGGAGCGCCATCCGGTGATTGGTGCAACCATACTGATTGGTTACGAGATTGCTCCCTTTTATGTGGAAGCTGTCCTCTATCATCATGAAGCCTGGGATGGCCATGGCTATCCCGCCGTGTTAAGTGGCGAGAATATCCCGGTGAGCGCCCGCCTGCTGGCTATTGCGGATGTCTATGACGTACTCACGTCGCAACGCCCATATAAGAGACCGTTGACTACAGAGGATGCGCGCAAGCGCATGTTGCAAGGTTCAGCAACCAGTTTTGATCCTGAATTGCTGCATGCCTTCCTGTGTCTCCTCGATCAAATGCCCAATTTTACGCTGCCGCAACATGTTTGTGGCCTACCGCATCAACCCGGTGAACCCATGCCACCAATCATCGACCTTTAAACCATTAAAGAGATATTGTAACGACCAGAACCCGTAATCAGCTTAAAATTCCGTAAGGACGTGATCAATCATGTCCCTACGGAATGATGCTTTCTTTGATTAATCCCCACTTAGCGAGCAAATGCTGGTAGGTTCCATCGGCTTCGAGAGCCTGAAAGGCCTGCTGTAGAGCACGCCTCATCGGCACATCGCCCTTACGTACAGCGATG
>JADBKA010000409.1 GCA_014896635.1 Ktedonobacteraceae bacterium
GCGTACAGGTGGCAAGAAACAACTGTGTGCTGTCAAAACTACTATCAAAATCGCCGCATGCCAGGCTGGTCTTTACTACCGCTTGCAAGTCGTTATCGTGCTGATTAACACCCTTCAAGAGATCGAGCAGGTAGATGCCCTGCGGCGGTGCATCGCTTCCAGGAATGACAGCCATCATGTAAATGCGCGTTCTGTCGAGCCAGGTACGCGGTATGTAACCCAGATTGCCCTGAGGGATCAACACCTGCTGTAAACTCCCATTCATCAGATTAAGCAGGTAAGTGACAGGTTTTGAGGAACCTGCATTAAAAATGATCTGTCGCTGGTTAAATGACCACTGGGCAGCAGAGATATCGGTATTCGCTGGCGCACAGTACAGGGTCTGGTGGCCCTGTCCATCTACGCGCACAAGGCGCAACTGGTACTGGCCGCCGGTCTGGAGTGTGAAGAGAATCCACTGACCATCCTGGGAAACCTGCGCGTCGCTTATGTGCGCGTCTGCTAGTTTGAGAATATCGCTACCCTCTCCGGCAGTCACATCAAAGCGCTTCAGCATTGCGGTAACCGGCTGGGCAGCAGTGTCATTGACAAAATAGACAGCATTCTGGTGATATCCCAGGTTAAGCGGGGTGGTTATCGCGGCGCGCGCCGTTCCCTGAGGTGGACAGGTGGTTGTAGTGCCTGGGACCGGCTGAGGAGTGGATGCAGGCGTGGCTGTGCTCCCCGGAACCGGTGTCTCGCCGCCTTTCGTGACTGTGCCGGTAGTGGTTGGCACCTGCACTGGCGCTCTTGAAGAAGGCGTGCCTGCCAACCTATCTGGTCCATCGCTACTGGGCCAGCCGCGCACGTAGAACAGGGCGCCCGTTGTTATCAGCACAACCAGTGACAACAGGAGCAATGCCATCCAGAGCGGCATGCGGCGACGGCGCTTCTGCACGACGGGCGGGGTGACAAAATGGGATACTGGCTGCTGGTAAGCAGGCTGATGCAATTGAGAGAACGCAGCGGAATCAGCTCGCTGTCCCTGCTCAAGCGACTGTGAGATCGGCGGCACAGAAGGTGTCACGGGATCTCGGCCGGTCCGCACCGGAGAAGATCGCCAGGCAGCAGGCGGCACTGGGACCGTCGCGGTGCCGGAGATCAGTGAGTGTGCTTCTTCTACCAGGGCCTGCTGCAACGCCTGGCGGAACTCTGCTGCTTGCTGGTAACGCCTGGCCGGATCTTTCTCCAGGGCGCGCATGATCACGGCCTCAAGTGCCGGGGGGATACCAGGTTTGATCTCATGGAGAGGTTGCGGCTGCTCGTAGAGATGCTGCATCAACACCCCCAGAGCGTTATCGGCCTTGAAAGGTCGCTCGCCCGTCAGCATCTCATACAAAACGACGCCCATCGCATAGATATCAGTGGCTGGCAGCGGTTTGCCTTGAATCTGTTCTGGCGCCATATAATCGGGCGTGCCGGTAATCGCATGGTGCGTCACGCTGATCGTTTCTTCGCCTGTAGCGGCAAACTTTTCCTGCGAAGGGAGCACCTTCACCAGTCCGAAATCAGAGAGGACGAGAGAGCCATTGGCTTTGAAGAGCATGTTACCGGGCTTGATGTCGCGGTGAATCAGGCCATGCGCATGCGCGTATTGCAGAGCATCGAGCATCTGGTCGGCGAGAGCCACAGCTTCTGTGGGAGAAAACGCTTTTTGCTCACGCAGGCGGTCGCGTAGTGATCCGCCGGCCATATAGGGCATGACGAGGTAAGCGAGATCGTCCTGCTCACCGTAATCGTAGACAGGCAGGATATGGGGATGATCGAGTTGTGCCAGCACCCGTGCTTCACGCGCAAAGCGGCGCATAAAGTCACTTGTCTCCTCGGCTCGCGGCAGAAAGATTTTCAGCGCAACGGCACGCTGAAGGTGAATATCATCGGCCAGAAAGACAGCGGCGCTGCCACCATAGCCCAGCGGGCGCTTTAAACGGTAATGTCCAAGTACCCGACCGCCTAGTTCGTCGAGTTGCATGGCCTGGATCTCCTGAAAGATGATAAAGATTCTCTGAAAGAATAGACGTATTACAACCTGATTTATCAAACCGCGCCGTAAAACCCTCGGCTTGAGCCGTAGGGATATAAGGCGCGTTCCTTTTCAGGTGGCTTGGGAGACGGGGTAACGTTGCGGCTTGACAATAGATAGCTCTTTGCTGTAGACTATCCACATGAGTGCAATAAGGTACAAATCGAACCGGAATGTCTACTACCCGTGCAAGTATCATGTGGTCTGGTGTCCGAAGTATTGGCGCAAAGTCCTGGGTAACGGGAAACGGGTTAAGAGCGCCGCTTCCCATCATCAAGCAGTCCATTGAGAATCAGAAGCATGTCTCATCTG
>JADBKA010000092.1 GCA_014896635.1 Ktedonobacteraceae bacterium
GCGATTATTGTTGCCGGTGTGCTCTTCCTGTTGAGTCTGGGAACAGTAGAGGCGCGACTCGATCTGGCCTGGCGTACGGCGCTGGCGTTCTTAATTGGTGCGCTCTGTTCTGGCATTTCTGGCTATATTGGCATGTATGTTGCGGTGAAGTCGAACAGCCGTACGGCCAGTGCCGCTACACGCAGCCTCGGTGAGGCATTGATGGTATCGTTACGCGGCGGAGCAGTTTCTGGCTTTCTGGTTGTTGCGCTGTCCCTGCTTGGCGTTTCGCTGATCTTCTTGCTCTATAGCATTGGGAATGCTGTGGAGAAGGTGCCTTCCCTGATCGTTGGTTTTGGTTTTGGTGCCAGTTTTGTTGCTCTCTTTGCCCAGCTTGGTGGTGGTATTTATACGAAGGCTGCTGATGTTGGTGCGGACCTGGTAGGAAAAGTTGAAGCGAACATTCCTGAAGACGACCCGCGCAACCCTGCTGTGATTGCTGACCTGGTAGGTGATAACGTTGGTGACTGTGCAGGTCGTGGTGCCGACCTGTTCGAGTCAACTGCCGCTGAAAATATCGGCGCGATGATTCTGGGTGTTGCGCTCTACGTGGCGACAAAAAACGAAGGCTGGATTCTCTTCCCGCTGGTCGTACGCGCCTTCGGGCTGATTGCTTCGGCCATTGGTCTGCTCTACGTGCGTCCCTCAGTGGTGGTTGAGCCTGACAAAGCTGCCGGGCGCGATCCCGGCGAAATTGCCATGAACCAGCTCAACATTGGCTACTTCATCACCTGTGCGCTCTCGATAGTGGGAGTCTTCCTGGTCAGTTACCTGATGCTAGGTGGTGCGGGCGTCACTGCTAATATGATGCCGGCCTGGATCTGGTTTGGTCTGGCCGGAACGGTAGGCATCCTGTTAAGTGTTGCCTTTGTCTACATCACGCAGTATTACACGGCAGGCACCTGGCGACCTGTGCGCGAGATCGCCGCCGCCACGCTGACCGGTCCCGCGACAACCATCATTACCGGTATCGCTGTTGCTTTTGAGTGTGTGGCGTTGCCGGTGCTGGCGATCTCCGTGGCGCTCGGTCTCTCCTTCTTCATGGGCAGCCAGGTCCACATCACGCTTGATCCGGCGATCAATCCCGGCATTATCAATGTTGGCGGTATCTTCGGCACTGCCGTTGCTACGATGGGCATGCTGATGAGTTGCGCCTATATCCTGGCGATGGACACCTTTGGCCCGATTACCGACAATGCCGGTGGCATCACCGAAATGAGCGGGCAGGCCGAAGCAGTGCGTGATATCACCGATGCGCTTGACGGTGTGGGCAACACGACGAAAGCGCTGACCAAGGGCTATGGCATTGGCTCGGCTGCGCTCGCGGCTTTTCTGCTCTTCAGCGCCTATCTGGACGTGCTTTTCCAGTACAAGGCGCTCCCGCTCTCGAATCCCACGCCAGCGCAGCTCAATGCAATCGGGCAAGTTGTCTATCGCGTTGATCTGGCTGAAATCGTCGTCTTTATCGCGGCCCTGATCGGCCTGACGCTGATCTTCTTCTTCAGCTCCCTGGCAATCCGGGCTGTCGGTGCGGCCGCCAAGCGTATGATCGAGGAGGTACGTCGCCAGTTCCGTGAGAATCCGAAGATTATGGCGGAGAAGCCGGAGGATCGCGTCGATCCCGACTATGCACGCTGTGTTGATATCAGTACGCGCGGCGCGCTGCGTGCGATGGTGCTGCCTGGTATCGTGGCGGTCCTGACTCCTATCCTCGTCGGTGTTATCCTCGGCCCGCAAGCTGAGGCCGGACTGCTGATGGTCGGTACAATGGGGGGCATTGTTCTGGCGCTCTTCCTTAACAACGGCGGCGGTGCCTGGGACAACGCAAAAAAGTATATCGAGGCCGGTTACCTGCGCGTCAATAAAGAAGGTGAGATGGTAGATCGCCTCGACCCGAGCGGCATCGTCCTCGGCAAGAAAAGCGAACCACACAAAGCGGGCGTTGTTGGCGATACGGTCGGTGATCCCTTCAAAGACACGGCTGGCCCTTCGCTGCACGTGCTGATCAAGCTGCTCAGCACAATCACGCTGGTGCTCGCTCCGCTCTACGTCGCCCTGCATCCATAAAACCAGCGCTCATCCGAATGTGAAAGAGGGGAAAAAGCTCCTGACCTTCTGGCAAGGTTGGGAGCTTTTTCTCTGTATCGCGTCAGGTGAGCGAAAATGGTCTTACGAAACGTTTCTAAAAAAGGAATAAAAAATCAACAGGCTGATCTAACTTTCATACTGATCAAGGAAGGAATTGCTCTGTGCTGCATTCTCTATACTCATCAGTTAGTTATCGCGCAAGAAGCACAAACATTTTTCCCGTGTTTGCTCTGGCCTTTCTGGCCTTTTGCCTGCTCTTCACAGGCTGTACGACCACCGCGCCCGCTACAAGTGGTGCCGCCACTCCCGCTGTTGCCGCTGGTAATGCTGACGCCTGCCTGGGTAACTGCACTGTCGGCAGTGGCGTGCAAAACGTTCGTCTTTTTGTCGAGCCAGAAGCAGGCGACCACGTGATTACTGATGCCATTGCGGGCGCCAAAAAATCTGTCTGGGTTGAGATGTATCTCCTGACCAATCGCAACGTCATCAACGCCTTAGAAGAGGCCGCTCATCGTGGGATTGATACGCGCGTGATGCTGGAAACACATCCCTATGGCGGTGGCCCTATCTCCCCGACCGAGACGATGGACCGTCTGAGAGCTGCCGGTGTGCAGGTGAAATCAGATAATCCACAGTTCTCCCTTACGCACGCCAAAGTCATGATCATCGACGGCAAAACCGCCTACATCATGACGTGCAATCTCACTCTCTCGGCCCTCGGTGGCAGCAAGAGCACAAGAAACCGCGAATACGGTATCATTGACACCAATCCCCAGGATGTTCAGGCCGTCATCGACATCTTCAATGCCGATTGGAACCGCACCAGTGTACAGATCAACAATCCCAACCTGGTCGTCAGTCCCATCAACTCCCGCCATTTTTTCAAGACGCTGATCAATAGCGCCCGCAAGACGCTGCTGGTCGAGGCCGAGGAAATGTTCGACCAGGATATCGCGCAGACACTGGCCGATGCGGCTCAACGTGGTGTGCAGGTGAGGGTGATTCTACCGGCGCCGCGCAATGGAGAAAAAGATGACAACAAAGAGGGCATTGATACGATTAAGCGCGGCGGCGTCCAGGTTCGAGAAGATGCCCGGCTGTACATGCATGCGAAAATGATGGTAGTCGATGGACAAAGAGCTTTCATCGGCTCGCAAAATATCTCTGGCGCGTCTCTTGACGGCAACCGCGAACTGGGCATCATCGTGGCCGACCGGACGGTCCTTGCCACGCTCCAGCGGACTTTTCAGCAGGACTGGAGCGACTCGCGCGCAGTTTGAACAAAAAGTCTGCTGGTCTCCTCTTTTCAGAGGATAGCATTATTGCTCCTGTCATGGTACGATGGTGGCTGAAAATACATCTTACCGGGGGGAGAATTGCACACCTATGATCATAGAGCTTGCATTGATCACGGCGCTGCCTGAGAAGGAAGAGGAACTGGGACAGGCCATTCTTCAAGGACTGGAAGTCATTCGCCAGCATCCGGGCTGCATCTCGGCGAATGCGATGCGCTGCATCGAGCAACCGGCTCGCTATATGCTCACCGTCCACTGGATCTCACTCGAAGCACACATCGTTGATTTTCGCGGCGGCCCGCTCTTCAAGCAGTGGCGGGGCCACCTGGAAGGACTCATACAGGAGGCGCCGGAAGTCTTCCACTATCAGCCCTATTGAAAAGAAAGTTACAATAGAGAGGTTGAGAGGAGAGGAAGAGAAAGCCGGAGATTTATCTATGTCTGAGGAGCAAGGCATGACAGAGATCGACGAACATGCCAGTACGAAAGCGCATCCAGCGTTGACAGAGGCGGGCAAAAGCGAGGAAGAGCAGCTCGCAGCCCGTGCTGCTGAACTGCGCCATAAAATCGAAGAGGCCAATTATCAATACTACGTTCTGGATAATCCCGTTCTGAGCGATGCGGAATATGACCAGTTGATGCTGGAGCTACAGCAGATCGAGCGTGAGCATCCTGAATTGCAAACGCCTGATTCACCGACACAGCGCGTAGGAGCCGTACCAACCCAGGAAGTGCCACAGCATCGCCATCCGCTGCCCATGCTCAGCCTGGCAAACGCCCGCAACGAGCAGGAACTCTACGACTGGCACAGGCGCGCGCAGAATATTCTACCCAACGCGACGTTCTCCTACGTCTGCGAACTCAAAATCGACGGACTGGCAATGGCACTGACCTATGAACACGGCAGGCTGGCCGTCGGCGCGACGCGCGGCGATGGCATCATCGGGGAGGACTGGACGCCCAATGTGCGCACCATTCGCACAATCCCGCACAGGCTGCGCGGCAGCAAAATTCCAGAAAAAGTGGAAGTGCGCGGCGAAATCTATATGTCCATCGAAAGCTTTGAGAAACTCAACGCAGAGATGACCGATAACAGGCTGTTTGCCAATCCGCGCAACGCCGCCGCCGGCTCGCTGCGCCAGAAAGATCCGCGTATCACCGCCTCGCGTCCACTCAGCTTCTTCGGCTATCAGATTGGCTATCTCCAGGGCATGAGCATCCAGACTCACTGGGAGGCCCTGCAATTGATCCGCGAGTGGGGCTTTCCAGTCAATCCGCATATTGCGCTGGTTCATAGTCTGGAAGAAGTGCTCGATTACTGCAATAAATGGGAAAAAGAACGATTCAACCTGCCTTACGAAATCGACGGCGTGGTCATCAAAATTAACGATCTGGCACAGCAGGAAGAACTGGGCAGCGTCTCCCGCGATCCGCGCTGGGCCATCGCCTTCAAATATCCCCCTATTCAAGTAGCGACGAAACTGCTCGGCATCGGCATCAACATCGGGCGTACCGGCTCGGTCAATCCCTATGCCATTCTCGAACCGGTCCATATTCGCGGTGTGACCGTTTCGCGTGCAGCCTTACATAACGAGAGAGATATTCAGCGCAAGGATCTGCGCATCGGTGACTGGGTACTGGTTCAGCGGGCCGGCGAGGTCATCCCTCAAGTTGTCAAGCCGATTGTCGAGCGGCGCACTGGCCAGGAACAGGTCTATCACCTGCCCGATAAATGCCCGCTCTGTGGCACACCCATTACGCACGATCCGTCCGTCGCCATGGCCTACTGTCCCAACCTCAAGTGTCCGGCGCGCAACCTCGAAGGCATCATTCATTTCGTCTCGAAGGGCGCAATGGATATGGACACGATAGGCGAGAAGATGTGCGAGCAACTTGTCGAGGCCGGGCTGGTAAAAAGCGTGGACGATTTCTACCACCTCACGCGCGAGCAGCTCCTCTCGCTGGAAGGGGTCAAGGAGAAAAGCGCCGATAACATGTTGCGCGCCATCGAGGCCAGCAAGCAGCGCCCGCTCTGGCGGCTGCTCTTTGGCCTCAACATTCGCTATGTCGGCGAGAAAACCGCGCAGCTTATCGCCGGCGCATTCGGCAACATCGACAGGTTGCTGGCGGCCAGGGAAGAAGAGATCAACAACATCCCCGGTATCGGACCCCGCATCGGGCAGAGCATCTACCACTGGTTGCAGCAGCAGGAGAATCGTGAGTTGATCGATCGCTTGCGTCAGGCCGGCGTCAACATGCAGGACGGCAGCCAGGCCGAGGCGGGTCCCCTCTCAGGCCAGACGTTCCTGCTCACCGGACGCTTGCAAAGCATGACACGCCAGCAGGCTGAAGAGGCGATTACGCGCCTGGGCGGCACCATCGCCACCGGTGTCAGCAAGTCGCTCAGTCACCTGATCGTCGGTGAGGATGCCGGTTCCAAGCTTGCCAAAGCTCAGAAGGCAGGAGTGCCTATTCATGACGAGCAGTGGCTGCTGGACCTGCTCAGAGAACACCGGGTCGAGGTGGCGTAGCTCCTGTTCTTACATGGCCCTCCTGCTCAAACATACTGCATTTCGGTGAAGCGAGCGCGTAGAGCGTGAACTTGCTCTTTCACGTTTTTACCGCGAATGGCATCGTGTATCAACTGTGCCAGTTCGCCCATTGCGCGCTCGTCCATGCCGAAACGTGTCATTTCCGGCACGCCGATGCGCAGGCCGGAGGGATTGCGCGGGTCAGTATCGCCCGGCAGCATGTTGTAGTTGAGAATAATATCGTTCTCTTCCAGGCGCTTCGCCACTTCGACGCCCCCACCCCAGCGTGCCACGTTGACTGCGATCATATGACTGCGCGTATAGCCGAATTCGCGCGCCTCGACAGGCGTTCCCAGTTCGTCCAGATAACGTCCAAGTGCCTGAGCGTTGCGCACCGTCTGGAGCGCGTAGTCGCGCCCGTACTTTTTCATTTCCCGTGTGGCGACCAGCAACGCCGGCAGCGAATACAGGTGATGGTTACTGGAAGAGCCGGGGAAGACGCCGCGATCAGCCGCGTGCCAGTATTTTTTAATGGTTTCGGCATCTTCGAGGCGAGAGAGAATGATGCCGCGCTGCGGTCCAGGAAAGGTTTTGTGTGTGCTGGCGGTTAGCCAGGTAGCGCCTTCGTGCAGCGGGTCCTGGAATTGTCCCCCGGCGATCAGGCCGAGGACATGTGCGCCATCATAGAGCAGAGGAATATCCTTTGTTTTACAGAAGGCAGCTACTTCGGCCACTGGTTCGGGGAAGAGGAAGAGGCTTTTGCCCATGATGACGAGCTGCGGTGAGAGGCGGTCGATGAGTTCGATCGTTTTAGCGGCATCGACGTGGTAGTGATCTGCGGTAAGCGGCAGATAATGCAGGTGGATCGAGCTGGAGACGCCGAGTTTGAGCGTCTGGCCCCGATTCTGGATGCGCCGGCCAAACACGCCAACAGTGCCGTGACTGATATGCCCGCCCGCATCGGTCGAATTGACAATGATGGTATCGCCGCCGCGTAGTACGCTCAGCGCAATGGCGGTATTGGCGGCATTACCACTGATGGGCCGCACATCGGCCTGCCTGGCATCGAAGAGTTCCAGTAGCTCGTCATGGACTTTGCGCTCGATCTCGTCAATGTAGCGTGTTCCCTGGTAGTAACGATTGACTTTGCCCGGCTCGTTGGGATGTCCTTCGGCATAGCGCCCCATGAAATCAGAATTTTGCACGCGGCGCACGGCAGTGCTAGGTGTGTTCTCGCTGGCAATCAGATTGATACATTGCCTTTGTCGCCATTGCTCCTGCTGCTGGAGAATGTGCTCGATATCACGTATATCGACAGTCATAAATTACTCCCTCTCTTGCTTATTCCTGAGTGGAAATACGCTCCCTGGTGTTTTTAACCGACATATCAGGCAAAGGGGAAGAAAAGGGATACGACGCCCGGATTTCCTTCCCCTTTTCCTGAACAGGGTGCTTGATTCTGCACCAGTATAGCATAGCGCACAATCGTGTGAGCCGGGAAGCCCTGGGGGACGAGAAGATAGCGGTAGATCTACTCCACAAGAACGGTCGGGTATGGTAAACTGATGGACGTCATTGTACAGCAGGCGAGATTGAGCCATACCAACTATTCCATAAAAAAAAGGATCGAGTTCATGACTCAGGAACAACACCTGCCACTGGCGGGAAGAATTGCATTGATTACAGGCAGCAGCCAGGGAATCGGGCGTGCGACGGCGCTGCGCCTGGCGCAAGCCGGGGCCGATATAGTTGTCAACTATCGCAGTAATGCCGGGTTAGCGGAAGAGGTCAGGGCCAGCATTGAATCCCTGGGCAGGCGCTGCATCGCCGTGCAGGCGGACGCGAGCCGCGAAGAAGATGTGAGCCGCCTGTTTAGCGAAGCAGCGCAGAGCTTAGGCCCTGTTACTATTCTTGTCAACAATGCTGGCACCACACGTGACAGGTTGATTCTGCAAATGTCGCTGGAAGATTTCGAGCATGTAATCGCCACCAACCTGCGCTCAACTTTTCTCTGCACCAGAGCGGCGCTGCGCGGTATGATGAGAGCGCGCTGGGGGCGTATCGTCAACATCGCCTCGGTTGCCGGTTTACTCGGTTCAGCGGGGCAGGCGAACTATAGCGCATCAAAGGCAGGAATTGTCGCGCTGACTATCTCTACTGCGCGCGAGATGGCGAGTCGCAACATCACAGCCAACGTCGTCGCTCCCGGTTTTGTTGCCACCGAACTGACTTCCACGTTGACCGAGCAGCAGCGCCAGTTCATCCTTGATCAGACGCCGCTTGGACGTCCCGGCAGTGCGGAAGAAGTGGCAGCCGCGATAGCTTTCCTCTGTATGCCGGAATCTGGCTACATCACAGGCCAGGTTCTCAGTGTTGATGGCGGCATGTCCATGCATATTTGATGTTTAATGGTGCGGGAATTTGGTGAAACCTGGAGACCCCGCTGTGTATCTAACTCTTTATCAGATCACACTTTGTGTAAGGAGAACGACACATGGGTCTCATCGAGACAGAGGAAACCAACAAGTTTACCTTTGAAGGTTTTGCGGCCCACGCCTTCTACACCGACGTTAACCGCGCTCTGGTGCAGCAGGCGCTCAAGCACCTGGAGGCCAGGCCACGCACTGACAGGCTAACCATTGTAGACATGGCCTGTGGCACAGGGGCCGTCACGCGCCTGATCGCCGAAGAACTGGCTCGCCAGGAACGGCTCGACCAGGTCCATCTCGTCGGGGTTGATCCATCCTCTGAAGCCCTGCGCCGGGCTGAGAAAGGAATGGCAAGCCTGCCTGTTCGTGTCCGGGCAACCTTTGTACAGGGAGAAGCCGACGATCTTCCCCGCTTTGTCAGTGACGCTAGCGCGGCTTTCTTTTGCAATGCGATTCATCTTGTCCCCGATAAACTGAGCGCCTTCCGCAAAATGGCGCAAATCCTGGCTCCAGGGGGTATCTTTGCCTGTAACAGCGCTTTCTATGAGGGAACCTATGTGGCGGGGACCGAGCGATTTTATCGCCAGTGGACGCGCCGCGCTGTGGGCTGGCTGCGTAAAGAGCATCCCGAATCCAAACTCGCGCGCGAGGCGAAAGCGACGGCGATGCAGTGGCTCACACCCGCTGAATATGTTGACCTGCTCAAACAGAGCGGCTTCAGCTCTGTTGAGACGGAACAGACAAATGCCTGGATTGCGCTGGATGCCTGGCGCGACCTGGGACAATACTGGCTCTTTATCGAAGGGGCGCTGCCGGGGGTGCCACTGGCCTACGGGGCCGCAGCTCTGGGGACCGCCGTCTATGAGGCGGGGCAGGAACTGGGCATGACCGAGGTACCTCGCATGTGGCTCCAGATGGTGGCTTTTAAAAAGTAGCTCTGCGCCGCTTTCTTCTGCGGTGTGTTACAATGCAAAAGAAATCCAGGCGCGGGATCAAGGTCCGCTCCGGTAATGGCATGTGAGGCCAGCATCTTGCGATCATATGCCTGTGCCACTACAGAAGAACAGGAGTATATTGCATGCAGTGGGCGGTCGCTACGGCGGCTTTTCTCGCCTCAGCGGTTGAGTTTGTCGAAGCCTTCACGATTGTCCTCGTGGTAGGTGTGACGATTAACTGGCGCAGTTCGCTCATTGGTGCTTTCGCTGCCGCCGCAACTCTCGTGGCGATTGTCGGTACACTTGGCGTTGCGCTTGTCCAGTTTGTTCCTCTTGATATTTTGCGCCTGGTGGTCGGCGTGCTTCTCATCCTCTTCGGGCTAAAGTGGCTCAAGAAGGCTATTTTGCGCTATAGCGGTTTGAAAGCGCTGCACGATGAAGAAGCGATCTTTGAGGAAACGCGGGCGGAATTGAGAGCACGCGGAGAACATATCACGCCGCGTGTTGAACCCTTTGGTGTGGCGCTCTCCTATAAAGCTGTGTTGCTGGAAGGACTGGAAGTTGCGTTCATTGTGATTACTTTCGGCAGCAGTGCGGCGACGGCTACCATCACCAGAGCGACGGGGATCACTTCGGCTGCGATAGGCGCAGCTCTTGCCGGACTACTCGTCATTCTTACTGGCGCGCTGGTGCGTGCGCCGCTGACCAGAGTGCCAGAGAACACGCTCAAATTTGTTGTCGGTATCATGCTGACTACTTTCGGAACTTTCTGGGCCGGTGAGGGCTTTGGCATCGAATGGCCGTTTGCTGACGTCTTCTTGTTTGCTCTTGCTGCAATCTATCTTGTGGTTGCCACCTTGCTGATTACCTGGCTGAAGCAGGTGAAACTGCGAAAAGAGCAGAATCAGCAAAGTATGCACGCGAGGAATAATCCGGCACGGCAGTTGCACCTGCTCAGAAAGAAGCGCGCTCATGAAGATTATCAAAGCCATTTATAATTTTATTGTAGGGGACATGATCATTCTGGGGGGCGTCGGGATCATCCTCATTGTCCTGGGCCTTATCAATGTATTGGAACCGCTGCGTCCTATCCGCCCTGCCTGCGGGGCCATTCTGATCGGCGCGCTACTGATTGTGCTCGTCTCTACGCTGTACCGCGAAGCGGGTGGTAAGCAGTAAAAAGCAGCTTTTCCTGCTTGACGGTTGTGCAAAGAACTGGTATGATTGATCATGCCAGCGCTTCTAGGTATTTCTGCGGGATTTTGCGAGTTATTTCAGTAGATCGGGACAAAAAACATGCAGCATGCATTTACCTGGCGCGACCTGTTGGGGCAGATTATCAGCGATCCAGGTGAGAAGCAGCGCCTCATTGATGAGCTGGGCATCAGTGCGGTGACTCTTGGTCGCTGGGTCAGTGGAGAATCTGAGCCGCGCCCGCAAAATTTACGTCTCTTGATTTCAGCTTTGCCCCAATATCGTGAAAACATGCTCAGGTTGTTGGGAACAGAGAAAGGTCTGGCCGAAGTGAGTATCTCCGAACGAAGCATTCCTAAAGAGATCCCTTCGGATTTTTATGTTCGGGTGTTGCAGGCGCGGGCTTCTACAACGGAGAATCTGCGTTTCTGGACATTGAGCAATATGATTTTGCAGCAGGCTCTCACGCTGCTTGATTCGGAGAACGGGGGCGTGGCCGTCTGGATTGTGCGCTGCATGCCACCTTCCGGCCCTCATCACAAAGTAAGGAGCTTGCGTGAGACGATAGGCTTCGGCTCTTCTCCCTGGCCTCGCAACCTGGAGCAGCACGGTATATTTTTAGGTGCGGAATCGCTGGCAGGGATGGTTGCGACTTCCTGCCGTGCCTCGATTATTCAAGATCTTGATGCCGTAGGTCATCACTTTGTGCCTATCAGGCGTGATGAGAATGAGAACAGCAGTGCCATTTTCCCTATTTTGTATGCCGGGCGTGTCGCAGGTGTATTGATGGTGCAAAGTGCTCACAAAAACTATTTTGCATCTCCTGCGCTCGTGGAATTAATCCAGCGGTATGCGGAACTCTGCCTGCTGGCGTTTGAGCCGGAAGATTTTTACCGGCCTGATCAGTTATCGCTAGTGGTGATGCCCTCTTTGAAGGCGCAACGAAGGTGCTTTTTACGCTTCCCACAGTTTCTGGCAGAGGCTCTTGAGCTGGCAGATTCGCGGCACCTGCCTGTCGATTTGCAGGCCTGGCAAAGAATAGAAGAGGATCTGTTACAAGTGGCCCTTGCAGAGGAGAGAAATAGTCGTGAGCAGTAGAAAGAGTAGTAACCGAAGATTCAGGTTAAAATAGCAGCGAAAGTGGCTGGCAGTATGACAGTGTTGTTCGATGATTTTGATATGGCCGTCGGTCAACGCTGGATGCAGACGTGCCTGGGGACCGGTTCTCTCTCTGTCGATGCCTCTGTTTTGCGCATGTCCCTGCCAGCGGTAGCGCAGGGAACGTATGCGGATGCGCAGATTGACGACTATGGACAGCTCGCCCGCTCGGCATTTCCCTGGCGACCTCCGCTGCGTATGGAAGTACGCGCCCGTGCTTCTCTTCCTGTCGCAAATGCGACATGCTTTGACGAGAGCGAGCATATGCTGCGCGGGACAGCCGGCTTTGGCTTCTGGAACTATCCTTTTTCGGCGCGTGGCGATATTCTGATGCTGCCAGAAGCGATCTGGTTCTTCTACGCTTCTCCCCCATCCAATATGGCGCTTGTCCCCGGCCTCCCCGGCTGCGGCTGGAAGGCGCAGGTGGTCCACAGTATGCGTCCTGGCGCGCTCATGGCTGTGCTGCCTACTGCGCTAGCGGTCGCCTGGGGCCGCCTCAGCGGGCATACGCACCCGGCTGCCCGCTGGCTCCAGCGGCTGAGTGGCGCGCATGAGGCGCTGCTGGACGTCGATTTGACGCAGTGGCATACCTATGCGCTGGAGTGGCGCGTGAATGAAGCGATCTTCCATGTAGAAGATCACTGTGTGCTGCGTGTGCCTGATCCCCCGACGCGCCCTCTCGGCTTTGTCGCCTGGCTCGACAACCAGTGCGCCATTGCCACGCCGCGCGGCGAGCTACGCTTTGGTACGGTCAGCACTGAAGCCCAGTGGCTTGAACTGGACTATGTACGCATAGAAAGTTTTGCTCAGCCTCGTCCTAGTCTGCTAGCTCGCTCCCGTTGAAGAAAAAAAGCAGGGGTCCAGGAGGGCGTCAGCCCTCCTGGCGGGGGCCTCGGGGGAGTCCCCCGAAAAACACTTTCAAAGCTATTTCTCGGCCATTGGCAGTACCTCGTCGATAATGCCGTACTCTCTGGCCTCGCCTGGACTCATGTAGAAGTCGCGGTCGGTATCGCGCTTGATGCGCTCAAGTGGCTGACCGGTATGCAGGTGGATGATCTCGTTGATCTCATCGCGTGTGCGAATAATTTCACGCGCATGAATCTCGATATCGGTGGCCTGCCCGCTAACTCCCCCCTGCTGCCAGGGCTGGTGAATCAGGATGCGCGCGTGCGGCATGGAATAGCGTTTGCCTTTGTCGCCTGCCATGAGCAGGATTGCGCCGAAGCTGGCCGCGAAGCCGACGCAGGTTGTCGCAATCGGGCAGGGCAAAACGCGCATCGCGTCGTAGATGCCGAGTCCAGCCGTGACCTGCCCGCCGGGTGAGTTGATGTACATGTTAATCTCGCGCTGGCTGTCCTCAGCCGCCAGGTAGAGCAGTTGCGCGATCACCAGGCTCGCCATATTATCTTCAATCACGCCATTGACCAGCACAATACGATCTTTCAGCAGGCGTGAGAACAGATCATAGGCTCGCTCGCCGCGTCCTGTCGTCTCCAGCACAGTCGGAACAAACAAACTCGATGCCATTTTTTCTCTCCTCTTGTCTATGCGTTCTAATGTCTCGATGTTTCTTCATCATTGCTTATGGCGGGCAAAGTAGTAGTGGACAAATGCGCCTCTGCCTGATGTGCGCTCGTCCAGCAATCCTACCAGAATCCAGCCTGAACTGCCCAGTTCGTTCAGTTCGTTTTCATCGGGTAACGCGGCCTCGCGCGGGTCGATGGTCAATACGCGATACTCCCAGAGTGCAGGCTCTTCCGCCACTTTTTCATAGACCATCGGTATGTGGACGGTGGGGCGCTTCTCGTTTTCCTGCGCCAGGCGTGTATAATGGATTGGGGAAACAAACAGCATGGTTTTCTCCTTTGCTGACAACTATTCTTTCATCGTCAAGGCCATAGCTCTTGCCTCCCCTTGAATATAGCATGCTCATAGCCTATACTTATAGGGAAAAACTATGCTGATAGCATAGCTCTGGAGAGAAGCCATGCTCTAAGCATAGGTTGGGAAGGACGATACAGAAGATGGCCGAATCAGTTGATCTCCAGGAAATCCTGGGCCGTATCGTACGCCGGGAGCGCCAGAATCGCCATCTGACGATTAAAGAGTTAGGGGATCGCGCCGGGCTTTCAGAAATCTATGTTGGGGAAATTGAACGGGGACAGAAGTATCCTTCAGCAAAGGTATTGGAGAGCCTGGCGCACGCATTAGATCTGGACCTGGCAGAGCTTTTCGAGATGATCGCCGAGGAGATTCGCGGCCAGCGCGAACCCCAGCTCACGTCAGCTATCGGCTTCACGCTGCCGACGCCCGGCCAGCCGCGTCGTATGGTTGTTAGGCGTATCGTGAATATGCTCGACGAAGGCGACGTGGAGAGTGTAGCCGACTTCAGCGTGTTCCTGCTTTCAAAGTACCTGGGCGTGCGCTAGGGGTCCTGAACGGATGCGAACGGATGTAGTGTAGCAGAAAAAAAGCGTAGCGAGGCAGAGCGCACATGGAAAACGGCTCGCCTCGCTGCTGGCAATACAATAAGGGGAATGGTTCTGTGTCGGCGGCTCAACTGGAGGTTACCAGAGCCAGCGGCGGCGCGGACGACGCGCATAGTTGCCGCGCCGGTAATAGTAACGCTCATGATATGGGCGGTAGACCCGCTGGTACGCGAAGGCGCTCCAGATGATGGTCAGCAGTGCGGCAGCGAGAATAGAGGTAATCAGCGGTACCCCGGCAATCGTCGGCTCGCCTGAGATCGAAATGTGCAGCACACCAACCACCAGGACGATAGCGATGAAGCCAAGAATAATCGCGCCGAGAATACCATCCGCCACCCGGCGGCGGGCGATCAGTTCACCGACCAGGCCAACCAGGGCAGCAATCATCAGCCAGACGACCAGCATCGTGAAGGTAATAGCCATTACTCAAAACACCTCCTTCCGATAAAAATGCTTTCCTGCATGGATACAATATTACTGGTAACACGGAGATGTGCGGCGCCTGGCTTCAACGGACCGCGCCAGGAGTCCCCTGCATTCATGCATGGGGAGGGAGGCGCGTTCTTTTTGCTGCTCTTCTGCTTCTGCTATCCTCCTATCCCACTAGGGACCATTACCTCACAGTTTTTTGCGCTTCCTGGGCGGCCTGTTCCATCGTCTCGAAGAGTTCGCGGGCCTCTTCAGGCGTCAGCCGGGCATCCAGCAGGGGAAGATAAACCTCTTCCTCTTTGGCGAAGTGAACGGTGATGAGGGTCGAGAGGCCATAGAGCACACGACGCAGGGCCTGCTCCTGGGAAGCATCCAGGTTTGTCTGCCCCAGCGAGGCGCGTACCGTTCCCAGTTCCTCGATTAGCCGCCCGATCTCCACATGGTCACGGCTCATGGTGGCCGTTGCTTGCGGCGCCCCCATCAATCTCCCCACTGTGGGATATAGTGCGCGTTCTTCCGCCTGGGCATGGGGAATGAGGTGATGCGTCAGAAATGCGTACACTTCGTCAAGATCCTGGCGAAGCGATGTGAGCGGTGCGGTGCCGACTGTGTCAGCGACTGTTCGTAGTTGTGCGATATGAGGAAGTAACTCCCTGTGCTCTTCTCGTAAAGGTTGTGTCAATTGGGACATATGCTCTCTCCTGTTCGGTTCATTATTTTCTGCCTGTTCTGTTGAGGAAGTGGGCGAAGGTTTCCTCCGTTATGGAAACCTGTAGCTTTCTTTCGTCCTTCCTCTTTGTCTCACTAACAGTGTAAAATTTCTTTGCGTTTCCTGCTATGACAAATGTCTCTCTTCATGCGGAGACGCGACAATATCGTCCATTGGCAGGTTCCAGGCTGCACAAACAATCCATCTACATCTATAATAGAGACAAACGATGTGAAGGAGGATCGGATGATGAACAATCTTCCCTGGTTAGCCAGCCTGATCAAGTCACGCAACACCATCGACAGCAAAATAGCAGCACTTATCGGGCGGACAGCTCAGGCCAATAATGTTGGCGAATACATCGCCTCAATCATTTTCAAGATCACGCTGGAAGAGGGCGGAAAACAAAAAGGATTCGATGGACGCTTCTCCTACGGTCCTCTTGCAGGATGCACCGTTGATATCCAATGGCATACCAGACACGATGGTCAGTTGAATATCAGGCCCGATGCGCTGCCTGACTACTATCTTGTCCTGACAGGCCCGGCAACCTCTCCAGCCGGCTTCGCCAGTCCCTGGCTGATCACAGCAGTTTATCTCTTCCATGCCACTACCCTGCTCAATGCTCTCCATGAACGCGGTGTGCAGATCGGCAGCGGAACCAGCATTACCGGTCCCCTCTGGGAACGATCCGAGATCTATCCGATTCCACGCAATACTCACCTGGTCCTTTCCGACGAAGAAAGAAAAATGCTCGTTCTTTTTATGTAAAAAGTGTAAAAAGGAAGAGAAACAGGAAAAACGAGTAATGATGACCGTATTGATCAGAACAATACGAGTAGATGATGCCGCGCAACTGCTCAACCTGCGCCTTCAGCTCGATCAAGAAACGCAATTTATGCTCTTTGAACCAGGAGAGCGCAAAATGAGTATAGATCAACAGCGAAAACAACTGGCAAGTCTATTGAGAAGCGAGCACAGCACAATTTTCGTTGCCGAACACCAGAGAAAACTGGTAGGCTTCCTCGAAGCTATCGGCTCGCCGCTCAAACGAAAGCGTCACACACTCTACATCGTTATCGGCATCTTGCGTGACTTTACAGGCCAGGGCATAGGCACCCGCCTTTTTGAGGAGATGGAAAAATGGGCGCGCGACAGAAAGCTTCATCGCCTGGAATTGACCGTGATGGCACATAACCAGGCGGGCATCGCACTCTATACAAAATGTGGTTTTACTGTAGAGGGAAGGCGCAGAGATGCCTGTTTTGTCAACGGCCAGTACGTCGATGAACTATACATGGCGAAACTGCTCTAAATGGTGCTTTCAGTCTGGCAAACATAAGGTATTATTAAGCAGAGCACGGAGAGGAATGTATCAGTATTTTCCTGGCTGTTCCTGGAAACGGAACATTTCAACTGGTAGAATCGTTTGTATCAAGAGTAGGCAGCAAAATATTTATCTTGCCCGATTCCTGAAATTGCATAGAGATAAAGGGGACAGTATCACCCCTCATGGTCCGGCGAACACCTGACAGCGCCTGTCGCATCGCCAGACCTTGAAAGGAGTTTTTCATGTCTTTCTGTGGTCAATGTGGTTTTCACCTGACCTCTGGAATGAGCAATTGCCCTCGCTGTGGAACACCGGTCGAAGTGCATCCCGAACTCAGCGGTGAGGCAAATGCCGATGACCCAACAATAGCATCCCGTTTTTATCTTCCTCCCCACCCTTCCCAGTCCTCTTTACAAAAATCGGCGGGACCCCACACGCCCGCCAGCCAGCAGAGACTGGTACTTCGCCCCACCCCCGGTGCGCCGACTGGCCAGGAGACCCAGGCAGCACAGCCAGGTTATAACCTGCACACGCCACTCCCGCCGAGCATCGGTCAACCCGGCCAGCCAGGGACTATGAGCCAGAACGTGGGCGGTGGCTATCCTCCCCAGGGCGCATCCTATACCGGATTCGGGCCACTGCCGACGACCGGCTATGGAACGCCAGGCGCAATGCCCGGCCCTTCCGCCGAATATTATTTGCAAGAGCAGGAAGCACGTGCAGCAGAAGCGCGCAGTGCGCGCGGTCGTACCACAGGACTGGTACTGATCCTGCTTGGCTTGCTCTGTATTCTTGGCGCGGTCACTCTGTTTCTGATACAGAGGCCCTCAGGCTCCGGTAGCACTGGTGACGGCTCGTCTTCTCCACCGGCACAGCAAGTTCAGACGACGACACCTCAACAGCAGCAGACTCCATCGGCAACGATGACTGCGCTGGAACAGGCTCAGGCCGTCATTCAACACTACTACGATGCCATTAACAGGCATGACTACCAGGCAGCCTACGCACTGTGGCTGCACTATCCACAGTCCCAGGCAGATTTTGCGAAGGGTTTTAAAAATACGCTGCACGATACGCTGGTAATCGACGGCGTAGAACAGCAGGCTGACGGCACGGTCAAAGTCACCGTGACCGTCACTGCCACCGAGCGGGCAAGCCCCGGCAAGCAGCAACAGCAAAGCGTCTACACTGGTTACTATCTCGTGCAGCAGCAGAACGATGGCACCTGGAAAATTATCAACGCGCATCTCGCCAAAGCATAAACAGAACTGGCAGTCCTCTTCAATCCGGCTATCTCCGCCCCGGCTTCCCCTTTTTCCCCGTCTCTCCTTCTGGAG
>JADBKA010000093.1 GCA_014896635.1 Ktedonobacteraceae bacterium
CTTTAAGGTAAAGAAACAAAATAAAAATCTGAGAGGAACGGGATAAATTATCCCATTCCTCTCCTGCTTTGCGAGGCTATAATGAATTTTCACGATCAAAACTGGCAATAGAAAATAAAACGCGCAAAACATATATGGTAGGGGCGACCCTCGCGGTCGCCCTGGACCCCTCGCGGTCGCCCTGAAACCCTCTCCGCTCGAAATTCTTGATGTAGAACATTGTGCTTTAAATATTACCAGGACCAGAACGCATTCGGCAGAAAGCCCCCGCCGGAGTTGAGACCTGCGGCGTGCGAGCTGATGGCCGGGAGGAGCACCAGGGCCGTCGCCAGGATCAGCAGAACAAGAACCGGGAGGAGCCAGCGCAGATAACGTGCAGAGATACGCATGATGAGATTCCTTTCTTTCTTCTCGCTCACCGTCAGAGGTGAGGCTATGATGATTGTCAGTTTCGTTGTTTCACCGTGTTCAGGTTGCGTTTACGTTACATCAACGTTGTGTCAACGTTTGCGTCAGGGTGTGTTCACAATGCGCATTGTTGGTATAACCCTGATTTGTCTTACCAGTCTGGGAGCATACAATACTTTTTGCGAAGCCTCAACTTTTTGGCGTCAACCAGTACCCAAAAAGTCTATGTACATCTCAGAATTTTGCGACGTCCATCGCTGGAATCATGGTTGTTCTATAGAGAGAAAACGGACAGCGCACGCCATTATGCGGATTTTGTGATAGTGGCAGGTACTATTGGGGGAGAAGGGTCCCGACGTGGAGTGAGATACTGCCCGCCTCTCAGCATGCCGGGGGTTGTCTCAGGTAGCTCAGCATGGGCAAGAAGCCAGGGCGACTCAGAGAGACCGGGCAAGGGTCCGCGCCACCAGGCGCCACCCCTACTATAGACGACTCTTCATTCTTTTGCCGATCTTGTTCGTTTCGGTAAACTTCATAATAGCGGAACTACATATTTTGGGTGTCTCACATCATTTCTTGCTTTGAAGCGGGTATGATCTCATTCTCATGATCATACCCGCTATGAAACAGGAGAAGATGCCTCACCCAAAACTATTGTAGAAACGGCATTTATGACGAGTACCCACGATCCGCGTGAGATTCGGGAAACATATTCTCTCTATTGCTGGTGAGAACGTATTTCCTCTTCTGAAAGTTCTATTTGTGTTTGCTGATCCTGTTCGGCTCTGAGCTGAGTTTCAATGTAGTGCGTAAGATAAGTGGCGCAGCGCCTGACATAGATAGGATCGCCATAGAGCTTGCTGAGCATGATTCCGCCTTCCAGTGTGGCAACAAAGAGCGTGGCAAAAGCCTCTATATCCACGTCCGGGCGAATTTCATGCCGGGCTATACCTTTCGTGAGAATACGGCGCATAGTAACGAACCACTCATCCATCGCATGACGCGCGCGGGCGCGCAGAGCCGGCTGAGCATCATCGGCCTCTATGGCCGTGTTGAGGATGGGACAGCCTCCAGCCACCGGCGGATCTTCGATCATCGCTGTGAAGACGGAGATCAGCGCGTACAGGCGCTCAACCGCGTGTTTTTTGTCGCTTAAAGCCTGGCGCGTTACCTGCCGCACGCGCGCAATTGCGTAGTCGAACGCCTCTAATGCAAGCTGCTCCTTACTGGCAAAGTGGTTGTAGATGCCACCTTTCTCCAGGCCAGTCTGTTGCATAATATCCGAGAGGGACGCGCCAAAATAGCCCTGGCAGTTAAAGAGCGGCGCCACCCGCTCAAGGATCATCTGGCGTGTGCGTTCGCCTTTACTCATGGCCGTCTCCTTTTTCAGACTGCTCAGTTTGTATTCAGTATATGACATCCTGTCAAGCTCTGGAAAAGGCCGGTTCTCCTGTCTCCTGGACGCCTGTCAGAGGGATGTATAGTCGCCCAGCAGGCGGTTGAAGAATGCACTGATGGTTTCCTGGTCAACATGACGACCGATGCGGGCGAGCAGGATATTGGCAGGATCCATCAGGATGTTTGGTTCACTGGTAAAGTATTCGATGAAGCCGTAGCGGGCCAGCTTCTGAGCCATCAGGCTGCGGTAGCGCCGGGCATCGACGCCCGTTCCCTCCGTATCCCAGTGCCAGGAGAGACCGATAGCAAGTAGAATCATCTTCTCTACTGGCAGACCGGCAAAGGCGAATTGCAGCAGGCGTTGGGCGATACCCATTCTGCGCCACGAGGCGCTCACATCGAGGCCCATCTCGTAGAGATTATGAAGTCCGCTCCACCAGCTATCAGCAGGGGCTATCGTCAGTTCTCCTACGATTTCGCCCCGGGGCGTACAGGCCAGAGCAAGCGTTGCAGCGGGCTGGCGGGCAATATTGAGCAACAGTTGATGTTCACGTTCCGGCTTGTGGGCAAGAGTGCTGAGGCCGGGATCGATACGCAAACTCGCAACAAACGCCGGAGAGCAGCGATCATAGAGCATGATCTCTCCGGCCCCCGTCTGGAAGCGTTCCTAGCGCGAGAAAGTTGCAGGAAAAGTTGCATGTGTGACAGGCCACTGATTCGTCATTTTCGACATTTCTGTCTGGAAATCCATATCTCTACGTCCTTTTTCGGACCGAATGGTCTTATTTTTCTATAAAAAATTTTGTCAATTTTCAGACCGAATGGTCTCAAAAGAGAGCATAGATCCGGGAGGAGGGATTGTCAAGACCAGGTTTCCGTTTCCAGCAGTTTTTCTCTTCTTTTCCGCATAGAAGTGGTAAAAGGAGATCTGGGCAATGCTGGATCAGCCTGATGTAGACGGACCGCTGGAATGCTAGCCTGCAAATTTATATTTGGGCAATCCCCGAATGCCCGTCTTCAGGCGGAAGAGATCACCGGAGAGCGGGTACTGCTCCAGTTGCTCGCCGGTAAGGTCGGCTCTGGAAGAAGTGATATAGAGTTCGTCGAGATGCTCCCCGCCGAAGACGCAACTGGTAGGTCGCAGCGCAGGCACCTCAAGGACGCGCTCAACCGTCCCGTCGGGGGCATAGCGCACAATTTTTGCGCCATTCCAGTATGCGCTCCAGACGTAGCCCTGACTATCGACTGTGAGACCATCAGGATCGGCGGGATCTTCGAGCGGCGTCTGTACAAAGGTGCGGCGATTGGAGATAGCGCCGGTCTCGGCATCGAAATCGTAGGCGTAGATGACGTGGCGCGACGAATCGGTGAAATACATAATAGTGTTGTCGGGACTCCAGCCGAGACCGTTAGGGATGCACAGGCCAGTCTCCATCGTATGTACCGAGCCATCGGCATCCAGGCGATAGAGTGCTCCCACCGGCTTGCCATCGGCAGAAGCGTCCATTGTGCCGGCCCAGAAGCGCCCTTTGCAATCCACTGCTCCATCGTTAAAACGGTTACGCGGTTTATCGGCCTCTGGATCGGCGATAAACTCCAGCTTCTGTTTGCGCTCATCCCAGAAGGCGAAACCATCTCTCGTCGCCATCACCAACCCACCTGACGCGCGCACGGCCAGCACGCCGATTGGCACGCCCACATTCACCACTTCATGTGTTCCCGAAATAGGATTGTAGCGGTAGAACGTATTCTCCATGATATCGACCCAGTAGAGAATCTGGGCATCGCTGTCCCAGACCGGCCCTTCACCCAGCCTGTTCTTTACCGCCAGAACATGTTCCAGTTCGCTCATTATCAGTTCTCTCCTTGCAGTCTGTTAGCCAGTGCATGCCTGCACATAGCGGCGCGCCAGGTCAGTCAGAGCCTGCCAGTTTTTGTCGCGTACCAGGTCTTTGCGCACGAGTTGACCGCCTGCCGCGACGGTGTAAGCTCCGGCCTTGAGGAAGGCCGCGCATGTCTCCAGGTTCACGCCACCGGTGGGTACGAGGCGCAGATCGGGCAGGGGAGCCAGAACTTCTTTAATATAGCCGGGTCCGAGCTGGCTGGCAGGAAACACTTTGACCAGGTCAGCGCCCCGGCGCCAGGCTGTCAATATCTCAGTTGGTGTATAGGCGCCGCAGGCAATCGGAATCTGCTCACTGTTCGCAACGTCGATCACATCCGGCAGCAGCGCCGGCGTCACCAGAAACTGCGCGCCTGCCTGAATCGAAGCACGCGCATTTTCCGCATCCAGGACAGTTCCCACACCTATCACCAGGCTCTCGCCGAACGCGCTGCGTGCGGCTATCAGCGCGTCGAGCGCCTTTTTATTGGTCAGGGTGAACTCCAGCCTGGTGATACCGCCATCCAGCAAAGCCCGGCACAGGCGCAGCGCCTCGCTGAGATCGTCCAGGCGGATGATTGCTATAGGCTGGCGCGGCGGCAGCACCTGCGCGAAATTTGTTGCCATAGCTTGATCCTCTCTCGCGTTCTCTCTGGTTGCTTTCTGCAAGCACTTCATTATATCATGCTTCGTAGAACTACCAGTGCAAGGAGAGAGCACAGCATGCCCGTTTTTGACGTTATCAGTTTTGGCGAGACGATGCTGCGGCTGACGGCGCCAGTTGGTCAGCGCCTGGAGACGACGCCAGCATTAGAGGTCTACGTGGGGGGAACGGAATCGAATACATTGACCGGACTGGCCCGGCTGGGATTACGCACAGCGTGGCTCTCGGCGCTCCCTGCCACTCCTGTGGGTCGGCACGTGGATGCCGAATTGCGCCGGCATGGCATTGATACGTCGCACGTGGTCTGGGCAGGCGAACATGCCCGCCTGGGTATTTTCTATGCCGAGGACGCTCCCCCACCCATTGGCGCGCGCGTTCACTATGATCGCGCCGGTTCGGCCTGCGCGTTGATCGATCCTGAAGCAGTACACTACGAGTTAGTTGATGAGGCGCGCCTGCTGCACCTGACTGGCATCACACCTGCTCTGAGCAATGGAACACTTATCGTTTTCAAACGCCTGATAGAGCGAGCGATATCTAACAATGTTCCACTTTCCTTCGATGTGAACTTTCGCGCGAAGCTCTGGGATTCTATTGTAGCATCAAAAGTGCTTGAAGAAGCCTGCCGGCAGGCGCGTCTCTTATTTTGCACGCTGGCCGATGCCGCCGAGCTATGGGGCTTCAGCGGCACGCCTGAAGAGGTGCTCAGGCAGATGGCGCGGCGTTTCTTGTCGCCTGGTGATGAGAAGACGCTGATCCTGACACTGGGGAGCGAGGGATCTGCTCAACTGCACAACGATATCTACACGATTGAACCGGCGATTCCAACCGGCGGGACGGTGCGCTTCGGTTCCGGTGATGCTTTCTCAGCAGGCTATCTTTACGCCTATCTGCAAGGCGAGCACTATCGGGCATTGCACGAACAATACAACGTCACGCCGCTGGCGTTCGGTAATGCACTGGCTGCGCTCAAACGCTGCATTCAGGGCGATATACCCATCATCTCACCTGAAGACGTCAGAGCGGTATTCCAGAGTAAAGGCGGAGCGAGGTTCCGCTAGGCTTCCTCTGGCCTGGCCTGCTCAGACTGGTGCAGAGGAACCATTTTTACAAGTAGTTGTCGCAGTGCGGCTTCTGGATCGCTACAGAGGCCGCAGTGGACGGGTGATGTCTGGATGATAGTGCTGCGCGGCGCTGTCAACCAGTGAAAGCGTTCTGCCTGCGACAGGTGGCTGATCGGTCCGGCTTCAGCATTGCCCGCGCAGAGCAGCACAATCGTGTCAAGCTGTTGCTGCAAAACTGTTAGATCCAGGTCGGGAGCGAGGGCGCACAGGCGCTGTGTATCCACCTGAATCAGTACACCTAGAAAGCGGCGTGTGCGGCAGAAGAGGATCACACCGACATTGATGCACTCGCCTCGCTCAACGTCAGGCACCACGCGAATTACTGCGTAATCATAGGAAGCGAGCGCGGGCATGGCGAGCCTCCTCTACGAAAATGTGCGAAGACGCCAGGCGATCCAGCAAGTAAGCAACGTAGGCCGCGCGGCGCACACCGGCGTCGAGAAAGTGCGTATCATCCTGTAGCCAGACATCAGGGACCGCGTCAACGATTTTTCGCAGTAGCTCCTCGTTTAGCCGCTGTTTCGAGATCTCGTCCGCCTCACTCAGCAGACTGGCATAGGGCAGCAGAACGTGATCCCTGATAGCGCCAAAAGGCGTCCGGCTGCGCGCCAGGTAATCCCCGTCAATATGATGAAAGTAAAGCGAGGACCCGTGATCTATCAATATCAAGCGCCGGTGCCAGAATAACATGTTGGTATTGCGCGCAGTACGATCAACATTGGTCACAAAAGCATCGAACCAGACAATTGATGATGCGAACAGGGGATCGAGAGAGCGTCCCTCGCGCGGGTCAAAAGCAAAAGAGCCGGGCAGGTAATCAAGCGCGAGATTGAGACCGGCGCTCGCCTTGATCAATGCCTGGATCTCGAAATCAGGCTCGGAGCGCCCTAGCAGCGGGTCCAGTTGTACAAAAACGATTTCTGGCACCGGCAGGCCCAGTGCACGGCCAATTTCGCCGGCTATCAGCTCGGCCACCAGCGCTTTCGGTCCCTGTCCCGCTCCCCGAAACTTTAGCACATATAATCCATCGTCATCTGCCTCGACGATAGCAGGCAGCGATCCGCCCTCGCGCAGGGGCGTGACATAGCGCGTTGCATTAACAGTTCTGAGCATATTATAGGCTTTCATAACACTCTGATGGAAGGGCCGCCGGATGCCCCTACGATTCATCGAGGGGTAAGGCGGCCCGAACAAGCACTAGAACAAATATGGTCCTGATAACCAGCGATTGAGGCATACAGAGAACAACGCTGCCGGTATATTACCAGTTTTGATAGCGCACAGACAAGAGTTTTGCTATAAGCTCTCAAGTTCACACTGTTTCGATGGACAGCGCTTGTTCGCATACGAGCAGAAAACGCAGCAGTCGCCCTTTTTATGGATATGAGTTGTTCCACAGGCTTCGCAGGTGTATGCAAGCTGGCAACTTGTTTCAGGGATAAGGGCCGTCTGCTGATGCCGGCATGCAGGATTCGGGCAGGTCAACACTGCCATTAACGCTGGATTGTGCATTGATGATTCCTTCCTGGCTAAAAGCACTGGTAATATCAAATAAAACTCTGCTGTGGCCTGATATATTCCCCCATCCTCAATTATTCTGGTACTTTCTGGCTATTATTTGCGAACACAGCTCGCTTGCTTTAAACTACCAGCAATTACACATGCCAGTTGTTTAGATTTCATCCCCTGTTCAGGAATACAAAGAGAGCGAGGTGTGTTATTGCTAAAACAGGCAGGTCATTTGCACGATTTGCCTGTTTGAAGAAAAGAAAGAATGATCAGCGATACGCCGGTCGGCATTATTGATTCTATCATGCGCGGTATATTGTGTACAAAGGCCCTGTGCGCGGGGCTTTTCAACTTTCGGTATCCGGTTTAAGACTGGAAGAGACCAGATGACGCATTGCCAGTCTCTCAGGAGCGGCAGCTTTGCCAGCGTAGTTCAGTCCAGTCAGGCAAAGCTCTATAGCAGAAAGTGAGACTGGCTGAAATTTTTCAATCAGCAACGATCATAAGCAACACCAGTAGTCGATAAGAAGTTGAAGTGACAATGAAAGTAGAAGCAGTTGATAAGCAATTAACAACAGCACAGGCGGGAGAGATCGAAGATCGGCCTGATCCCCGTGCGTCTGGCATTACGCAGATCACTTTAAAAAGCGGTGACGCTTTTCTTATCGCAGACGGACGCGGCGATTTCCACCCGGCAAAGCGTGAGATGGGCCTCTTCTGGCATGGGACGCGCTTTCTGCGCACCTGCGATCTCTCGCTGAAGGATTGCCCACTGGCTGTGCTCTCGCATCATATCGCCAGCCTGGGAGATGCCTGCCAGGTTGATCTCACCAATACGCCATTTACCGATGCTTCAGGGGTAGAAGTTGCTCATGGTGAGATCTATATATGTCGCCAGCTAGAGTTACAGAGCGATCAATTTATCCAGACATTCACGCTGACCAGCTTTCACACTGATCCGCTCACGCTGACGCTCAACCTGCATATCGGCGCCGACTTCCGTGATATGTTCGAGGTACGGGGGGCCGTGCGCGAAGGACGCGGTATGGTTTTTCCACCGGTGCTGAACGATGACGTGCTGCTGTTGAGTTATCAGGGACTCGACAACGTGCAGCGCGAAACCGAAATCCTGTTGACGCCCTCGGCGGCGCACGTCTCCGCTGATCAGATCTCCTGGCAGGTCACGCTGACACGCGCCCAGCCGGTTGAAATACTCCTGCGGGTGAAAGTGAGAGCCTCGGACGAAAAATTACTCATTCCTGAAGAGTTTGCAGCAGCGGGCGAACTTGCGCAGCCGACGATTCAGACCAGCGACTCCCTGCTGAATCGCCTGCTCATGCGCGGGCAGCACGATCTGCTCATGCTGAGCACGCTGACACCACATGGACACTATCCCTACGCGGGCATTCCCTGGTTCTCCTGCCCGTTCGGACGCGACGGGCTGATCACCTGCCTGCAATTTATGCCCTGGTTCCCCCAGGTAGCACGCGGGACGCTGGCATTTCTTGCGGCGCACCAGGGGACAAAGGTTGAACCGTTTACCGACGAGCAGCCGGGCAAGATCCTGCATGAGATGCGCCGGGGTGAAATGGCGAACCGGCGTGAGATCCCCTATATCCCCTATTACGGAAGTATTGACGTCACGCCGCTTTTCATCATTACACTGGAGCACTATATACGCTGGACCGACGACCTGTCCTTCCTGCAACAGCTCTGGCCGCATGCTGAGGCGGCGGCTCGCTGGATGCAAGAATACGGCGATAAGGATGGCGACATGTTTCTCGAATACGAGACGGCATCGGAAAAAGGACTCGGCAACCAGGGCTGGAAGGATGCCTGGGATTCCGTCTCGTCCAGCGATGGCCGCCTGGCCGTGCATCCTATCGCGCTGTGCGAGGTGCAGGCGTATGCTTACGCGGCATACCAGGCGATGGGCTATCTTGCTACGCGCCTGGGGAAGCCTCAGGAGGCTGTGCGCTGGGAGCAACTCGCCACAGAGTTGCGCGAGCGTTTCCTGGAACGTTTCTGGTGGGAAGAGGAGCAGGTCTTCTACCTGGCGCTGGATGGCCGCAAGCGTCCCTGCGACGTTGTGACCTCGAATCCAGGACAGTGCCTGTGGACTGGCATTGTGCCGCAGGAGAAGGCGCAAAAAATCATCGACCGCCTGATGCGCGAGGACATGTACAGCGGCTGGGGCATTCGCACACTTTCGACAGGCGCCGCCCGCTACAATCCGATGAGCTATCACAATGGTTCTGTCTGGCCACATGACACAGCCATCGTCGGAGCGGGCTTCGCGCGCTATGGCGGCAAAGCGCAAGCCGGGCAACTGCTGCACAGCATGCTGGAGACCAGCTACTACTACGAAGGCGCGCGCCTGCCAGAACTGCACTGTGGCTTTCCTAAACGTCCGGGCTATGGTCCCACGCGCTATCCGGTCGCCTGCTCGCCGCAGGCCTGGGCGGCGGGAGCGCCTTTCATGCTCCTCAATGCGCTGCTCGGCCTGGAGCCAGACGCCGAACATCAGCGCCTGGTACTCAGACAGCCCACGCTGCCCGGCTGGCTGCAGTCGATAGAGATACAGGGCCTCTGGCTTGGTCCACATCAGGTCCACCTGCATTTAGAGCGTGCGGGCAACCAGACAGCCATCTCTGCCGGGAAAGAGAACACCGCCGAAATTGTTGTACAATAGCTCTGAGCATCGTTGGGAAGTCTGAAAGCATACGGGGTGCAGAGAAAGTCTAACGCTTCTGCACCTCGTATTATGTATAAGGAGAGATGAAGGAGTGCTACCGGCAGATTTACAGGCGGCTCTGCGGCAACAACCACGAGGTCTGGTATTCGACATTGACGGCACGCTCAGCCCGATTGTTCCCAGGCCGGACGAGGCCCGGCTCTATGCGGGAGTCGCGCAGGATCTGAAGCAGGCCAGCCGGCTTGCGCATACGGCGATCATTACCGGCAGAGCCATCACTCAGGGCGCTGCAATTGTGAACGTTGAGGGACTGACCTACATCGGCACGCATGGTTTGGAATGGAGCGATGGCCTGCCCGGCGCTCACCCGGTGCAACTGATACCCGCAGCGCAGCCTTATATCGAGGCGGGCAAAGCACTGCTGGACCTGGCTGAACGGGAACTGGACGGCGCGCCGGGCATCATCATCGAACACAAAAGTGTCGGTGGCTCTATCCACTATCGTCTTGCGCCGCAGCCGGCACTGGCAAGGGAACAGATCCTTGCCTTGCTGGAAGAGCCGGCGCGACAGGCTCAGTTGCGACTGAGCGAAGGGAAGATGGTGGTGGAGATCCGGCCACCGATCCATGTCAACAAAGGCGAGGCGCTGCGCCGCTTTGCCCGGCAAAAGCGACTGCACACAGTTGTGTTTGCCGGAGACGACAGGACCGATCTCGACGCATTACTGGAGATCGAGCGGCTACGTGCATCGGGCCTGGCAGCATTTGCCATTGCCGTGCAACATCCTGATACCTTGCCAGAACTGCTCGCGCACGCTGATCTCGTTGTTCAAGGCGTAGGAGCAATGGCGGCCTTGCTGCACGAACTGGTAGAATACCTTGCTGGCCAGGACGAGTAGGGAGAAAGGGATGCCGGCGCCGTCTCCGCCTGCTTGCGAGCTGTCCGGCATCCCGGCGTTTTGCCGCGAATTAGCTGGACATGTGAGCGGCCACCCTGGCTTCTTTTTCTGCCGCCAGCCTGCCGGGTTGAGTCGAGGAAAGGTCAAGCAGCTCGTTGATATCGCGGAACTGGCGGGCTAGCCAGTCTTGCAGATCGTTGCGCTCAACTGCCTGGCGGGCCAGCGTGGCCTTTGCTTTGCGTTCTTCGGGGGAGAGCATCAGCGCCTGGTACAAAGCCCCGGCGATCTCGTTGACATCGAGTGGAGAGGTGGGGATTGAGCCTTTTGCCAGTTGTTGGAATGCGCCGACAGTGCGAGAGAGCACGAGCACGCCGTCGCGTTTATTCACTACTGATCCTTCTTTAGCGACCAGGTTCATCCCATCGATGATGGGATTGACCAGCAACACATCGTAATATTGCATGGCGGCCAGCGCACGTGTGCGGTCGTTCTCGTAGAAAGCGTGAATGGGGGTCCAGCCGGAAGTGCCGTATTTCTTATTAATTTCTTCGACCAGCGCCATCACCTCTGCTGCATACCGGCGATAGACCGGGAGCCCCTGGCGTGAAGGCACCAGAAAAGCCAGGAAGACCACCTTGCCATGCAGTTCGGGATGCTTTTCGAGCAACTGTGCATAGGCCTGGAAGCCGCGCACAATATTTTTGGTCGGTTCCATGCGGTCCACGCGCATAATTGTATGCTCGCGCAGCAGTGGCCGGATTTTCTCTGCCGCTCTACGGCCAGCCATGCTGGTAGCAATGCGGCGCTCTTCCGTCACAGAAATGGAGATCGGATAGGCCCGCGCCTGCGTACGATGTCCCTGCCACCAGACGGCGCCTTCCTCAAAATCGACGACCGCGCCATCGAGCAGCGTTCTTGCGCCTTCAAGAAAGTTGCGAGCATCGCGTTGCGTCTGAAAACCAATGATGTCATTGCCCGCCAGGCCGCCGTAGATGGCATGCGCGATATCGCTTGGCAGGAAGTACCAGCAGCGCACGTCGGGCCAGGGAATATGAATGAAATGCTGCGTGATGACCGACGGGTGGCGCTTGCGGATCAGTCCCGGTACCAGGTAGAGGTGATAATCCTGCAACATGACCACCGGGGGAGAGTCTTCACGCTCAATTTCAGCATTGATTGTCTCGGCAATGGCCTGGTTCGCTACACAGTAGCCGTTTTCCCAGGCATCCTGCAACTTCTCAGGGGGAATAGAATTTTCAAAAGGATCGTAGAGGTAGTGCTGAAGAAACCAGAGGATCTCATTACTGACCTTCTCGTAATATTTCCGATACGCATTTTTGGGAATAGTTACATAGCGTAACTGGATCTTCGCGTCACGCAGCGGCGATTGTATGCGACCATCATTCTGTTTTGCCTGTTGGGCAGCAAGACGATCACCTTCCGTCATTGCCATAGCCACCCAGGTCATATCCAGGCTACTGCCGGCGCCAATTAGAGCCGTCACCATCCCGCCGGCTCCCCGGACTCCTTTGAGTGTTTTATCGTGCCGCAACTGAAATTCGACGGGGCCACGATTTGAAGCAACTATCAAGCGTCGAGCATGCGTCAACTGCGGAGGGGGCATTGGTATCGTCATCCGCGAGGGCATGAGTTCTTCCTTTCTAAACAGGTATGCACTGTTCGTTTCTTCGCGCCAACCTCATTTCACTGGTTCTATCCTTCCCGATGAACAACCTGCGAAGAAGATTTCTGATATAACTTGCTCCCCAGATAGATCAAGTTATGCTTGATGGAAATACGCAAGACAGAGACACACACCAGGAGTAATGTTACCATACAATGAGCAAAGATGACTAGACACCTCGCCAGTATGGGTCATAGAACCAGAGCCGGGTCGTCATCAAGACGACAAAACTTGCTCAACGTTTTCTCACATGTACTTACGTTTCTCTAACAGTAGAATGCTCTGACAGGCCAAAAAGTTTCGTCCGGTAGAGGAAGTTCAAGTGGGGGCATAGGATATTCCCCATAGGTGGTAACTGAACGGAAAGGGGAGGCCCAGGAGGGCCTTGCCCTCCTGGCGGGGGATTGGGGGTGTCCCCCGAAAAATTCTTTTTTCCTGTTTTCCTCTTTTGAGAGAGAAGGGAGACTCCCGAATCCCGCCATCAATGGCGGGGCGACAATTTTTTTCATCGTGGAGGGAAGGGAAAAAGGGCTGACCCTCCCAGGTTCCCACTTATGAGGGTACCCCCATCATTTTTTACAAGGATTTGATCATCCGCGAGACAGAAGGAAGCAGCAAAGAGTACCTTAGTACCGTTTTCTGGCAGGCGCCGGCATCTATGCGTTTTGCTTATTATAGAGAGATAGAAAGAAGTCTGCCAATGCTTTCGGGGTGGGTTTTTCTGCATTCAATCTGCCATTATGGCCCGCCATTCCCTGTTTCAGCAGTAAAACTTGCAGGTGTGCGGATGGCATGCTAGAATCTGGGCTGCTTGCAAGGTCGAAAAAGATCGAAACGAATTGAGAGGAGCGCAACATTGGAAGAGCAGTCTGGCAAGAAGTGGCTGCGGCGCATCGTCGATTTTATTAACCCGTTACGTGATCCCAGCCTCACAGTAGCTGCTGTACTCACCTTCATTGAAGAAGCAGGGCAGAACGATGCCTGGTACATAATTGTCTTTATTGCGCTCGTCAACTGGCTTGCTGTACGCGGTATAGTCTGGCTGGTAGTCAACTTCGCTTTTGCCATCACCTTTATTTCCCGTCGTCTCTGGTGGGCTATCAAGAATCCCCGGCTGGCCTGGCGTCTGCTCGATGCGGTCGGTCATGAAGAAATTATCATTGGTGGCTTCCCTTCCATCGGGGAAGGCATTATTCTCCAGGATGGTACGACCGTCATGCCGCCCGCTCTGGGCGCCAGCGGCATTCATATTATTGGCGAGTTGCCAGCAGGCACCGAGGTGCCATTGCTCAATATGTCCAACGGCCAGCCAACGACAGGCTTTCAGCCAGAAGGAGCAAACGGCTTTATACCCGCCGCGAATTCTCATACCTACAATGGCTACGCCGGCCAACCGGGCGCGTCGTTCTCACAGACAGGCGGCAGCTACGTCAGCCAGCAGAACACCGAAGCATTCTCACAGAACTTTTCCCGCCAGGCCACAGAAGCTGAGGAGCAAATTCGCCAGCAACTGGCCGCTTACACGCGACTCCTGGATGACTGGATTCAATTTACTGAGGAGAAGTGGCGCACGGTCAGCGATAGCCAGCTTGGCTGGAAGCCATTGCGCGGACGCTGGAGTAGCTGGGATGATATCTTCCAGGATGTTTATGCCGCGAAAACTTCTGATCCTCTGGCCCAGGCAGCACAAACCGCAGGCGATGCCACGGCCCGCCGCTTTGACTCCGCTAAAGAGAAAGGCTCGGCGGCCTCCGCCGTTTCCTGCTTTATGCGCGATATGATGACTCTGCGTAACGCGCTGGAGCTTCTCCAGCAGCAGTCCGATACGAACCTGTCCCAGACATCCGCCGCTCAGCCCGTAGTGCAGCCACCGGGCAGGCGCTTTGGCGGCGGTAGCAGCGGCTCGCTCTTCAACAACGGTTCGCGTAGTTCGCTCATTCGCCGCCCTACTCAGATTTTTGTGGATGCTGATACAAGAAAATAACACGCTATGCGAAAATAACAAAAAGAATATTCCTGCGAGAAAGGATTGCAATAGAATAAACACATGTTGAGGGGGAATGATGCAACAGAGATTGTAAGTGCTCGCCCGGAGCTGGATCGCATGGCCGAATATACGCCGGGCGAGTCTCTTGAAGCGTTCAGTGTCCGCACTGGCATACCGGTTGATCAGCTCATCAAATTGAATAGCAACGAAAGCCCGTATGGACCGGTGCCATCGGTACTGGCAGCTCTCGGTAACTATGGCAGTTACAACTATTATCCTGATACTGACTCAACAGCCCTGCGTGAGGCCCTCTCCACGTATACGGGCGTAGACAGCCGCTTTATTCTGGTCAGTCATGGCAGTAACGAATTGATCAATCTCCTGTGGCATATCTTTCTTTCGGTTGGCGATAACATCATCTGCTGCCCGCCCACCTTCTCGCTCTATACTTCCATCACAACTTTTTGTGGAGCCTATGTACTGGAAGTGCCGCGTACCGATGATTACGAGATAGATGTCGAAGGAATTCTCGCTGCGTTGACGCCCGAAACAAAAATCATTGTGCTCTGCTCACCCAACAATCCAACCGGTAATCCGGTGGCAGAAGAGGATGTGCTGGCCCTGCTCGCCACAGGACGCATCGTGATGGTAGACGAGGCATACGTCGAGTTCTCCGACAGGCCGCGAGGACTGGCGCACCTGGTACCGCACTATCGCAATCTGGTCGTGATGCGCACGTTCAGCAAATGGGCAGGACTGGCCGGGCTGCGCATCGGCTACGGTATCTTCCCCCTGTGGATCGCTGACTACATGCGCCGGGGCCAGTGCCCGTTCGAGGTCAACATCGCCGGCCATATCGCCGCAATCGAAACCCTTAAACATCTCGATGAGGCACTGGCCAGAGTACGCCGTATCGTAGAGGAGCGTGAGCGCCTCTTCACTGTGTTGAGCCGCTATCCCTTCCTGTTCCCTCTGCCGTCACAGGGCAATTTCATCATGGCCCGCATCAATGAGGAAGATGTGAAAATGGAGCGCGTGCGGGCGCAAGTTGAGGCACATGGCATTCTCCTGCGCTACTTCAGTCACCCCTATCTTCGCGAATTCTTGCGTGTCACTGTGGGCCTGCCGGAACATACACAGCGGCTGGCAAAGGCGTTGTCAGAGATATAGTGTTAAGTTCTTTCTTTCAGGTAAGAAAGGAATTCTGGGAGACCCGCCGCTTCCCCGCCACGAGGGCGTGCGCCCTCCTGAACCTCCCTTTTTTATGATATATTTGTAAGGGTGCACCGGCGGTATGGATAGATGCCGGTCGCCCTGGAGCCTGGGATAGAAATTGGGACCGAATTGAGGATATTTTTATGTCGAATAATAACAATGATTTCACGACTATCAGGCTGTAACGGCGCGCGAAACTCGACTCGCGTGGCAATCCGACCGTTGAGGTCGAGGTACTGCTGATGGGCGGGGCAAGCGGAAAGGCTGCCGTTCCTTCCGGCGCTTCAACGGGCGCGCACGAAGCCGTTGAGCTACGTGACGGTGACAAGAGTCGCTACAGTGGAAAAGGCGTGCTGACCGCCGTTGCCAATGTCAAAGAGGTGATCGGCGATGCCGTTACCGGCCTTGATGCAACCGACCAGGCCGCGCTTGATAGCGTGATGATCGAGCTGGACGGCACAGCCAATAAAGGAAAACTGGGCGCCAACGCTATTCTCGGCGTCTCACTCGCCGTTGCTAAAGCAGCAGCTCATGCCTGCAACCAGCCGCTGTACCGCTACCTGGGTGGTGTGGCGGCTCGCACGCTGCCCGTTCCCATGATGAATATTCTGAACGGCGGCAAGCACGCCGACAATTCGACAGATATCCAGGAATACCTGGTCTTTCCTGTCGGGGCGTCAACGTTCTGCGAGGCATTGCGCATGGGAACTGAAACTTATCACGCCCTCAAAAAAGTGTTACACGACAGGAAATTGAACACCAATATTGGTGATGAGGGTGGCTTTGCTCCTTCGCTCAGTACCAATCGAGAAGCCCTTGAAGTCCTGCTGGCCGCCATCGAAACGGCGGGCTACAAGCCGGGTGTCGATATCTACCTGGGCATAGATGCAGCCGCTACCGAGTTCTATGACAACGGTAAATATGTACTGGCACGCGAGGGACGCACGCTCACAGCGAAAGAGATGGTAGACCTCTACGAGCAGTGGGTCAACGAGTACCCTATTATCAGCATTGAAGACGGTCTGGCTGAAGATGACTGGGAAGGCTGGGCGCACCTCTGCCAGCGCCTGGGCCAGCGCGTGCAACTGGTGGGCGATGACCTGTTCGTTACCAGCACAGAGCGTCTCAAACGCGGCATCACTGAAGGCTCGGCCAATTCGATTCTGGTCAAGCTGAACCAGATCGGTACGCTGAGTGAGACGCTGGACGCTATTGAGATGGCAAAACGCGCAAGATTCACTTCGGTCGTCTCCCATCGCTCAGGCGAGACCGAGGATACGACGATTGCCGATCTCGTTGTAGCGACCAATGCAGGACAGATCAAAACCGGCGCCCCGGCCCGCAGTGAGCGCGTCGCCAAGTACAATCGCCTGCTGGTCATCGAAGATGAACTGGGCGAGGAAGCGGCTCGCTATGCCGGATTCAGCGCGTTCTATAACGTGCCGTCGCTGTACGCACGGGCATAACTCCCCAGAGAAACTGCAAGCGAGGAACTATGGCGAGTAAAACATCTGACATTACACGACGTACAGCGCGCGTCATTCATTACACACTCAGTTACCTGGTCCAGGGCGAAGAATATGGACCCGCTGGCGCTGTCGTGCTGTTGCATGATATCCCTGCCGGCGCGTTCACCTGGAAAGGCATCATGCCGCAACTGGCAGGACTGAAGCGGGCGGTATACGCGGTCGATATGCTCGGCTACGGCCATTCCGATCATCCCTGGCCTGCCGATACTTCTCCCTGGGGACAGGCCGACGCACTGCTGTTCCTGCTCCAGCAACTGAAACTGACCGATGTGATCCTGGTCGGGCATGGCCTGGGCGGCGTGGTCGCGCAAATCCTGGCGACCCGCCTCTATCGTGAGCACACAGCGGCGCTGGTCCTGATCAATACGCTCTGCTACCAGCATGCTTTTGCTGCTGACTGGCCACTGCCAGAGATGGAGAAGCGGCAGGACTACGACGCGCCCAGGCAGACGCAAGTCGCGGATTTGATGCGCGATTTGCGCGAGACGCTGCCCGCAGCAGTGCAGAACACAAAAGATTTCGCAAAAGTCATCAACGAGTATCTCAATCAGTGGAACAGCGAACTGGGGAAAGAGGTGCTCTACCAGCATATTCGCCTGCTCATTCCCAGTTATGTCAACTCGGTTTCATCCGATTTGAAGGTTCTAGGCAAGCCTGTGCTCCTCATCTGGAGCGAACAGAATCGTGTTGTCCCATTGAAGTATGCCGAACGATTGCACCGTGAAATACCAGACTCGCAACTGGTCACGATACCTGATGCTGGCCACCTGGTCCTGTTCGATGCACCCGCAGCAGTCGCCCAGGCAATCACCAGCTTTGTAAGATCATAGAACGGAAAGCAGGAGGTCCAGGAGGGCTTTACCCCCCTGGTGGGGTTCGGGGTGTTCCCCAGAGGCGTTAACTGAGCAGAAA
>JADBKA010000094.1 GCA_014896635.1 Ktedonobacteraceae bacterium
CCTCCGTTTTGACGGGTTTGGCTACACCCTGTTTGGCGTGGTGTTGGGGCAGCTGTGGGTCAATATTCCTTTTGCTGTTCTGCTTCTGGCGTCGGGATTGCGTAGCGTGCCGGATGCTCTGGTCGAAGCGGCGCGTGATGTGGGGGCCACATTTCCGGTGATTTTTCTGCGCGTCCTTATGCCGTTGAATCTCTTACCCACTGTGATCGTCGCCACATTTACTGGCATTGGTATTCTGGGCAGTTTTACCATTCCGTACCTGACTGGTCCAAATGCGCCAACGCTGCTTGGAGTGACGATGACACGCTACTTCCAGGCGTTTAACCAGCCGCAGCAGGCGGCTGCGATGTCGGTGCTGGTCTTCGTGCTGGCGGCGGGCCTGGGGGCTGTATATGTCTGGGCAAATGTGCCCAGCAACAGGCGAATGGGAGCGACAGGATGAACGGCATAGAGACGATAGCAGAAAAACAGAGAATGCGTGGGCCGGCAGATCCGGCAACGATGGGGGGGATAGGTGGCCTCCCGGCTGGAACAGGTCGGGGGCGTCTGGTCAGGAGCATTATGCAGGCAGCCCTGGTAGTGACACTCGGACTATTTATTCTGGGACCACTGGTGACACTCTGTATCTGGGCATTTGCCGATGCCTGGTTTTATCCGGCACTACTACCCAGAACCTGGACGCTCTCCTGGTGGAAGGAGATTCTGCTGAATGCCGATATCGGCCATTCCATTATTTTGAGCTTCCTTTTTGCGCCAGTGGTGACGGTCCTTTCGGCGATGATCTGCTTGCCGGCAGCCTATGCGTTTGCGCGTGGCCGTTTCCCAGGCCAGCGGGTCTTTCTGATCTCGCTGTTTGCCACCAATGCGTTCCCGAAAATGGGGCTGTATATCACGATGGCCGGGCTGCTCTATGCCTTTGGTCTGATGAATACCTTCTGGGGGGTCGTGCTGGTGCAGATGCTCAACACCATTGTTATTATGACCTGGATTCCCACAGCAGCTTTTGCTGCCGTACCACGCGAGCTTGAAGATGCTGCGCGGGATGCAGGAGCAGGTCTCTGGACTACGTTCTGGCGTGTCACTTTCCCTCTCGCTCTGCCGGGCATCCTGGTCGCGCTCATTCTTGCGTTCCTGGCCGCCTTCGATGAAGCACAGGGAACCTTTCTGGTAGGCGCGCCGAATTATATCACGATGCCGGTAGAGATGTACACCCTGGTGACGAACTACCCACAGCAGGCAGCGGCCGTGTTCTCGATCGTACTGAGCATTCCTTCATTTGTGCTGCTGCTGCTGATTCGTCGTTCCATTACTGGCGGGTCGCTGGCTGCTGGTTTCCATCTCCACTGATAACAACTCGACTGAGAAGGCGAAAGTAGTAGAAAGTAGTATGGCACGACTGGTACTTGATCAGGTGGTCAAATATCTGGGCGGCAGGCCGGTGGTCAGGGAACTGGATTTAGCTATCGAGAGCGGCGAGTTGATCTGTCTGCTCGGTCCTTCTGGCTGTGGCAAAACGACGACCTTGCGCATGATCGCTGGCTTTCTCGTCCCGGATCGCGGTCGGATTCTGCTTGATGACAAACCGATTACACATCTGCCACCGGAGAGACGTCCGACGGCGATGGTGTTTCAGCAATATGCGCTCTGGCCGCATATGGATGTGTTCCACAATATTGCCTTTGGTTTGCAGTTACGCAGGCTCTCCCGACAGCAGGTGCGTGACCGTGTACACAATGTACTGAAACTCGTGCGTCTGGAGGGGTATGAACGTGCGTATCCAGCGCATCTCTCCGGCGGACAGCAGCAGCGGGTGGCGCTGGCACGCGCGCTGGTGCTGGAGCCACACCTGCTGTTGCTGGATGAGCCGCTGAGCAACCTGGATACGAGGCTGCGCGAACAGGTGCGCGAAGAGATCCGGGAGATTCAGCTGCGCGTCGGTATTACGACCATCTTTGTGACACATGATCAGGATGAGGCACTCTCCATCTCGGATCGTGTGGCGGTAATGGCCGAGGGACGGCTGGAGCAGTATGCAGCGCCGGATGTGCTCTATAGGGAGCCGGCAACACTCTTTGTGGCGAGCTTTATCGGCACAATGAATATATATAGCGGAACGCTGTGTGGCCAGGCGGTAGAAATAGATGGCACTCCGGTTCCCTGTCAACAATATGTCGCACCAGGCAATGGCCCCGTTGAGATTGCCGTTCGCCCGGAGGATGTTCGTCTGACTGCCGATGAAAACGCAGGAGTTGTGAGCAGGCTCAAACAGCGTATTCCCCGAGGACACTACCAGGAACTGGTCCTGGCTGCTCCTTTCGGGAGCGTCCGGGCTTTCGTGGGCAACGATGTCACGATAGATGAGCAGGTGCGGTTCTTTTTCCAGCATGTCCTGGTTTACCGGAAAGGGTCGCTGATACGTGAAACGGTAAGTCAACGTGTAAGAGGAGACAGCAAGGAAATTGACTGAGGAGATACAATGCAAAGTGTGATTGCTTATTTCCAGCAGTATCATGCCATCACCTGCGCGGGTGATCTCACCTGGGCGCATGCCGTCAATAGCCGGGAGAAGCTGAAAGTCGCTTTGCACAATTCCCAGGTGATGATCGTCGAGTCGGATATCCTGCGTACGAAAAAAGGGGAGATCATCGCAGCCCATCCGCCGGAGAACCAGAGCGATCTCAACTTTGAGCGGCTGCTCGAAGCGATAGCCGCCTTTCCTCTGCATGGCCTCAAGCTCGATTTCAAAGATCCCGCAGCGGTTCTGCCCTGCCTGGAGAGGCTGCGCGACTGTCAATTACAGCAGCCCGTGCTGCTTAATGCCGACATTTTGACGGCTAACGGGGCCGTGCGTTCACCTTTCAACCCGGCCGAATTCCTGGAGCTATGCTGCCACCTGTATCCCCGTGGTCTCCTCTCCATCGGCTGGACAACACGCCACGCTCCACTTTCTTCCTATACCCGGAAGAATATTGAAGAGATGCTCGCACTCTGTGAGCAGTATGCACTACGGCAGGTGACGTTCCCTGTCAGAGCTTCTCTCTTACCGTCTGGCTGGCAGCACGTTGCCAGACTCCTGTGGCAAGAGGGCTACACTCTTACTATCTGGAGTGGTGGCCCACTCGAAAAAAGGCTCCAGGACTGGCTGCGACGGTATACCAGTCCTGCCCGAACTTGCTATGATTGTACGGATGAGCAGGGCTGGCCATTCAGGGTCAGCTCATACGCTTGCTACTCGGCAGAGAATCATACTTGAGAATGGTTCCCTCCGAGAGAAAGCTTGAAACGCTCCTCCTGGACTGTCAGGCCAGGCGTCAAAGGCGGAGAGGCAGCAGAGGCAGCAGAGGCAGCAGAGGCAGCAGAGGCAGCCCCTTGACAATCCCTTTTCTCTTCGGGTACATTTAGCTCAAAGTTGTGGGAGCCTTCCCACAAAGCAAGCGTTTATTTCGCGTGTGGTGCTTTCGTTTAAAAAGAGAGGAGATGGTATATTATACGCTTGATAGCAGTCGGGCTGTGTGCTCTTGTGCTCTTTGCTCGTTGTAGAGTGTGCTATACTGGAGCACTACAGTCAGTGTTTTGGCCCTGATTCACAGTGTATTGCTTTCGTAGGTGGCGCCTCCAGGAAGGAGCGCATTTGAGCAACCGTCGGTAAGCCTGCTCTGTCCCATTGCCGGGACCCGGCAAACCGAAGAGTGAAAAGGGTGAGTACTTTATGGAAGAGATGCAGACTGGCACGAACGCCAGCATATTTGCAACGCAGCAACTTAACCGCCGTCAATTCCTGACAGGAGCGGCAGGCTTTGCCGCTGCTGTCGCCTCTGGTAGTTCTCTCCTCGCCGCCTGCGGCGGGACGGCACCCGCGCCTTCTGGCGGAGGGAGCACAGGTGGCGCAGGTAACAAGAAGTACACCATCGCGCTGATTATTGGCGTCAAAGGCGATGCATTCTACGTCACCATGCAGAAAGGTGCCCAGGAGCAGGCAGCTAAACTGGGAGTCAGGCTGCTGGTGGACGGCCCCAATCAATGGAATCCCGCTCTACAAACGCCCATCGTTGATGCCATGATCTCCCGCAAAGTCGATGCCATCATCATTGCCGCCAACGATAAGCAGGCTATGATTGCGCCACTCCAGCGGGCAAACGATGCAGGCATCAAGGTTATTTCCGTCGATACTTATATAGGTGATGGAGACTATGAAAAAGGGCCTGTGACTTTTCCCCTCTCCTACATTGGATCGGATAATGTACAGGGTGGGAAAATTGCCGGTGAGGCGCTGATCAAAGCAATTGGTGGTAAAGGTAAGCTCTATATACAAAACACAGTAGCCGGCACCAGCACAACTGACCAGCGGGTGCAGGGCTGTAAAGAGGCCATTCAGGCTACCAATGGCGCTGTAACTCTGGTTGGCCTTGACTACAACGGCGATAGCTCTGCGAAAGCTGCACAGCAGACGGCAGCTCTCTTGCAGCGTGTGCCTGACCTGTCGGGCATTTTCGGCACCAACCTTTTTAGCGCAGAGGGTGCTGCCCAGGCTGTCAAGAACGCGAACAAGCAAGGAACCATCAAGATTGCGAACTTCGACGCGCCCGAACAGGCCATCGCTGATTTGCGCAGCGGTGTAGTGGACATTGTGATTGCGCAAAAGCCGGCTGAGATGGGATCGACAGCCGTTCAATATGCCCTTGATGCGCTTAACGGTAATATGGCGAACGTGAAAAAACGCTTTGCAACCGGCTACGTCGTTATTGATAAAAATAACGTGGACAGCCCGGAGGCCCAGGCTGCGATCTACAAGAGCAGTTAATCGAAACCGCAAGAGGTGGAGATCCGCGCCAGCGCGTGGAACGCGCTGGAGATGCGGCGACCACCTCTATGGTTGCTGGTATCGCTGGAGTTTGTGCTATGAGAGTAGCGATTCCTTTGACGCGACAGGCGCGCCGTTCGCTTATCCTGGTCAGCCGGTTCTGGGCCTGGGTTTTCCTGTTGTTGCTTGTCGTGTTTTTCTCGCTGACTGGGCATGGCTTCTTTGACCTGTTCAACTTTCAGAACATCGGCGCCAATATGGCAATTTTGATGATCATGGCGCTGGGACAGACGTTTGTGATTATCTCAGGAGGCATTGACCTCTCTACCGGTTTTGTCACCGGTCTTGCCTCCGTTGCCAGTGCAATGGCGATGATGCGCCTCTTTCCTGCTGCGCCTTTGCCGCTGGTTGCGCTGCTGGGGCTGGCGGGCGGTGTGCTGGCCGGGGTGATTGCCGGTCTGATCAATGGCGTGATGATTGGTCGTCTGCGCGTGCCGCCTTTCATCGTCACGTTGGGGATGCTTGGCATTGCGCGGGGGATCGGCTTTATTCTCTCCGGCGGGCAGCCCATCGCGGTGTTGATCAACGGCATTGGGCAGCTTGGCAATGGCTATCTTGCCTACTATATTCCGACCGTCGGGTTCACTTTCTTTAGCATTCCTAAAGACCTGCACGGCGTCAGCCAGCGCGAAATCATTGGCATTCTGCCGTATCCTCTGATTTTGATGGTGCTGCTTATCGTCATCTGCTACTGGCTGCTGGCGCATACGCGCTTTGGTCAGCACACCTATGCGATTGGGGGCAATCGTGAGGCCGCGCTGCGGGCCGGTATTCCTGTGGTTTCGCATACGATCAAGGTATACATGCTCTCCTCTTTCCTGGCGGCGCTGGCGGGTGTGCTTGCCACGCTGCGCTTCTCCAACGGGGCGGCAGATGTCGGTGATGCACTCCTGCTTGATTCTATTGCTGCGGTCGTGATTGGTGGCGCATCCCTGTTTGGGGGAGAGGGGACAATCATTGGCACGGTGATCGGGGGGTTGATCCTGGCGGTGATTCAGAACGGGCTGGTGATCCTGGGCATTGATGCGTTCTGGCAGTTTGTGGCGGTAGGCATGATCATCATTCTGGCGGTTCTGGTAGATCAGGCGAAGGCACGCATCACTGAGTGAGGGGAGGAAGAACTCGTGGCAGCTACACAACCCATCTTGCAGGTGAAAGATCTCTCCAGGCATTTTGGTGGTCTGGTGGCCGTCGATCGAGTGAGCCTGGAGGTTCATGCCGGCGAGGTTGTAGGATTACTTGGCGATAACGGCGCCGGGAAATCGACGCTGATTAAAATGATCTCCGGTGTCTATCAGCCCAGTGGTGGACAGATCCTCTTCGACGGGCGTGAGGTGAGTTTTGCCTCGCCGTTAGAGGCGCGTCGCCTGGGCATTGAGACGATCTACCAGGATCTGGCCCTTTGCGAGAATCTGGATGCGGGCGCCAATATCTTCCTGGGACGCGAGCCGCGCCGCCGCTTTCTGGGCGTGTTCGAGTACCTGGATCGCCCGTACATCTACAAAGAGGCCCGTAAGGTACTCGATCAGTTGGATATCCGCATTCCAGACCTGCGCCGGCCCATTCGCCTGCTTTCCGGCGGTCAGCGCCAGGCGGTAGCTATCGCGCGCGCCGTCTACTGGAACGCGCGCCTGATGATTATGGACGAGCCAACTGCTGCACTGGGCATTCCAGAACAGATGAAAGTGCTGGCCCTGGTGCGCACACTGCGCGAGCGTGGCGTGCCAGTTATTATCATCAGCCACAACTTGCAGGATGTTTTTGCGGTGGCGGATCGCATCATTGTCATGCGGCGTGGTCGCAAGGTTGGAGAGCGTCCTGCCGCCGCGACGAATCACAGCGAGATTGTCGGTCTGATGGTCGGCGCCGACACCGATGAGCAGATCGAGAGTGATGATGCCGGCGCCTCGTCTCATGGGTCGGTAATCAATGCCGAATGACAAAGCAAAATATTTGCCTTTCTGCCGTGCTTACCCACCCCCGCCACGCAGGGCATTGGCGTGCTCGGTCAGTTGTGCGAGCTGCTCTGGCGTGATCTTGATGTGAAAGACCTCGGCGATATGGTCGGCCCAGGAGACGATGAAGTAGTGCCAGCCATCGTGGATGTACAGGCGGCGCTGCTGCTCCTGCGCTCTGGCCTGCTGCAAGAAGGCGAGCGCGCCACGATAGTTGAGTTCCCAGGCGATGCCGTTCATGGGGAAAAGACCGGCATCAGTAACCGGTGAGCCTGGTCGATCTTTACCCATACCAGTCGCGTTAATGACCAGTGAGCCGGGGGGAAGCGTGGCCATGAGTTCGTCGTTCTTGTGTGGGTTCTCATTCAGAATGTACTCCACCTCGCCTGTTGTCTTCAGTTGTGCGACGATGGCGCGTAGTTTCTCCAGACCGGGCTGAGAACGGTTGACGACGATGATGCGCGCCGGCCTGTCCGCGAGATCGGGCTGCGTCAGCAGATTGACGGTGATGGCTGTGCCGGAGCCACCACCGCCCAGACAGAGGACATGCGCGCCGGTTTTTCCCCAGTATCCCGGCGCGATGATCGCCTGCAAGGCCAGCCGCGAGGTCAGCGGATCTTTCGCGTAGCCGATGAGCTGTCCATCTCGCTTGCTGATACACGAAACCTCTCCGCACAACTGCGCGTAGCGGTCGAAGCCATCGAACAGGTCGCCTGCTGCGTTCATCAGGTCGATTTTGTGCGTCGTGATCAGCGCGCCCAGCGAGAGTGGATCATATTTGATCTGCGCTACCGCCTGCCTGTACTGTTCGGCTGGCGCGTGCAGCGGTAGATCGACGCCAACCAGCCGGACACCTTCAAGTCTCAGGATGCCGGCCCACAGCGGAAAGAGCCGCGCCATCATCGACTGGCCCGTCGTGACGCCGATGAAGTACATGGTCGGCGTATCGCGTCGCACAATCGTATATGCCATATCCTCTGCTCGCATGCGTGTTCTTCTCTTTTCGACTGCTTTGCTGCTTATGAGAGATCAATCGGCACCCAGCGGTGTTCGCGCATAGAGCGGTAGGCGGCGTCGATAATTGTGTTGACGATGAAGCCGTCCTCAAACGTCTCGCGCGGCTGCTCATTGCGCGCCACGCACTCCACAAAGTGCCGCATCTCTTCGTGATAGCCGTAGACGCGCGCCTCGTCGGGCAGCGGGAAGATCCAGCCGGTGTTGGACTCAGCTTTCTCCAGCAGGTACGCGCCGGTGGAGCGAACAAACGCATGGATGGGAGTGGAGCGGGTGACGTCGGTGAAGATGCTGCCTTCCGTCCCATAGATCTCATTGCGCAGGTCGAGCGAGCCGCGCGCGGTCCAGCTAATCTCACTCTGTCCGAGCGCCCCGTTCTCGAAGCGCAGCAGGACGACGGCGTTATCCTCGGCAGTCGTTTTGTCCTTATGCACCATCAAATCACCCCACGCCAGCACTTCGACCGGTTTGATGTTTTTGCCGATAAAATAGCGCGCAGCTTCAATAGTATGGCAGCCCATGTCGATGATCGCCCCGCCGCCTGATTGCTCGGCATCCCAGAAGTGGGGAGCGTGTGGGCCAGCATGGGCTTCACGTGAGCGCACGGTGAGCACGCGGCCTATCGAGCCTTCGTCGATCAGCGCCTTCGCGCGCATTACTGCCGGGCTAAATACTTCTGTCTCGCCATAGCAATGCAGCACGCCTGCTTCTCTGACCGCTTCAAGCATCTGGCGCGCTTCTTCGGCGTTACGTGCCAGCGGCTTGGTGCAGGCGACGTTTTTCTTATGCCGGGCTGCGAGCTGAGCCGCCGGCAGATGCAGCGCGTTGGGCAGAGCGATTATCAGCAAGTCGATATCCTGCCGGGCTGCAACGGCTTCCATGTCGTCACTGCTCTCAGGAATGTGCCAGTGCTCGGCGAAGGCGGCAGCTTTGCGCTTATCCCTGCCATACACTACCACTACCTGCTGGCCAGGAACTTCCGCGAGTCCCTGCATGTAAAAGGTCGCCAGAAAGCCGCAGCCAAGCATACCAATGCGTACCATAACAAGTTCTCCCTTCTTTAATGCTGACTCACAACAACGTGGTCTCATGTGCCGGGATTGAATTGTGTATAACCTGTTGCTATCATACGATAAAAGATTATGACGAATCAAGTCTCTGAACCAGGTGTAGGCATGGCTAATGCCTGCCGCTTCGCCTGCGAGGCAGGCCACTCACGCGGTACTCATAGCGATCCGCCCGCGAAACGACGGTGGCGGCATCGACGGGTTCGTCATTGGAGAGGTAGGTAATACGGGTCACGCACAGCACGGGCGCCTCAGGCTCGATGCCAAGCAGGCGCGCCTCAAAGTGTGAGGCGCGGCGGGCGGTGATGGCATCCTGCACACGTGCCAGTTCGAGGTCGTAGCGCCGCTCCAGTGTCTCATAGAGTGACTCGCCCTCCAGTCCCTTTTCGGCCAGGTCCGGCGCGTAGCGCATGCGGATGTAATCGACCATCAGTGAGATAGGTTCTGCGTCGGCATAGCGCAGGCGCTGGATGCGCAGAATGCTCTCAGGAGCGGCAGGATCGAGTTGCAGCGCCTCAATGACCCAGGCGGGCGGGACGACCTGGAGTATCTCGCAATCGACGGTGCGCGGCTCCAGACCCAGTTCGCGCATGCGCTCGGTCCAGCTATGCAGGACGCCCAGTTCCTGTGAAACTTTGCGCTTTGCCACAAAGGTGCCGCTGCCCTGCCGGCGGATGAGTAGTCCGCTGTGAACCAGTTCGTCGATAGCGCGTCGCACGGTAATGCGACTCACGCCGAAGCGTTGTTCCAGCGCCGTCTCCGTTTCAATCGGCTCGCCCGGTTGTCGCTCTGCCTCTATTTCCGCACGGAGCACGCGGGCAATCTGCCTGTAGCGCGGTTCTTCCTTCGCTTTCTGTGTCTCTGAGAGCATACTTCGCCTCCCCGGCAATGGAAGAGTTGCCTTCCCCTGAAATTGCAGTGAATTGCTGGCCGACTGCTTCGCTGTGAGAAGATCGTGAGCAGAACTGGCCAGGAATCCCTTTCTGGATTGAAAAATATGTGATATCATTTTCATAGCTGACGTATATTGGTTATGATGTTTGTGCTACTCTAGTTATATCACAAATTGACGGCGCTGTCCCGTTCAATGACTCTCGGAGTTACCAATGGCGGATATCCTGTGCTTCGGTAATCTGCAATTTGACGTGTTGTGTCGCCCGGTGACAACACTGCCAGCGCCTGGTGAACTGCGTATGATCGAGGCGATTGACTTCATGCTCAGCGGCAATGGCGGTAGTGTCTCGGCGGTGCTGGCGCGGCTTGGTCTGAGCGTGGAACTCGCGGGTTATAGCGGCGCAGATATAGTTGGCGCGCAGTTTCGTCACCAGTTGCAGGAACTGGGCGTTGGTATTGATAAACTGCTTCGTCACTCGCAAGCCGGCACCGGCACCTCGGTAATCACCCTTGCCCCTGACGGAGAACGCAGTATTCTCTATGTCAACGGGGCGAATGCGCTGTTTGACCTGAAAGCGGTGCCAGACGACTGGTTGCAAGGCAAGCGGGTGGTGTATGTTGGTAGTGTCTTTGTGCTGCCGCAATACACCGGCGAGGCGGTGGGAGCATTACTGGCCAGAGCGCGCGCCTATGGCGCGACCACTGTCCTGAATATCTGCTGGAATGGGCAGAGAGATGGCCTGTCTTTTCTGCAACCTGCGCTGGCGGAGACCGATTATTTTATTCTCAATCGAGAAGAGGGAGTGCAACTGACCGGCCAGGCGCAGATTGAGCGCATCTTCGATGTCCTGCAAGCCGTTGTGCGCGGGCAGGTGGTGCTCACGCTCGGAGCAGACGGCTGCTGCCTGCGTGATGCGGGCGATGGCGCCATCCATCACATTCCAGCGGTCCCTGTGCGGGCAACCGATTGTACCGGCGCGGGAGACAGCTTTGTGGCTGGCTTTATCGCCGGACTGGTCAGTGGTCGATCTGCCCGTGAGGCGGCTCGCCTGGGCTGTCACACAGCGGCTTTCACCGTTACCGGGCCTGGCGCCTATCCGCGCATTCCACTATTAGAGGAGGTTCTTCGGCTGAGCGAGATGTGAGAGCGTTATACAACGAAGGTATGTCTACCGGCGTCGTAGGCCGGGGCGATAGTAAAGCGTGTTTGCTACAAGGAGGTGTAGAATGTCTCCGCTGAATATTGGAAAGTATTTCAAGCACATTCCCAGAATGCTGTTGCTAGCTGTGCTTATCCCGCTGCTGATGGCCTGCGGTGGCTCGCAACCGGCTCAGCCGGGCGGGTCAACGCAGGGAGGAGCGAAGGGACCGTTTGTCATCGGCGTCTCGAATGGCTTTGTGGGCAGCGAATGGCGTACGCAGATGATTCAGGATATGCAGACGGTCAATGCCGAATACATGAAGCAGGGACTGACGAAAGATCTGCTTGTTCAGAGCGCCGATGTGGACGCGCAGGGGCAGATTCAGCAGATCCGTGATCTCATGAATCGTGGGGCCAATGCTATCATCATCAACCCGAACTCGCAGACGGCTCTCAATCCTGTGATCAAAGAGGCGCATGATCGCGGCGTGATCGTGATCTCAGTAGACCAGGAGGTTTCCGCGCCTTCTGCCATCAACGTCGTGATTGACCAGACCGAATGGGCGCGGATGAGCGCGCGCTGGCTGGCACAGCAATTGAACGGCAAGGGGAACGTCGTAGTGATTAACGGTATCGCGGGCCATCCGGCCAACGAAGCGCGTTACAACGGCGTCAAAGAAGTATTCGCGCAGTATCCCGGTATTAAAGTGTTGAATGTGGTTAATGCCAACTGGGATGAAGCGACTGGCCAGCAGAAGATGGCTGACCTGCTTGCCTCGCAACCCAACATTGATGGCGTCTGGGTGCAAGACGGTATGGCGCAAGGGGCGCTCCAGGCCGTGATCGCCGCCAATCCTGCGAAGTGGCCGGTGATGGTGGGTGAGGCGCGTGCTGGCTACGTCCATCTCTGGCAGAAGGTCAAACAGACGCGTCCCGACTTCGCCTCGTATGGCGTGGTCAACCCACCTGGAGTTGGTGCCAGCGGTCTGCGCATTGCCGTAGAACTCTTGCAAGGCAAGAAACTGAAAGACGGGATGCTGAAAGGGCCATTTAACAACTCGCTCTACGTGCCTATCCCTGGCACAGTCAGCAAAGACAATTTTGACCAGTCTTACGAGCAGGTGAAGGATAAGCCCGCAGCATACACGATGGATGGAATGATCACCGATGCTGAGGCGAAAGCCTTCTTCCAGTGACAGGTGGTAATGCAGTGGCGAAGATCTCTCTTGCTGTCAGGCATCTCGTCAAGCGTTATGAGGGTGTGACCGCGCTCTCAGACGGCAATCTGGAGGTGCAGTCTGGCGAAGTGCTGGCCCTGGTGGGAGCCAACGGCAGCGGGAAGAGCACGCTGAGTAAGATTATTGCAGGCGCAGTTGCCCCGGACGAGGGGCAACTGCTACTCAATAATCAGGAGATACGCTTCTCTTCTCCGCAGGCTGCGCGCAAAAGCGGGATTGTTGAGGTTTACCAGGAATTGAGCCTTGTACCGGATATGACAGTGGCTGAGAACATCTGGCTGGCGCACGAGCCACTGGTGCCGCCGGGACTGGTGAGGGGCAGGCAGGTGCGGGCGCATACCGAACAATTGCTGGCACTCTTTGAGGGAACATATAGTGCTGCGCTACGGCCAGATGCGCTGGTCTCCACCCTTTCCCCTGATGAGAAGCAACTGGTTGAAATCCTGAAGGCGCTCAGCCTTCAGCCGAAACTCTTGCTGCTGGATGAGCCGACTGCGAGTCTGGATGCGCGCCAGGTCAGCCGGTTGTTTGAGCTGATAGCCGACTGGAAGGCGCAGGACATGGCGATTATCTTTATCTCGCACCGCATGGAAGAGATCTTCCGTATCGCGGACCGTGTGACCGTCTTGCGCAGCGGCAGGACTGTCGGCTCGGCGCGGATTCAGGAAATCAGCGAGCACGACCTGGTCGACATGATGGTCGAAAGCAGCGTGGTATCGCGCATCTTCAAACGTGAAGAGACGCGAGAAGAAGGATCTGTACGGCTCGCTATCAGAGACCTGCGCACGCAGACGCTACGCGGCGTGAGTCTGGTGTTGCGGGACGGCGAGCTAGTTGGTCTGGGGGGACTGCGCGGCCAGGGCCAGAGTGATGTGCTGCTGGCTTGCTTCGGAGCTATTCCATTTACTGGCACTATTGAACTTGCCGGTCGCGCTGTCCACTTTACTCATCCCCAGCAGGCTATGTGTGAGGGGATAGCCTTTGTGCCGGGCGACCGTACAACGCAGGGACTGCTGCCCATCCGTTCTATTCTGGAGAATCTGCAACTACCCTCGTGGCTGCGCTACGGTCTGCCGTTGCGGATGCAGCGCGCGCGGGAGGACGCGCGCGTGGTGGCGCAGCGTCTCAATATGGTCATGGCCTCGCTCGATGCGCCCGTCAGCAGTCTGAGCGGTGGAAATGCGCAAAAGGTCGTGCTTGGCAAATGGCTGCTGCGCCAGCCGAAGGTGCTGCTGCTCGATGATCCGACGAAAGGAGTGGATGTCGGGGCGAAAGGCGAGTTCTATCGTATTCTCGCCGATTTGCGTGTTGCGGGCGCCACAATTCTCCTCTACAGCAGCGACGACGAGGAGCTACTTGGCTTATGTGATCGTGTGATTGTCCTGCGCGATGGCCTGGTCCAGGCGGAGCTGGCTGGCGATTCTCTGACGCGCTCTGACCTGGTTGCTTCAAGCATGGGTGCGGCACGAAAGGGGGCAGTATGAGCAGAATAGCTCTTGTAGCCACACCGGCATGGCGATCTCTCCTATCCAGGCAATCCTACCTTTTTTCGCTTTTGCTTTTGCTTGTTGCTGTGCTGGTGAATTATGCGTTGCAACCAAACCTTTTTCAGCCGGCGGTCTTGAATGGCAATTTGCGATCTTATCTGCCGCTGATGCTGGTGGCGGCAGGTCAGGCGGTAGTGATTATTGGCGGGGGAGTAGATCTGTCGGTGGGAGCGATTGTCTCGCTCGTTGATGTGGTCATTGTGCATTTGCTTGGCACGAACGCCGGACCATCGCAGATCTTACTTGCGATGGCGGCGGGACTTGGCGCGGGTGTGCTGGCGGGTGCCTTTAACGGCTTCTGCGTGGCCTATTTACGCTTTCAGCCCATTGTCACCACATTTGCATCAAGCTTCGTGTTTTCTGGCCTGGCGCTCTGGATCATGCCGAGTCCCGGTGGGAGTGTCCCGCAGGGGATGATGGACGCCTATCAAACGAATCCGCTGGATATCTCGCTGGTGCTCTGGCTTATCGTGCTTTTACTGCTGCTCTGGCGGTTGCTGGCCTCGACGCGCTACGGACGCTATCTCTATGCGACCGGTGAGCAGCCAATGTCGGCGTATGTCACCGGTGTTCCCGTCTCGCTGGTGCGCCTGAGTTCCTATGCCATTGCCGGGTTGATGGCGGCCTGCTCGGCGCTTGTCCTGGTGGTGAGCACGGGAACGGGCGATCCGCTGATCGGCACCGGTGGCAGTAACGGCGGGGCTGCAATGACGCTGCCCTCGATTGTCGCCGTCGTGCTCGGCGGCACGCGCCTGAGTGGGGGACAGGGAGGAGTTGCCGGCTCGCTGATCGGGGCTGTTATTCTGAGCATCATCCTGAGCATCATCGCTTTTGCCAACGTTCCCACATGGTGGCAGACGCTGGTGAACGGGTTGATTGTGATGCTGGCGCTGGCAGGTCCCGGCATCGTTGCGCTGCTGCGGAGGCCCACGAGATGAAACGTCTGAATCTGAAACTGCATGTGAAGTTGACGCCTGCTCTGGTTGCATTCCTGCTGGCAATAGCACTCTTTGCGCTTGGCGGCATCCTGCGTCCCGGTTTTGCCAGCTACTCGCTGGCCGTCAACATCCTGCGCCTGGCAGCCTTCCTGGGCATCATTGCAGCGGGCCAGACGCTGGTGATCATCAGTGGAGGCGAAGGAATCGATTTATCGGTCGGGGCTGTAGTGACGCTGGGGGCGATACTGGTGTATCGCATTGCCGATGGCAATAATGAACTGCTCCTGCTGGCGCTGGTGATTGCGCTGGCCGTAGGCGCCGGTATTGGTTTGCTCAACGGCATCGGTATCACCTTCCTGCGTATCCCGCCACTGGTCATGACGCTTGGCATGACCGGCGTTGTGCAGGGGCTGATCTTAGCCGTCACGCAAGGCAACTTGCGGGGCAATGTCACGCCGGTCATGGTCTCCCTGGTTTCCAGTCCGCTGATCTTCGGCATGCCCGGCGTGGTCTTTCTCTGGATCTTGCTGGGATTGCTCATGTGGCTGGTACTTGAACGGACAGCATATGGAAAGCATCTGTTTGCGGTGGGTGTCAATCGGACCACTGCGCGCCTCTCAGGTGTGCGTGTGCCGGGGCTACTCATCGCTACATATACGCTGAGCGGACTGCTGGCCGCGCTAGGCGGCTTCGTGCTGCTTGGCTATACTCAGCGCGTCTTCCTCAATCTGGGGGCGGCCTATACGCTGCCGTCGGTGGCCGCCGTTGTCGTCGGGGGGACGCTGCTGGCCGGCGGTGCAGGCAGCTACCTGGGGACGATGGCAGGCGCGCTGGTATTGACTCTGCTCACCAGTCTGCTCACCACGCTGCAAATGCCAGAGTTCGCGCGACAGATTGTCTACGGTCTGACGCTTCTGCTCCTACTCTCTGCCTATGGGCGGCAGCGTCGGTTACGTTCGTAACGGGAGAGAAGGGAGGCTTCCCTTCTCTTTTTGTTAAGTTGCGCATCCGGTAAATTCGCAGGAGAGCCAGGAGGGCGCACGCCCTCCTGGCGGAGGCCGGGGGAGTGTTCCCCATGCTTCCCTTTTTTCTCCACTAAATAGTGGATACATCTTTAAGGGAAAACTAAAACTAGCAGGGAAAAAGCAAAGGAGAAATTTCATAATGGGAGCGAAACAATTTTTTCATGCGTTACAAGAAGTGTATCAACAGATAGAAGAGACGCAGCTTGAAACGATCTGCAAAGTTGCGCAGTGGGGGGCCGATGCTATAGCCGCTGACCGTCTGATTCTGCTTTTTGGTTCGGGCCACTCATTTCTTGCCACAATGGATACCTTCCCACGCATCGGCAGTTATCCGGGCTGGTTACCCATCCATGAACTGTCAACTTCATATATTGCAACCGTCATGGGCAATCAAGGGCTGCGGCAGACGCTCTACCTGGAAAAAATAGAAGGCTTCGGGCGCCTGGTGCTGGAGAACTACCGGCTTGATCCACGCGATGTGATGGTGGTCATCTCCAACTCCGGTGTAAACCCGATGGGCATTGATGTGGCGCTCAGTGCCAGAGAGCAGGGATTGAAGACGGTTGCCATTACTTCGCTGGCGCATAGCCAGCAAAGCGGATCGCGCCACAGCACCGGAAAGCGGCTGTTTGAGGTATGCGATGCAGTCATCGACACATGTGTACCACAGGGTGACTCGCTGGTCTCGATTGCCGGCTTCCCGCACAAAGTCGCCTCGGCTTCTACCATCGCTTCCTGCATCATCATGCAGTCTCTGGCAGCAGAGGTGGCGCGTACTCTGGCAGAGCGCGGCATCAGCATGCCGGTTTTTCCCAGTCATAACGCCGGGGGAAGTGAGGAGCAGCGTGCCGCCGTCGAGAAGATGATTGATACCTGGTATGCGGAGCAGGCTCGCCGCACAGCGGGTATTTACAAATGAAAGGGAGGAGAAGAGAAGCATGCCAGCGGTGATGACCGTGACGGGGCCGCTTGATCCTGCCCAACTGGGAGTGACGTATGCTCATGAGCATCTGCTAGGCAGTCCACCTCAGTGGACGCCGGAAGCGCAGGAGCAGGACTTTGTCCTGCTCTCAGTGGAGGCAGCGGCAAAAGAGCTTGGTTTTTTCAAGCTGGCGGGCGGGCAGGCCATTGTTGAGATGTCGCCCCCCGACTATAATCGCAGGCCGGAGCAGTTGCGCGCTCTGGCAGAGCAGACTGGAGTGCATATTATCATGACGACCGGGCTGCACAAAGATCACTTCTCGCATCCCTTTACCGAGAGGGCCACCATTGATAAACTGGCTGAACAATTTGCCAGAGAGGTGACGGACGGTGTAGGAGAGAGCGGCGTGCGTGCTGGCGTCATCAAAGCGGCGACAAGTCTGAACGCCATTCTGCCGGGTGAGGAGAAAGTCTTGCGAGCAGCGGCGCGAGCGCACCATATGACGGGTGCGCCCATCTCCACGCACACGCAGAATGGCACGATGGGACTGGAGCAAATAGCGATTCTGAAGGAAGAGGGAGTCAATCCGGCCAGGATCGCGCTCGGCCACGTTGACCGCAAGCTGGAGTACGACTATCACCGCGCGCTGCTTGATAGCGGAGTCTCGCTGATCTACGACCAGGTGAGCAAAGAGAAGTATGTGTCGGACCGCGAGCGGATCGCGCTGCTCGGCAGACTGATCGCAGAGGGCTATGGACGCCAGTTGATGCTGTCAGGCGATTTTGCCCGCGTCTCGAACTGGACGGCGACCGGCGGAGGGCCAGGGTTGACCTATATCCTGTGGCGCTTCGTCCCCTGGCTCATCTCAGAGGGTGTACCGCAGGCAGCGGTACATGCCATGCTGGTCGAGAATCCTGCAAACTTTTTCGCCTTCAAGCCAGTGATATCAAATCCGGCTAAATAGTGATCAGAAGCATGGGGATCCAGAGGGCCAGCATGGCCCCTGTCGAGGTTTGGGTGTCCCCCATAGGCGTTAAGAGACCAGGCGGGCGTATTCGTATCAACGACTATGATGTAGAGGATATAGGGTTATAGGCTCGTTTATCAAAGGTCTTACCGGCGGCGCTCTGAAAGCCTGACCGGCAGGAAGACTGGGAAGTCAAATCAATCCGCTCCACCTGGCTAACCAGAGGAGCTGCATCACAGGAGAAACTATGACACAACAGTACGAAGTCGCGGCATATTATTTTC
>JADBKA010000095.1 GCA_014896635.1 Ktedonobacteraceae bacterium
CTATGCGCCGCATCAGTTGCGCAACTTCACTCACGTCGAACTCCTTTCCTGACGATAGCTCGAATGTATAGGAGAGACTACCCTCTCACTACTGTCAATAAATTGCTATCAATAATAGTATATCATTTTTATTTTGCAGTCAATAGATATCTGAAGAATCACAGTACCCTATTGCCGTGCCTCTTGGTACAATTGGAAAAAAGGATAGCCAGCTATGCTCAGATTGCGCGTCAAAGAGGTTGCAGAGGCGAAGGGTTTTTCTATGACCAAGCTCTCTCACCGCACCGAGATTTCCTACAATACCATCAAAGGTATTTTTAGAAACCCCTATCGCACTGTAAACACCAATACACTAATACGGATAGCGAACGCACTGAATGTGCCTACTACCGAGTTAATAGAAGATGTCACAGAAGATTTTGCACGGGCTGAGCAAGAGCAAATAGGGAATGATGAAGAGGAAGATGACTAGAGTTCCTGTCAAGATCTTTTAATGAAGTTCTCCTGATTCTGGCACGGCCATCATATAGGACGTATATCTTATTTGTAGTTGATCCAGAATTTTCTGTGTATACTCCCATCATGAGCGAAACACATTGACATAAGATTTTTAGGAATGGAATGTGATGGAGCCATCATAGAGGGTGAGATAAAACATGGGAGATATACACGATGTTCTTCTAAATCTCCTGGCTAATGCCATCTGGCTGCCTATTGGCGCATTGCTTGCTTACCTCTTGTTTCTCATCCGAGTTCGTCTTCCTCATAAGGATCGCGGCGGAGACTATCGCGGACGCCTTTGAGCGCATGCCTGCTGATGTGACGGCCCGCCAGGCGGTGGACCTGCTGACGGCTGCGATCAGCGATCTTTACCGGCAGCACGAAGTAGGAGAGAGCGTGCAGGCTGATCCGGTACAGCGGGCCATAGCGGTATTTGTGGCAATCAGTCTGAGTCGTCGTGAGATCTGGCTTGTGGGGGACTGTCAAAGTCTGGTCAACGGCGAGCTCTTCACCTGTCTCAAAGAGGTGGACAGCATCATCGCCAATGCGCGCTCGCTCTTCCTGGAAGCGGAGATCGCGCAGGGCCGGACCATCGCCGAACTGCGTGAGCATGACAGTGGTCGAGAGTTTATTTTGCCGCTGATCAGGCGACAGATGGTATTCCAGAACAGGCCCGACCGGGGGCAATACTGGTATGCGGCCATTGGCGGATTCGCCGTGCCGGATGAGGGGATCGTCGTGCATCCATTGCCGCCTGACACAACCACAATCGTGCTGGCCTCGGACGGGTATCCTGTGCTCAGGGGGACGCTGGCGGAGTCCGAGCGGGAGTTGGAGCAGGTGTTACGTGAAGATCCGTTATTATTCCGGCGTTACAGGTCGGTCAAGGGGTTAGTGCGAGACAGTGTATCGTTCGACGACCGGGCGTATGTGCGGCTGCGCGTGTGGCGTGGGGAGCGTGGGGGGCGTGGGGAGCGTGTGTGAGAAGCGGGGAGTGGTGGCGGGAATGGGGGCCGGGGGTTTTCCGAGAGGTGGGTGTGATCACGCCGCTGAGCGTAGCCTCTCGGAAGGCTCCCCAGGCTGTGGCAGGGCCAATCAGGAAAGGGGCTGTCCGTATGAAACCACGAAAAAGCGGCCTGAAAAAGGAGCCTCTCGGAAATGCTTGACTGGATCGGCCTCTCATGCTATTCTAGAGATGCGGCAGTCGAAAAGGCAGGAGAAGCCCGCGAGGGATTGAAACCGAGCTTTGACACTCCTGACAGTTTTGTTTTCCAGTGTCGAAAAGGCAGGAGAAGCCCGTCGGGGATTGAAACTTGACCGCATCGTGGCGCGCATTACCTACGAACTGGGTCGGAATGGCCTCTCAAGCCCGTCGGGGATTGAAAAGAGAATAGCATATAATCATGAAGAGCAGCGCGCTCTTGCGAATCACGAAAAGGCCGACAACCGCTGATGGTAAACCATAGTAGAGAAGTATGATGTTCACTCAATCGCGCGATACACACCCGGAGATCGAGCGCGTCCAGATCGAATTGTTGCGTCAAGCCACTCCAGAGCGTCGCCTGACATTAGGGCTATCTCTGTCTGAGGAAGCGATAGAGATAGCCCGTCAGGCTATTACCCGCGCACACCCTCTAGCGAGCGAGCAAGAGCGAGATCTCCTGTTCGTGGAAGTAACTTATGGCAAAGAGCTGGTGGATCGGGTCAGACACTATCTTGCCGGGAGACCACGATGAGTCAATCGAAAGTTCTGGCCGCAATGCTTCCGGTCGTTGAGACGCTTGAGCGCCTGGGGATTGATTACTACATTGGGGGAGCCGTCGCCAGCCTGGCTCATGGGGTCTATCGCACCACTGCCAATGTAGACATTATTGCGGAAATTCAACTCGAACAAGTACCGGCTTTTGTCCAGAGCTTGCAAGCGAGCTATTATGTAGATGCGGAGATGGTCAAGGATGCCATCCAGCAACGCAGTGAATTCAATGTGATCCACCTGGATACGATGTTCAAGGTGGATATCTTCTTGCCCAAAGGACGCCCGTTTGATCAGATCGTTCGCCGCCGCGTTCAGAAAGGCGAGTTCACAATTCTTGAAGAACGGGTCGTGATCAGTATAGAGTCCCCAGAAGATGTGATTCTCAGCAAGTTGGAGTGGTACAAAATGGGAGGAGAGATCTCCGAGCGGCAATGGAGAGATATCCTGAAACAGGAAGGGACACCGGAAGCGTTGGGCGCGATAGCCGGAAGTATGCGCGAATTGGAACGTCGGCGTCATGGGCAGCCCCTGCGGACACAGCGGCGTGCCATCGGCAGTCCGTTGGAAGGCCGGATGCCCATGCTGGTTGAGCGGCACGGCGGCGATGCCTCCATGCCGGGCGGCACACTCATAGACATACCACGCATCATAGGCGGCATCTGCTGTCAGATGCGTGGAAAAAGCGTTGAGAGCAGCAACCGTTTGTTGATAAAGCGGACGAAAATAGGTGATATCGTGCTCGTTAAAGGGCTGGGTGTCTTCAGCCAGCACGACATCCCCGTAATCCGGGGTGGTAGCCGCCGCCACGCCGGAGCCATAACCCCAGATCAGTTCTTTTCGTTCGCGGGTGGAGCCGTCAGGCTGCTGCTGGTTGGTGCTGCGCTTGACGCCGAGGCGGCAGTCGGGGTCGCCGGCGAGCATGCGCGTTTTGTCATAGCGCTCGGGAACAGAGGCGCGCTCATTGTTTTCTTTCACCCAGGCGTAAATATGCTTGACATCAAAGGCGACGACCTCGCCCAGGCCAGGAATCTCTTCCTGTAAGGCGGCGACGGTGGCCGCCAGGAGATCGGAGAGCAAGCCGCGATCCAACTGACGCAGTTTCTCGCCCAACCAGTAGCGACAGGGTACCGTCCGCTCGACATCAAAGCCGTAGTCGGCGCTCGGATCAAGCTGGAGCACAAAGCCGAGTTCGATGACGAGCAGAGGATGGTGCCGCAAAAAGTCGCGCAGTTGCTTGGCGTAGAGCAAACCTTCTTTGATGCGGAGCAGAAACGCTTTCAGGGAGGCAGTGAGAGGATGGCCGTGGGAGCCGCAACAGCGAGAACGTTGCGCCTGCCAGCGATCAACCACAGACCAATCGAACAGGGAAAAGAAGGCGCGATAGTCGGCGACAACGGGATCAGCATCGAGCAGGGAGGCCATGGTGGACTGGTCAAAACGATGAGAAGAGGGTATCATAGCAAGCAACTCCTTTGTGTGGGTGGATTGGTTTTTGATACTCTGCACGAGGAGTTTTTCTTGTGTCAAGGGAAGTGGGATATTTTGACAGCAGGATCAGCAATCGTTTGAGCGAGAAGTTCCTTGCTCGATTGGGGATCTATCGAGACTGGAGTTATGAGTTCCTTGCTCAAGTTTTGATCGAACCGAACGGCGGATTTCAACTGGGAAGTTCCTTGCTCTTGTTTTTCTGGAAGAGCGGCTCGATCCAAAATCGGGGAAATTTCCGATTTTCATAAATGAGTTACTTGCACCCCTCATCGAAGTTATTGATGGTCGCCAGGCTATGCCTTGCGCTTCCATGCTACCAGAGATACGGCACAAGGCGATAGTGTAACCTTTTGCTCATATGCTCTATATCCTGGCAAATCGTGTTCCAGGAGCTTCTCCTCATCGAGAATTCTCGCTATCAGCACAGGCACCGTGAGCGCGAGAAACACGAGTCCCCACCAGGAGCCAAGCGCGAGCGGGACGCCAATACACATGATGAGCACTCCCATGTACATCGGATGCCTGACGAGCGCATAAAGACCTGTCGAGATGACCTGCTGATCTGCAAATGTCTGGATGGTCGAAGCTCCGTAGCGGTTTTCTCTAAACACGAAAAGGTTGATGAGGAGTCCAAGCGCGACCAGCGCGTCCCCGATCAGCGAGACGGACGCCGGAACTACAGACCAGCCGAAGCGATAATCGAGCGCGGAGAAAACTATCAGTGCAAGAAGCCCTGCTATCGCAAAGGAAATGATAATTTTTTGCAGCAGGCTCTGTTCCGCCATCGGCCCCACTTTCTTGCGCCGCTCAAGCAGTTCAGGATCTTTGAGCGAAAGGTAGATGCCGATAGCGGCCGTTGATACTCCAAAGACGACGATAAAAAGCCATGCCTGCCAGTAGTTGAGTGTCCACGCCGGCAGGAAAAGCAGTATTCCTAGCGCGACGGCGCCAAGCATAAAATTTCGTAATGCTGGAATGATAAGGTTGCTCATAGTATCTCAATCCTCTTGTATTGCCGTCACCCAGACCTTCACCGTTTCAGCATCGGTGCGGTAGAAGGAATGGGAAGGCGCGCCTAATAACCGCTCTATCGCGTCCATATAGACGGCGTGAATAGTAACGACCTCTTTAACGATCTCTTCGATACGGCGCGGGTTGTCGCGTTCCTGCGTTGCTGAGAGGAGTAACCTGGCGTGGATGTTGCCCATGCCCTGGAGCAGGGACATGATGACCTCGCCGGCTTTCTCAGGATAGGCAGTCGTGAACGTACCTTCCCGAACGCCCTGACGAACTATCTCGCTGAGCACTGGCGCGCGCTGCTGGAAAATCGCTTCGTCTACTTTCAGGCGGATGAGCGCATTATCGTCGCTGTACCAGACGCGCCCAAGCCTGGCTACATCGGCCTTGTGGGCGATCCTCAAACGGTCCAGCATATCGAAGAAGCCCTGGAGTTTTGCGATGGCGGTCAGGTGAGGATCATGCAGAATGGGAAGCAGCGGTTTTTCTGTTTCCTGCCTGATATATTCGATGATCGCTTCCAACAGTGCGTTGCGTGAGTTGAAGTAGTGATGGAAAGCCCCGCTGGAGATCTGAATATCGTTCAGGATATCCTGGATCGACATGCGCTCATAGCCTTTAGTAAAAATTTGTCGGTAAGCCGCCTCCAGGATCTCTCGGCGCTTTGCGGCAAATGCTTCTGGTTTAACGGTGCGTGCCACTGGCTCTCCTCAATTAATAAACAGACGAACTACTTATTAATTATAGCTGGTAGTATTCATTTGTCAAGAGGTGGAGGCGGGTCGGAAAGTTAAAGTTACGCCAGCGAATAGAGGCGAAAATGTTTTCGCCAGAAAGTGTTAATATATAGCGGGGAGATCGCCAATGCTCTCCTTGTAAAGTCAGATTTGCTGGTAGTGTCATGCTTCATACCATGTTGCTTTCAGAGAAGCACCATGGTATGAAATCTTGATACCCGTCGAGATCCGTCCCGCTGGTGGTGGGACTGGCAAGACGCTTGCGCATCTTGCGTATCTGAACGCAAGGGAGTATCAGAGAGTTGATCTTTTGTGAGGCGCTCTGATACAATATGCACGTACTATGACGAAAACGATTTTGTAAGTTGAATGGCCTGATCGACCTTGTAGTCCCATCGCTTAACGGGGATTACCACTCCCTGGTAGTCAGTGGAGTTGAGGAGGTACTGACCCAGGCACAGACGCGGATGGTTCTTTCCACGACGGGCAATGAGGTACAGCGCGAGCGGCAGTGGCTGACCACCATTCTGGATAAGACGACGGACGGCGTATTGCTCCTTATCCCTTATGATACTGCTAAAGCTGTAGACCAGTTGCGCCACCATCGTATTCCTTTTGTGATCATCGACGACCGTAGCGAGAGCAATGCCTCGTTTCCCTCTGTTGGGGCGGCGAACTGGGCCGGCATCTGGGCGGCGATGGAATATCTCCTCTCACTGGGACATCGCCGTATTGCTATGATCAGCGGTACTCCCTCTGTCATGGCAGCGCGGGTGCGAGTAGCCGCCTACCAGGCGGCGCTTCAAGCAGCCGGTATTGCCCTCGATCCGGCCTTGCTGCGTGAAGGAGACTTCCTGCCGGAATCGGGGTACCGGGAAACACACGCTTTACTGGCCTTACCTGAGCCGCCGACCGCCATTTTTGCCAGTAACGATCTGGAGGCGACCGGAGTATATCTTGCTCTTTATGAGCATGGACTCGCTATTCCACAGCAAATGAGTGTCATTGGCTTTGATGACCTTCCTTCATCTGCACTGATGACGCCTCCGCTCACTACCGTTCACCAGCCCTTGAAAGCGATGGGCAAAGCTGCTGCGCACATGTTATTGAAGATAATTGATGGTGAGGAGCCAGAGCATAGCCACGTGGAACTGCCGACATCACTGGTTGTACGCAAATCGTGCGCTTCTCCTCGTCGTTAATGCGTGCTCATTATTCTTTTCGAGGGAACAGAAAAAGGGAAGGGCCAGGAGGGTTTTGAACTCCTGGGCTTCCCCCATTATGCTACTCTTCCACAGCAGACAGGCCGGCTGGCTGATTGCGCTCCAGTCGCTCCTGGTCCTTGATGCAGAGTGAGGCCCAGGGTAGCACCTCAAGGCGCTTCTCCGCGATTGGCTGCCCGCACTCGATGCAGCGCCCGTATGTTCCTTCTTCGATTCGCCTGAGCGCTGCCTGAATTTCGTTGCTCAGCGTGATCTCGCCAAAAAGTTCGGATTGTTCAAGTTGCCTGGCTGCCAGGTCGGCTGCCACTTCTTCGAGATCGGGAATGCCGCTGCCTTCGCCGCTCTCGCGGGTGGCGGCTGCGTGTTGTTCTCGAATATGTGCCTGCACCTCTGCGAGCTTTGTCTCCAGACGTGCCTTCTGTAAAGCGATATCAAGTGCCATTGTTTTGCTCCTTTGCTATTTATGACACTGCCGGGGCAGCGGCATCAGGACAGGCACACATCCTTGCCGCTCATATCCCCGAAGCAATGCCCATCTTTTGTCAGAATCACAACATCCTTCACACTGGAAAATTGCTTGAGCGTCGCCACAATTTCCGACTGGATGCGGGCGTCCGCGCCTGTGCCTGCCGTTGTTACCGTGCGACAGAAGCGCAGCGTAAACGTTCCCGGTTGTGGTTGTGTCCCTTTGACATCCATCGTCAATGTAAAGTCAGGGCCGCCTACCGGGCGCGCTCCTTTACAATTTGATGGGCCGGTCAGGCTGCTGTTCAGCTCTGAGAAGTAGCCGGAGTCCCATTCTTTTGGCGTTGGTCCGGCAATCAAGAGCTGGATCGCATATGTCCCGACCATCACAGTCGGCGAGGTTCGCTCAACCGGGAACACTTTGTCAAACTGGTTAAGCGAGTCGGGAAATTTCGAGAAGTAGACGCGAATCGGGTAGCCCGTACCCGTCGGTTGAATGTTTGCCGGTGGAACAGGGGTGCCGGTCTCGACGCTGCCGGGAGTTGTTGCCACCGTAGTAGGCGTTGCCGCCGTACCTGTCTGTGGTCCCTGTGTGGCTGGTGGCGCGGTAGTTGTGCCATTGCTACAGGCGGCAAGAATCAGCCAGATCAGCAGCAGTGGTGTGACCAGATGCAAAAATGAAATTCTGTAACGCATGGATGTTCTCCTGTTCCAGGGAACGAAGAAGCAAAAGGACTCCTTTGAACTCCGCCAGAGAGGATGCTCCCAGGCCCCTGCTTTGATGGTTAAGAATATACACGAACGAGATCACAATGTTATCACGGCTCTCCTGCTTTTCCTCACAATTTGTACACACATCATATCAAATTCTTTGGCAGAGCAAAAGAGCGAGCAGTGATCCTCAGGGGGCGCCAGATTCCTGCTTTACCGCGTATCGAACCTGTCAACCGGCGGCTATGCCTGTTCGTATCTGGTAGAGGAAGTGCAAAATAGTTGGAGAGGTTCTATTTTTATGGCGACTCTATCGGCGCAACAGCGCCAGGGAAGCGAATCCATCCCTGTTGACATCACAAAAATTCGCGGACTCTCCGCATCCGAGGTCCGCGAGCGCTTGCAGCAAGACGGCTACAATGAGCTGCCTTCCGCGCGGAAACGCTCGCTGCTCACGATAGCGCTGGATATCGTGCGCGAGCCGATGTTCCTGCTCCTGCTTGCTGGCGGAGCTGTATATTTACTGCTTGGCGATATTCGAGAGGCGCTGGTGCTGCTCGGCTCGATTTTCGTCATCATGGGTATCACATTTTATCAGGAGCAGAAAACCGAACGGGCGCTCGATGCTCTGCGTGATCTCTCCAGTCCGCGTGCGCTCGTTATCCGTGATGGGGAGCAGCAGCGTATTGCGGGCAGAGAGGTGGTCTGTGGAGATATTGTTGTGCTGGCCGAAGGAGACCGCGTTCCCGCTGACGCTGTGCTGCTGTGGAGCATCAACCTCAGCGCCGACGAATCGCTGCTGACCGGCGAGTCGGTGCCGGTACGCAAGCGAGCGGCTCATACTGAAGTTGAGGCGAGGAAGATGGGTGCTGCCGGTGGTGATGATCTGCCTTTTGTCTTTTCCGGCACACTGGTCACGCAGGGACAGGGCTTTGCGCGCGTCCTGGCGACCGGCATAGATACGGAGCTTGGCAAGATCGGCAAAGCTCTGCAAACGGTGACGACTGAAAAGACCAGGCTCCAGCAATCGACAGGGCGGCTGGTGCGCCTGCTTGCGGTGAGCAGTCTGCTGCTGTGTACGCTGGTGGTTGTGCTGTACGGTCTTTTGCGAGGAGACTGGCTCAACGGCGTGCTGGCCGGAATCACACTGGCGATGTCGCTGCTGCCGGAAGAGTTCCCCGTTGTGCTGACGATCTTCCTGGCCCTGGGCGCCTGGCGTATTGCTAAACAGCAGGTACTCACGCGGCGCATGCCGGCCATTGAAACGCTTGGTGCGACAACGGTACTGTGCGTCGATAAGACGGGGACGCTGACCGAGAATCGCATGGCCGTGCAGCAACTCTTTGCCGATGGCGCCAGCTTCAATCTGGAGGAGCATGAGCGCGAACAGGGGTCTCTGCCAGAGCGTTTCCACGACCTGGTGGAACTGGCAGTGCTCGCCAGCCAGCGTGATCCGTTTGATCCGATGGAACGCGCCTTGCATCGGGCCGGTAAGCTCTTCCTGAGCGACGCTGAGTATAAGCATAGCAACTGGACGCTTATGCGTGAGTATCCTCTTTCGCCGCATTTGCTAGCACTCTCACACGTCTGGCAGGCGCCCGGCCAGGAGAACCGCTATCTCATCGCTGCTAAAGGCTCTCCTGAGGCTATCCTTGATCTCTGCCACCTTAGCCAGCCTGTGCGGGAAGAGCTGCTCAAGCAGGTTGCTGCTATGGCAGGCGATGGCCTGCGCGTCCTGGGTGTTGCCAGGGCGTATTTTCAACGCGATACATCCCTACCGCCTGATCAGCATGATTTTCAGTTTGAGTTCGTAGGTTTCGTCGGTCTGGCCGACCCGATTCGGGCGAATGTCGCTGCTGCCATTAAGGAGTGCTACGCTGCCGGTATTCGCGTGGTGATGATTACCGGCGATTACCCGGCGACCGCACAGTACATTGCACGCCAGATTGGCTTGCGCTCAGCCGAACATTACCTGACCGGACACGATCTGGAGACGATGCCCGAAGAAAAACTGCGAGAGCGCATCAAAACGGTGAATATCTTTGCGCGAGTTGTGCCGGAGCAAAAATTACTGCTGGTCAGGGCGCTCAAGGCGAATGGCGAAGTTGTGACGATGACGGGCGATGGCGTCAATGACGCTCCGGCACTCAAAGCGGCACATATCGGCGTTGCAATGGGGAAAAGAGGAACCGATGTCGCGCGTGAGGCGGCAGCGCTGGTCTTGCTCGACGATAACTTCACCTCGATTGTACAGGCGGCCAGGCTTGGCAGGCGCATCTATGAGAACATTCGCAAAGCTTTGACCTATGTGCTGGCTATTCACGTGCCGATTGCCGGCATCTCGTTGCTGCCGCTGCTTTTTGGCTGGCCCCTGGTGCTGATGCCGGTGCATATCGTCTTCCTCGAATTGATCATTGACCCGGCCAGCTCCATCGTTTTTGAAGCGGAGCCGGAAGCGCCCGACCTGATGCAGCGTCCTCCCCGTGATCCCGCGCAACCCCTGTTTGGCATGCGCGCTATACTGATCAGCCTGCTTCAGGGGCTGAGCATTCTGGCGGTAGTGCTGGTAGTCTTGCTCACCGGCATGGCGCGCGGACTGAACGAGCAGTCTGTGCGCGCATTGAGCTTTGCCACGCTCGTCATCGGCAATCTGGGCCTGATTCTCGTCAACCGTTCGCACTCGCGGCTGATCGTTGAGACTGTGCGCGCGCACAACGCTGCCTTCTGGTGGATTATCGGCGGGACCATCGCTCTGCTAGGTTTTGTACTCTACCTGCCTCCGCTGCGCGATCTTTTCGGCTTCGCGCTGCTGTATCCGCTGGACCTGGCTCTGGGCCTGGGAGCCGGCATCGCCAGCCTGCTCTGGTTTGAGCTGTTCAAGGCCGTGTCCCGCTTGAGCAGAGGGAAATCTCATCATGACCGACCTCTAGAGAACCGGTCGAGAAATCATGCAGCCTCCTGAAGTTCAGCAGAGAGGGGCTGGGAACGAGCCAGAACATGTAAATTGTGGACGACGGCGCACCGACGCGGATCGAAGAGATTCTTGCGTGTGCCACGATAGCGAGCTCGTCGTCCTTGCCATCGGCCAACATGGGCCAGGGAATGCTCGACTGCCACTCGCTTACGAAGTTGTGCGCGTCCGTGGGGAGTCTGCTGACGCTGGCGTAACTCGATGAGCAGAGCTTCATCAGGATGAATGCTCACGCTACGTCCTTTCGCACTGGTAGTACATGGAACTTTCAGCGGGCATCGGACACAGGTATCTTTGGGAAAATGGACAACTCCACCGAGGACAAAGGGCATCTCCTGTTCTGCTGGACAGCGAATGATCTGCTGGTCCCAATCCAGGATAAATGCCTGTTTCGAGAATCGCTTCCCCTCGCAGACAGGCCAGGCTTTGCAATAGATTTCGAGTTCATCACTCCGTTCTCGCACAAAATGGCTACTCAAATCGCCCCGGTCGATATGGAGTTCTGTTAAACGCACTCCTTGTCGGAGACACCCGTATAGGCTTGCAAGATGACCGCCAGTGCCAGTTGTGCGGGAGGGATGGGTGGGTGTCCTCGCTTGCTCGCCCGGTAGAGAGTCACCAGTTCTTGCTGGAGCGATTCGTCGAACAATTCATCGGCGGTGGCGTAGAAACACAAACAGCCTGGCTCGTCGTATCCGTTGCACAATCTGTTCTTCTTGTGCGGAAAGTGCGACTGGGGGCAGCCATGGGTATGGGTGCATTTGTTCTCCCCTTGCTTCTCGGCTTTTCCAGACGTACTGCGGGTACAGCCCAAAGGGAGAAGCAGGTCCACTTCTCCCATCGACCCACCTTACTGCTCATGCCTTTTCGTACTCTGTGTCCATACGCCCTCGCGTCGATAGACCTGGATCATCCAGACGGCCAGAGCGAGCTCAACCACGCACCCTCCCATGCGAAACAGGCTGTACCAGAGAGGATCGGAAGAGGGCAACACACCGGTCATCTGCAAGAGGGTGACGGGGATCTGGAGGACGGAGGCGGCAAAGGCAACGAGCATGAGCCAGAAGAGCCAGCGCCAATGGCGCACAACCCCAAGAATAAGCAGGGCGATCACAGCGAGAATGCCGACCAGGAACAGCGTCACTGGAACAGGGTAGCGGTCAGCCGGAGAGGATGTGAGCGAGAGCGATTGGGCGTAGATCGACGGATCAGCGAGATACACCACCAGCAAGCTCGTGGCAGCGAGGATGAAAAAGGCAATCATGCCCATCTCCAGGCTCACCCTGATGGAAGCATGCAGAGGTCGCTTCATTGGTGTGTGGCCTCCTTTCCCGCTTGCAAGCCGTCAAACAGCAGGGAGGTCAGGACTTCTGGCAGGTCTTCCCAACGTTGGGCAATCACCTCGTCGCCGAGCAATTGGAGCGTCAGCAGACCCAAAAGCATGCCAGCGATAGCACGCGCCGTGAGGGACACATCGAGGCTTTGTACGTGTCCTGCTCCACGCTGTATCTGCAAGGAGCGTTCGGCGATGGTGAAGGTGGGTACCAGCACTTGCTGGTAATACAATGTGCGTAATTCTTCATTGACCAGCATTTCCGGCAGGACCGCCTGGAAGACCTCCGCATTGGGCCACAACAGAGCCATGCGCTGGCGCAGGTACGCGGTGAAAAAAGAGCGCAGATCCTGCTCACCCTCCACAGTGAGTTGCTGCTCGCGTTCCGTTGACTCATTGAGGCGATGGAGAATCTCTAATAACACCTCCGTTTTGCTGGCAAAGTAGGTGTAGATCGTGCCATCGGCGATGCTGGCTACGCGGGCGATGTCTTTGATCGTGGCGCGATGAAAACCTTTTTCGGCAAAGACCTGGGTGGCGGCATCCAGGATCTGCTTGCGCCGAGCAGCCGCTACCAGTTCTTGAATGGGATCAGGCGTCCTGGTCATAGGCGGCATGCTCCTTTTGTCCCTCGAAGGAAGACGACACACGGTTTTCAATCGTTCTTTTCATAGCCTCAAGAGTATTTTGACCATCTCGCGCAATCTTCTTTTTTGCGATGATATTAAAGATTTTTGCCTTGAGAGACTTCGTTGAGTAATAATGGCGAAATTCCACTTTTGTTTCATGCGAAGCCACAGGCGTCAGTCTCGCTTCAACAAGATAATCTGGCAGCATGTTGGTAATGCCCATGGTATCTTCAGGTAAAGCCGTGACGATCCTTTCCATGGGAACCACTTCGAGATCTTTTTCCACGCACGTATTTTTCCCATCGGTGAGGTGGCACCGGTAGGCAACCCCGTTGCCTCTCTCACGTTGCCCTGAAATGAGATCTACCCGCCCGACCCTGGGATGGTAGACAGCGATGTTCGTCAAGTCTTGATTAAATTCCCAAACGGCCTGGAGAGGGGCATGAATCACCACCTCCTGTCTTGACTGAAAAGGAGGAAATTCCATGTGCTGTTCCTTTCTCAAGAGCGATGCTTTAGAGGCAGAGGCTCTCTTGTCTTGCTGTAGTGACTGAATAAACGATCACTAAATTGAATTTGCATTCATCACAATGATGAACCATTCAAGCAACTTTGTCAAGACCGGGAAGTGAGATGAGGGTTCACCACTGATGGAAGCTCTCTGTTCGCAGCACATGGAGACAAGCCAGGACCAGCATTGCACCGCTTTCATTTTTCTGACGCCTGGTCTTTAGGAGAAGAACTCTCTACGGAATTCTCGACCGGTTCTCTAGCTTGCCATCTTTGCTGTGATGTTCGTTTCCCCCAAAACGAGGGCGGTTTCTGTACTCCTTCGAGGATATACTTTATCTATTAAGGCAACTGAACAAACGATACGCAAACACAGAAACAGAGGAGAAGAAGATGAAGCTGAACGATTTCCGCCTGCTGGTCAACGATTTTCCGGCATCCTTTCGCTTCTGGCACGAGGTCGTGGGTCTTCCCACCATCTTTCGAGACGAGAACAATACGTACGCGGAACTGGATGCAGACAATGTGCGCCTGGAACTCCTCAGAGCCGACTACTTCGCGGCCTCGGTTGGCTCTCCTCTACCCGCTGCGGTACAGGAAGGCTTTCGCGGCGTCGTTGTCTTCGAGGTCGATGATCTCGAAGCAGCCTATGCCGACCTCGCCGGACGCGGCGCTCCCACCCTTGCCTCCCCACATGTTCACCCGGCAGGATTTGCCCGCATCGCACTCTTCACGGCCCCCGATGGATATGTTCTTGAACTCTTCAAATCGCTCCGCGCGTTTCCGAAGAGAACATAGAGGAGCCGCGAGTCAGGAAGAATTGATACGTACCAGGGCAACTCAGCATGGACATCATACTCACGCCGGGTTGCCCCGGACTGCCCCGACATCGACATGCCCGACTATATCGGGGCCGGGCGTGGGTTGTGATCCCCATTTCAGGCAAGGTGCTCCCAGGACCGCCAGGATCGTTCCTACGAAGTTTTCGGGCGCACGACCAGCAGGGGCAGCTTTGTCCCGTCGAGGACGCGCTCCGCCACGCTGCCCACCGTCCAGCGCTGGATACCGCTTCTGCCATGCGTGGCGATGGCGAGCAGATCGTGACGCTCCGGTGGTTGTGCATCAGTAGTTTTGCCTGACTCGGCAGTCTCGATCAAGGCAGCAGCGACATCCTGCTGCTCTATTGCCGAGCGGCTGATCCGCAAATTGAGGTCTTTTGCCAGGCCCTCCGCTAACTTCTTCGTAACAGCTTGCAGGTACTCCTCGGCTTCGCGCTGGTTGTACTCGCGGATATTAATATCGTAGGCGTGGAACTTGCGCTCCTCTTTCTCACTCGGTGGTTTGACGATTCTGACGAGATGGAGCACGCCCGCCTGTCCCTGTGGACTGAGCAGAGCGGTCAGGTGCGCGGCTGGCTCCAGGACGGCCTCGGCGAGTGCTGAGCCATCCAGAGCGACAAGAGCGCAGGCCGGGCGAGCTTCTTCTACTGCCAGTGTGTCGGCGGATTCTTGATGGAGAATCAGCGTCGGAATGGGGCTATGGCGAGCAATCTTCTGGGCAACGCTGCCAAGCGCCCAGCGCGTGAGGCCGGTGTAGCCATGACTGCACAGCACGATCAGATCGGTGTGGGCCGCCTGCGCATAGATCAGGATCTCCTGAGCCGGCACGCCGGTGCGAATCTCGCGCTGTGTCTTTACACCTTCCAGTGTCTTGGTATGGGCAACGCGCTCAAGATATTTCGCCGCCTCATCTTCTTCTTCGCCAAGTTCATTGAGGTAGGCTGCCGTCTGCGCGAGGTATGGATCGTAGATGGGTACAGGCGCCAGTACCTGCAACAGGTGGACAGTCCCCCCTGTTCGCCTGGCAATGCGGGCGGCGGCAGGCAGAGCCTGTTCGGCCAGCACCGAGCCATCTAGTGGGACCATGATATGCTGAAACATTACTTTGCTCCTTCACAGGGCTGTTGAAGGCTCTTTTTGCTGTTCGTCTTCGAGCAGCGGAAGCCGGACAAAGAAGGTCGAGCCTTTGTTTTCTTCTGAAACAAACCAGAGTTGGCCACCATGCTGCTCAACCAGTTGGTAAGAGAGATACAGACCGAGTCCGGTGCCGTTGATTCCCCATGCCTGGACATTATCGGCACGCATGAAACGCCCGAAGATCTGCGATTGCTGGTGGCGAGGAATACCTATGCCGTGATCCTGCACGCTGATGCATGCTGTTCTATTCCCGTCTATACTCTCTTCTCGCAGGACAATGGAGATATCCCCACCCCGGGGACTGTACTTCACGGCATTTTCGATGAGGTTCGTCAATATCTGCTCCATCCGCTGGATATCAACCTGGGCGACCAGTGGAGTCTCTGGTAAGGAGAGCTGCATATGATGGCGGGTTGTTGTCTGCTGCAAGCCGGAGACAAGCTGCCTGAGCAGCGGCGCCAGGTTGGCCGGCGTACGTTGTAACAGCAGGCGGCCAGCTTGCAGGCGGGTCACATCCAGCAACTCTTCGGTCAGCGTGGTGAGCCGCTTTGTCGCCACTTTGATTTCCTGGAGCGCCTCTTGCTGCCAATCGGCCAGTGCCGAGCCATGCCCACGCGCGGTCTGCACCAGCAGCATATCGGCGTAACCAGCCAGTACGGCGAGGGGAGCGCGCAATTCGTGAGCTGCGATACCGATAAATTCGTCTTTCAGGTATTCGGCTTCCTTCAGCAGTGACACGTCCTGGTGGACCACCAGCGCCAGAGGCAGGCGCACCGGTTCCTGTTCCTGTCTGGTCTCAGCATAGACGGCCTGAGGATCGCTCGGCGGCGTGGCAGGATCGGGAGCAATGATCTCTGGAGTGTACATGCCCAGCGGAAGGGCATTGACCAGCACCAGCAGGCTCGAACCATCGGCACGATGAATGAATTCCTGGTAGGTGGTAACGGATTCGCCTCGCAGTGCGCGAAAAGTTGCCCACTGCTCGGCAGGGAGAGGTTTGCCCTGAGCATCGGTAATTTCAATCAGGTTGTTGACGAGGAACTCGCGCATTGGCTGATTGGCAGGCCAGTATGCGCCCCAGAGCTGGCTGGCCGAGCGGTTGGCGAGTACCAGGCGTGCATCCAAGCCAGCCACAAGATAGACGCTCGCCGGCAGTGCATCGAGCACCTGTTGCAGGAATGACAGGCGCTCAACCGTTCTGGCGTGGCTTTGCTGCGCGGCCTCTTCGCGGCGACGGCGCTCTGTAATGTCGCGGTTGATCTCCAGCACGGCCTGTGGATGGCCCTCCTGATTGCGCACCAGTGCCTGGCGGCTCTCCACCAGCACTGTCCGGCCATCGCGGCAGGTATGCACCAGTTCACCTTCCCAGATTCCTTCACGCTCCAGGTGCTCTTCCAGTGCCGAGCGGCTGAGGGGAGAGCGCGCTCTGAGCAAAATATGGGCAAGGCGGCCCTGCGCCTCCTGCGCCGTCCAGCCATACAGGCGCTCGGCTCCCTGGTTCCAGAGCAGCACGCGGCCTATCGAATCAAGAACCAGGATTGCGTCGTGAGCCTGGTTGATCAACTCACTCTGTAGTTCGATATACTGGCGCTGTTGTACACGCTCTCGTTCGGCGCGCCGCTGTTCGCTGATATCGCGCACGGACGCCAGCACGTGCGGCGTCTCCTGAAGAGTGAGAGGGCTGAGGCTGATATCGACGGGGAACTCGGTGCCGTCTTTTTTCAGACCGAAGAGCTGGAGTCCGACCCCCATCGGGCGAGTACGGGGCGCGGCGGCATAGCGGGCGCGATGGGTCAGGTGATCCTGCCGGAACCGCTCCGGTAAGAGCTGTTCAAGGGACTGACCTTCTAATTCGTTGCGCGAATAGCCGAACATGCTTTCGGCCTGGCGGTTGGCCATCGTGATTACTCCACTCAGGTCAACAACCAGAATAGCATCTGGCAAAATATCCAGCATCTGGTCCAGATGCACTGCGTTCACATGTGATGGGAATAAGGCGGATGTCCTGGACTGTTCAGTCGCCTCCGCATCAGCCATAGCCGCTGCTCCCCTCCAATCCTTCAAGAAAAGAACAGACTTTCACAAATCAAGGAAAATAAATAGTGCTACCAATATCTTATCACATATCGACTGGTAACAGAAAAGGGGGGTCGGGGGCGAATCGCTTCCCTGAACTCTCCTTCTTTGCCAATAGAGCAAAAAGGTGTTTGCGGAGGCTCCCCGTTCC
>JADBKA010000410.1 GCA_014896635.1 Ktedonobacteraceae bacterium
ACACCAGTGTGGCGCGCACACTACTGACAAACTGCTGCACGCGGTTCATCACTGCCAGGCAGAAAGCTGTGGCGAGTACGCCCATGAAGAGACCAGATCCCCAGACTGGCAGCGGTGGCAGGACAAATGGTTCGTGTGCAAGTGGCATACACATCAGGCTGAGCAGCGCAGTTATGGCAATCTGCACTATCGAGAGGTTGATGGCATCGGCTCGCGGCGCGAATTTACTGATGGAGACGATATGCAGCGCGTTAGCCACAGCGCAGCCCAGGATCAGCAACTCTCCCAGGCCGAGTGTCAGCGTAAAGTGATCGTTCACCGAGAGCAGTGTGAGGCCAAGAAATGAGAGTACGATGCCAAGCGTCGTGCCCGTCTTCGGCCACTGGCGCAGCAGGACTATCGAAAACAGCGGGACGAATGGTACGTACAGGCCGGTGATGAAGCCTGCCATGCTGGTGCTGGTGTATTGCAAGCCAGTTGTTTGCAAGGCGAAGGCCGCGAATAAGATCACGCCAAGCAGCGAGCCGGAGAGCAGCTCGTAGCGCCTCAGGCGCGCCAGGCGACGCGGATAGATGAGCGTCAGTGCCAGCGCGCCAATGCCAAAACGAATGGTGAGAAACGTGAAAGGACCGACTAGCCTGATGGTATGCTGTACGACCAGGAAGGTGCTACCCCAGATCAGTGTGACTAGAATCAAAATCAGGGTGATACCTGTGCGCTGCCAGGCCGAGAACTGTACCGGTTCATCCACTATCCGTTGAATCGCCAGATCCTGTGTTTCCGTGTCAATGGCAGGTAGTTTCTCCGCAGGCATGCGTTCCTCTCACGTTGTAATTGACGCTTATCAATGATGCGGGGAGCGCGGAGTATAGAACATGCGCCGCCGCTCCCATTCCAGGCTGTGCATTCTCTCACGACTGTCGTAGCCCAGTCGTAGTGCTGCAATATCAAACACAATCAATATGATGAGCAAAATGAGCCATTCCATGAGAAGTCCCCTCTCTTTGCGCATCCACGCTGTTGAGGGCGTGGAGGATGCCCTTATCTGTGGGAAACAGGGCGCTGCTGGCGAGGCATGAGCGAGAGACTTCTCCATCTCCCGGCTGTACCGCTGCGCTTTAGCCGGTACATCCATTGTACCAGAGCAGTGCCAGTTCTGCCAGCCCATGCCAGCAACGTTTGTCCGTCCGTATGTGCGACTCTCTGTTGTAGCCGCTGACCGCTAAGCGCGGCATGAGCCAGACGCTCTTGCTCAGCATTGCGCTGATACTCAGCGTGCTGTAAACGGCTGGCCTGTTCGAGTTGAAACGGCGAATACATCGTTATCCTTCTCCTTGCTATACCTGGTAGATGCAGAAACGCCTTGCCTGTTGTTACTTTCTGCCCTCCCACTCATCGAACCGCCCTGCAATAAATTAACCAGCTAAATTGTTTTTACTAGTTAGATTATACTTACTCTGAACTAACCTGTCAAGTGCATTTTGACGGTTAGTGTGGAAGGTGGTAGGATAAACAGAATGTGGTAGGATAAGAAGATGGAGTGGAAGTTTGATTTTTCTGGTGGGCAGCTCTGCCTGGACTTTGTCAACACGGTGGATGATCGTGCCACCAGTCCGCTTGATCGTTTAGCCACTTATGGCGATCTTGTGGCCTGGGGACAGCAGGCGCAGATTCTGTTAGAAGCGACTGCTCACCGGCTGCTTGAACTGGCGGGAGCGTCTCCACACGAAGCTTCTGCTGTGCTGCACCAGGTAAGGGAAGTACGCGAAGCGATCTTTCGTATCTTCGTGGCAGTGACACAGGAACGCGAGCCGCCAGGAGAGGATATGCAGCGCATAAACGCACAACTGGCGCAGGCGATGGAGCATGCGCGCATTATCCAGGATGGACAGCAGTTCAGGTGGGCCTGGGCAGGCATGGGAGAAGCTCTGGAGAGTGTACTCTGGCCCGTCGTGCGGGCGACTGCTGATTTGCTGACCTCCGATAATCTGCCGCTGGTGCGTATCTGTGCGGCTGATGATTGCAGATGGCTGTTTTTAGATACCAGTAAGAATCATAGCCGCCGCTGGTGCAGTATGAGCAGTTGTGGCAATCGTGCCAAAGCCCGCCGGCACAGTATACGCCAGCGACAGGTCTCTTTTTAAAAAAGCACAGAAAGGAAGCTGGCGCATGCCGCCAGGGAAGCACGAGTGATGTCAGTTCGTTCAACGGACCGCGCCAGGAGTCCCCTGCATTCATGCATGGGGAGGAAGGCGCGGTCCTTTGCTGGGAGACGGGGGGGGGAAGCTTCCGACAAAAGGCAGTCTTGACAACA
>JADBKA010000096.1 GCA_014896635.1 Ktedonobacteraceae bacterium
CAAAGCAGCTCTATGCAAAGGTAGTACAGAGGAAAAAGTAGCACCGAAAAGGAGCCAGGGGTGTGCTGCCCAGGCCTCCTTCTCGATTGAGTTAATGCCTATAGGAAACACTGCCGAATCCCGGCCAGGAGGGCAACGCCCTCCCGGCCCCACTTTTTTGTCTACCACTCAGCTCAGCAGATCTTCCATCTGGCTGAGATGCGACTCGAAGAGCTGGAAAGCCCGGCGTACCGGTTCGGGTGTGGTCATATCTACGCCGGCTTTTTTCAGTAGTTCGATGCTATAGTCAGACGAGCCTGAACTCAGGAATTGCAGGTAACGCTCTACCGCCGGCTGGCCTTCCTGGAGAATCTGCTGCGCCAGGGAAATGGCGGCTGAGATACCGGTTGCGTACTGGTAGACGTAGAAGTTGTAGTAGAAATGCGGGATGCGCGCCCACTCAACGTTGATCAGCTCATCGACAAACGTTTGCGAGCCATAGTATTTCTCATTCAGTGCATAGTACATTGCCGAGAGCGTGTCGGCGGTCAACGGTTCGCCTTGCTCCGCTTTGCTGTGAATCTGCTGCTCGAATTCTGCAAACATGGTCTGGCGGAAGAGGGTGCCGCGAATATCTTCCAGTGAATGGTTGAGCAGGGCCAGACGCACGGCGCGCTCGCTCGTATTCTTCAGCAGGTATTCGGTCAGCAGGCTCTCGTTGAGCGTTGAGGCCACCTCGGCGACGAAGATGGTATAGTCTCCGTAAGGATATGGCTGCTTGCTGCGCGTGAAGTAGGAATGCATCGAGTGGCCCAGTTCGTGGATCAGCGTGTACATGCTCTCGCGTTTATTCTGCCAGTTGAGCAGGATGAACGGACGGGTGCCGTATGCCCCCCCGCTATAGGCGCCGCTACGCTTGCCCGGCGTCTCAAAAACATCAATCCAGCGCTGGGTAAAAGCCTGTTGCAAGATCTCAACATAGTTGTTTCCCAGAGGAGCGAGAGCAGCCGTGATCATCTCGCGGGCTTGCGGGTAGCTGATCTCATCGCCAATTTCCTCGACGATAGGCACATACAGATCATACATGTGCAGTTCGTCGAGTTTGAGCATGCGTTTACGCAACTGCAAGTAGCGGTTGAGCAGCGGAATATGCTCGTTGACCGTCGCTACCAGATTGTCGTAGACGCTGACAGGAATATTGTAGCGGGCCAGCGCACGCTCGCGGCAGGTCTGGTAGTTACGCTGGCATGTGTGAAAGAGATCGGTTTTGATCTGGGCTGAGAGCGTGGCGGCAATCGTGTTGCGCTGTTTGAGGAAAGTGCCATGCAATGCCTCAAATGCCTCTTTACGCACGCGGCGGTCCTTACTGCGAATGTAGACCAGGTAGTTCCCCTGAGTCAACTGGACCTCTTCTCCCTTTTCGTCGCGGATCAGCGGCAGTTTCAAGTCAGCATTCTCAATCATTGAGAAGATGCTGTTAGGAGCATCACTGATCTCGCCTGTAGCCGCCAGCACCGCCTCGACTTCAGCAGAACGGACATGCGGGCGCTGCCGTCCCAGATCATCTAACTGGTGTTTGTAGAGGGCCAGGCCCGGTGTTTCGTTGACAAATGCATCGAGCGTTTCCTGAGGGAGCGCCAGGATCTCCGGCTCGATATAGGAGAGCGCAGTTGATAGGTGTACATAGAGCTGCATGGCGCGATCAGCCATGCCCTGGTAGGTGCTGTTCGTAGTATCCTCATCCTTGTGCAGGGAAGCATAGGCGTAGAGGCGCTCAAGGCGTTCGGCTACCTCGTCGCGCTTTTGCAGCACGGTCAGCAACGCCTGGCCGCTCTGAGAAAGCGTTCCTTGCAGTGCGGCGAGTTCCGGCAGGCGGCTCTGGAGTTCCTGAAACTCGCGCTCCCACTCCTGATTGTCGGGGAAAATGCTTTCAAGTTCCCAGGTATACTCGGCTGGTATCTCTGTCCGTTTCTGATAAGTTTGCAACGTCTGTCTACCTTTCATGATGGACTGGTTGATCGGTGAGTTCTATTCTAGCATAGAATGCAAAAAAGATTCAGGCTGTGACAGTATTGTTACTTTGTGCTGGCCTACGCCATCTCATGGCTGCTGTGGCTGCCGTTGATCTTATCGAAAGATGGCGGCATCGGCCTGCTGCCTTTCTCTACCGGCAAGGATATCAGCAGCCTGGCCGTGAATGGCTGGATTCTGCTCGGTTCGCTCGGTCCAATTGGGGCAGGTTTCATCATGAGCGCCGTCACCGAAGGCTGGAGCGGAGTAAAACAACTGCTGCTGCGTATGGTGCGGGTGAAAGTCGGCGTGCAGTGGTATCTGATAGCCCTGCTTTTGCCACTACTGGTCATGGTACTGGCTTCGGCGTTGATGGATGTATCGGGCTTTTCAGCACGCTTCTTCAACCTGCAAAGCGTCTACGGTCTTGGCGCTTATGTGCTGGCAGTGCTGGTCGGCCTGGTGATTGGTCCGCCGCTGCTTGAAGAGCCGGGCTGGCGCGGCTTTGCGCTGCCCAGGATGCAGACGCAGATACCTGAGCCGCCGGCAGGGTCAGTGATGCAGAAAAATAATGTTGGCGTTTGACGTGTGCCAAACGAGGGAGCTTGCGGCTCTGCCATTGCAGGCTCCTGCGCTCAAAGAGCTGTCTGTAAGAAGGCTCGCACAGTCGCCAGGAACGCCTCAGGCTGCTCCAGGTTGGTGAGATGTCCTGCCTGAGGAATGGCCGCAAAGTGAGCGCCGGGGATCTTGCTGGCATAGTCGCGCGCCACAGACGGCGGAGTAAGCTGGTCATCCTCGCCAGCAACGACAAGTGTCGGGCAGGTGATGCCTGCCAGCAGATCAGTGGCATCTACACGCTGCGCCATGCCGCGCGAGGCGGCAGCAATGCCGGAGGGTGTGGCGGCATTGATCATCTGGCGCACCTGAATTTCGACTTCGGGATGCTGCTGCCGCGTGGTACTGGAGAGCAGATTCGGGATCTGAAGATCAGCAATGGCAGCCGGTCCCTGACTGAGGGCCAGTTGCGCGACTTTTTCACGGTTGGCCCGGCCCTCTTCTGTATCGGGTGTGGGGCGCGTATCGGCAAGGATCAGGCCATTGACTCTCTGGGGATATTTGCGCAGGAAAGCGAAGGCGACATAGCCGCCCATCGAAAGACCACAGAGCGCGGCCTGCTGCATGCCGAGCCGGTCCATCAGTCCGGCCACATCATCGGCCAGCAATTCCATCGTGGAGATCTCGTCCCCTACTCCTACCTCGCTCTCGCCAAAGCCCCGCCAGTCGAGCGCAACCAGGCGGTAACGCTGATCGCTGAGGAGCGCGGTAATCAGCCCGCTCCACATGCCGCGATTAAGCGGGAACGCATGCAGGAAGATCAACGGATGACCAACGCCATGATCATCATATGCAATCTCGATATCATTGATACGCGCTTTCACAGGAACTCCTCATTTTGCCTGAACAGCCGCGTCAGCCTGTTCACGAGCATGATATGAGCTGCGTACAAAAGGTCCCGCTTCAACATGTTTGAAGCCTATCTTCTTGGCTTCTTCCTTTAAAGCAGCAAACTCTTCCAGCGGGACATAGCGTTGAATCGGTAGATGCTGGAACGAAGGGCGCAGGTACTGGCCGATAGTCAGAATATCGACTTCGTGCTCGCGCAAATCATGCATGACCTGGATAATCTCATCCCACGTTTCACCCAGACCAAGCATGAAGCCGGATTTTGTCGGCGCCGCCGGATTCATCTCCTTTGCCCATTTGAGCACCTGCAATGATCGCGGATAGATCGCCTGCGGGCGGACCTGCCTGTAAAGCCGGGGAACGGTCTCCACGTTGTGGTTGAAGACATCCGGTCGGGCGTCGATGACCACTTTCAGAGCGTCGTAGACACCTTTGAAGTCGGGAGTCAACACTTCGACTTTACAATCGGGGGTGAGACGCCGAATCCAGCGAATAGTAGCGGCGAAAACAGCGGCGCCGCCGTCTTTCAGCTCGTCGCGGTTCACCGAGGTGACAACGGCATGGCGCAATCCCATCTTCTGTACAGCCTCAGCAACTCGCCTGGGTTCTTCCCAGTCCAGGCCGAGCGGACGACCGGTTTCTACAGCGCAGAAGCCACAACTGCGCGTACAGATGCGCCCCAGAATCATAAAGGTGGCCGTCTTATGCCCCCAGCACTCGCCAATATTGGGACAGCGAGCCTCTTCACAGACCGTGTGGAGCGCCTGACCGCGCATCAACTGCTTCAGATTGCGATAATTTTCTCCGCCGGGCGCGCGTACTCTCAACCATTCAGGCCGGCGCTCAGGAATAACGGTAGTCATGAATTTTTCCTCTAGTGCAATGTCTTCTGACTTTTTCGGCTCTTCCGTACCCTGCTCAAGAATACGGGAGAAATCCTCTTTTTCTCCTATTATTCGATGGATAACCTCTCATCTCAATACACGTCAACATCCTGGCCGTAGCTTTCAAGCTTTTCCCGTACCACCCTGAGAAAAGCACCGGCACCGACACCATCGAGGATGCGATGATCAAAAGACAGGCACAGATACATCATAGAACGAATAGCAATAGCATCATCTTCGGTGACAACAGGCCGCTTCACCACCGCATTCATAGCAAGAATGCCCGCATGCGGCTGGTTGATAATCGGTGTTGATAATAGTATACCAAATACGCCGGTATTATTCACGACGAAGGTGCTCCCCTGCATATCCTGAACGGTGAGCCTGCCGGCGCGCGCGCGTTGAGCGAGGGCATTGACCTGCCTGGCAAGCCCGGCAAGGGTATACTGGTCGGCATCATACACGGTTGGCACAACCAGCCCGGCATCAGTGGCAACAGCGACCCCAAGATTGATGCGCTTCTTGAGCACGATTTTATTGTCAGAGGTCCAGGAAGCATTCATTTCTGGCACTGCGCGCAATCCAGCACAGGCAGCTTTCATCACAAAAGGTACATAGCTGATGCTGTATCCTTCGCGGCGTTTGAACTCTTCTTTGTTCTTCTCTAACCACCTGGCAATAGCAGTCATATCGACTTCGATCACGGCTGTGGCGTGCGGCGCGGTATGCTTGCTGCGCACCATATGCTCGGCGATGGCCAGACGCATGCGATCAGGTTCGATGAGCTGCTCGTCAGGTCCAGCTACAGCAGCAATCGCAGGCTGAGAGGATGATACAGGTACTTCCTGTGTAAACGGTACATCCTGAGGAGCAGCCGAGGGAGCAGGAGCAACAGATGGAGCGGAAGGCGCGGAAAGAGCCGCCGCCTGAGCCACCGGGCGCTGCGCGAGATACGCAAGGATATCTTCTTTGCGCACACGCCCGCCGATGCCAGTGCCGGCAATATCGTTAAGGTTAATGCCGTGCTCGCGGGCAAGACGCCTGGCGAGAGGAGAAATACGCTGACGCTCTTCTTCGCCACCCTGCTCACGAGCCGCTCTGGAGCCATTCTCCCGATCCTCTCGATCCTCCCGCGCTTCCCGCCTCTCTGCCTTCAGAGCAACAGGCTCAGCGGGACGTGCCTGTTCGCTGGCGGTCGAGGGAACAGGTGTCGCTGATGGCGGCGCCTGTGGTTCCTGCAAAGCCGCAGCAGGTGCAGCGGTAATATCAGCACTCTCTTCGATCAGAGCAATATCTGTGCCGACTGGCACGGTTTCATCGGCCTGGACTAGTATTTTGCTCACGCGACCAGCAACCGGTGAGGGCAGTTCAGCATTGATTTTGTCGGTCACAATCTCAGCGAGCGATTCGTCCTTTTCGACGTAATCCCCCTCTTTTTTAAGCCAGGAGCCAATGGTTCCCTCAGCCACCGATTCTCCCAGGCGTGGCATTTTTACCGATGTTGGCATAGGTGTACCTCTTTGTACATACTATATGCAATGTTCATGTGTCTATCCTACTCACGATCAATTTTTCGTGGATGGCCGGGTCGATGCCCTCTAAAAAGTTTTCTCTTCCACTCTCATTCCCGCCTGATGCCTCTTCTAGAGGAAGCCCGCGCTCATGCTAGCATGCAAAAAGGACAGGTGTCAAGCCCGAAAAATCACCGTCAGCTAGCGCATTCCCACTCCCTCTTTGCCCGACTGCCGCAGGTGCCGGCTGAATTCCTTGCGCAGGCGTTTGATCCGGCGACGGTAGGCGTCTTCCGGCTGCATGTAGCCGAGCTTCGGGCGATCCCCCATGCTGACATGCCACTTGCGAAAAGCCAGGCCAATCTCCGTCTGATAAAGTGCTCTGATACGCAGCCACTGCCTGACGCCACAGCGGCGGAGGATTGAGCGTTCAACCCGTGTGCGCTGGAACGAATCCTGCAAGAGAACATACTCATCGACAAGCACAACCCCATCATTGACTTCTGATGCCAGAAATTCACGGATAACAGCTTCCTCGTGCACAAGAGCTTTGATCAGGACGTAGAGCAGAATCACCTGCGCAGCAAAAGGTGGGATATAATCACCAATAATAGCAATCAGCGCGATTGAGGCAATAGAAGCATTATCGGGATAGGCGTTCTGCAATGCATTGGCGAAGTAGCTGATGAAATCGAAAACGCTGTGCAGCCCTACGGCGCAGCAATAGCCCAGGAGAGGAACCGTTATCTGGAGCCAGCGCACCCGCGTGTGCCGGACATACCCCAGGGCGGCGCCAAAACAGATCGTAAAGGTCGAGTGGCTGAACCAGCCGAGCACGATCCGGCTAATGATGAGTGACGGCAGGAATTCGCTGGAATATTGCGCGAAATAGACAAAATTCTCCACCATAGCAAGGCCAGCGCCGATCAGCGCGCCGTAGACGATGCCATCGGTGATATTGTCAAATTCATCACGTAATACCAGAAAAAGCAGCAGCAGTCCCAATCCCTTGACGGTCTCTTCAATAACGCCCGCATCCAGACCGCGTATAATGGAAGAGGTCAATGCATCCGACCCCAGCCAGTTTAACAGGACACTGGCAACGTTCTGCTCAATCAGCAGCGCGGTCGGAATGGCGATCACTGCCCCCCAGAGGAAAGCGGCCAGGCGTAAAAACCAGGGTTCGCGCTCAAAGCGGTCGATGAAGTTCACCAGCAGATTGATGCCAAGTGCTGGAATAATGGGGATAGTCAGCACAGTAAGCCAGCTCGCCGGGCCGGCATGGCTGAAACTGGGAAAGCTGATGATTCTATAGAGGAGCAGGGTGATCAGGATACTGAGTAGTAGAATGGTGATACCGCCGGCAGCGATTAGCCAGCGCACACGCTTGCCGAGGCGCTGTCGTAGTGCAAACTGCATTGTCACCCCCACTCCAAGCAGATTTTCAGACGAGTCCTCGCTTTCCAGTCCAGCATCCTCAACCGGCCAGTTCTGGCCAGGATCTGCCGGGGAGTCAGGCAGAACAGCGGGTGAAAGCTGCCTGTCCTGAGACGGCAAGGGAGAGAGCGGAAGAGCTGAGGCTCCGGCTCTCCCATCGCCATTTGAGGAATCATTGCCGACAGTCGTCTGGCCACCAGATGTGGTCTGCTCTGGCAGCACATCCTGATAGAGGGCTGTAAGCGCACGCTCTTCACTCTCATCTCCAGCGGTCTGCACTACCACCATACTTTGCGGAGCAAGCAATTGCAGGGTCGTCCCCCCCAGTACCAGGTAATCCAGCGGTCGTAAAGGGAAGGAGCTACCGCCCGGCACTGTGTGACCATTGACACGCACAACGTTGCGCTCGCTGAGATTGACCACGCGCCAGCCCTGTTCATCCAGAACCAGGCGAGCGTGCTCACGTGAAACAGCGGGGTCCATCAAAATGAGATCGTTGTTCAGTGCTCGTCCGATACTTGTCTCTCTGCGCTTGAGCAGGTGTACCAGGTGCTCTGCCGGCAGCCAGTCGGCAACAGACTGCTCCAAATGCTTACGAGGCACATCGACGGGCGGACGTATGCGTATAATGCGCAGTACGCCGTAGTGTTGATTCATGCTCAACTCTGCCCCGGCACACAAGGCCCTTGACGATTGACGTTCCTCTCTACTGTCTATTTTCTCTAGCAACAACTTTATCAGTTTGCCACGAGATTGTCCAGTTACCCCTTACCTTTCACATCGGTTGACAAAACTCCGTCATTGATACATGCTATAGAAGAAAAATTAAGCTACCAGTGGCGACCGGGGGACAGAGGGACAGCACTTCCTGAATATCCCATCATGAGCGTAGAGGACTACCTGGTACTCGACGAGCACAGCACTACAGCCCACTACGAATATCTGGAGGGTGAACTGAGCATGCTGGCCAGCGGCAGCATGGCTCATTATCATTTATGAACATCACGGCGCAGCAGTTAGACAAACGCACCTTGCATTACCTGCAACAGACTGCTGACTACTTCAGTACACAGTCTCTGCCGGCTTACCTTGTCGGCGGTTCTGTACGCGACCTGCTCCTGCACGAACTCGGCAACGATTGGGATATTGTAGTCAAAGACGATGCTGCGCTGCTGGCGCGCCGCCTGGCAAATAAGCTCGGCGGCTTCTACGCCCACATGCATGAGAAAGCCAGTCGTGTCGTTGTCAAAGAGGACAGTCATGAGATTATTTTTGATATTGCTTCTATGCAGGGAACAACAATAGAAGCAGATCTTGCCACACGTGACTTTACACTCAACGCTATGGCAATACCGCTCGCCGAGCTTCTCCCCGCTCTGCTCCAGGAACGCTCTTTCAGTCTTATTGATCCCTTTGCCGGTCAGGCTGACCTGATAGCTCGCCGACTTAGAGCCGTCAGTGACAGCGTTTTTCAGCGCGATTCGCTGCGGCTGCTGCGCGCCGTGCGTATTGCGATGCGCTACCGGTTGACCATTGCATCACAAACAGAACAACTGATGCGCCGCGACGCGGCATTGCTTCCCAGCGCTGCACCTGAGCGTATCCACGACGAACTGTACGCCATTCTCGCGCCTGCCGGTGCAACCGCACAACTGCGCGCACTTGACAGTTATGGCATTTTCACCGTTCTCTTCCCGGAGTTTCTGCCGGCGCGCGGTCTCCCGCAACCCCCACTGCACTACTGGGACGTTTTTGAGCACTCTCTGGAAACGGTAGCCGCTCTTGAGCGGCTGGCAAGCGAACTGGTTCTGCCATCAGAGGAGCTTCGACGCTCGCCGCTGAACGCCGGAGAGCAGGACGACCTGGTAGAGATACAGACTCTGCTGCACGAAGCAGAGCAACAGGGTTTATTGCGCGTTGACATGATTGCTGCTGTGCCGATGAAGCTGGCAGCGCTCCTGCACGATATCGGCAAACCTGCTACGTATTCCGTAGACAACGAAGGCGCGATTCACTTCTACCATCATCCTCAGGCAGGAATACCACTGGCACAGGAGATTATGAGACGACTGAGCGCCAGCACACAGGATCGCCGCCTGGTGCAGCAGGTTGTCGCGCACCACATGCGTCCCGGCCAGCTCAGCGCAGTCCCGCTGACAGCACGCGCCATTCGTCGCTTTTTCGTCGATCTTGGCCCGGCAGGCATCAACGTCCTGCTCATCTCGCTTGCCGATCACCTGGCGATGCGTGGTCCCTTGCCACTGGCAGAAGCCTGGACGCGCCACCTGGCAACTACCCGCCTGATGCTCACACGCTACATCCGCGAACGCGCCAGCATCCTGCCACCACGCATCGTCCAGGCCGACGAACTGATTCACCACTTCAAATTACAGCCCGGCCCTCTCATCGGCCAGTTGCTCGAACACATTGCCGAGGCACAGGCTGAAGGGGAGATCCAATCGAAAGAGGACGCATTCTGGCTGGCAGAACATTTCTTTCATACTGAGCAAAAGCAATAATCCGATTTTCTTTGTCTGCCAGGTGAAAATAGAAATGGTGCGAGGAGATCTCGCGCTCCGCCAGGGGGCGCACAGCCCCCTGAACCCCCGCCTTTCTCGAACATTGAAAAGCATTGAAAAGTCTTGCCCTACCAGACGAACAGAGTTGACATCCTGGGCTGCATGACGTACCATTACAGAGGCGAAAAGATCCAGGGGCGGCTCACTGTCTTGTTATAGTAATCGCCCTCACTGCCATCGGGGAGATGTGCGTGAAGACTATCGCAATATTCTACCAGGGACGCAAACAGGACACATCCGGCTTTGCGGCCCGGCTCGTCCCCATGCTTGAAAAACGCGGTCACCACGTGCGCGTTGTTGATATCAGCGAAGAGTGCCAGGACTGCACAGATATTTCGCTGCAAGGGAGTGACCTCGCGCTCGTCCTGGGTGGCGACGGCACAATTGTGCATGCCGCGCGTCTCTGTGCCTGCCTGGGAATACCAATCGTGGGGATCAACTTCGGGCATGTCGGTTTCCTGACCGAAATCGAGCCTGCCGAAGTTAATACCAAACTCGATTACTACTTGAATGGGGATCAATCCGTCTGGATCGACCAGCGCGCCATGCTCCAGGCAACGCTTGAGCAAGAGGGGAACAACGAGGAGTTTCTCGCGCTCAACGATATTGTGATCGCGCGAGGTGCCTGGCCACGCGGTGTACAGATCAAGGTCTGGGTGGACAACTACTTCTACAACACGACCTACGCCGACGGCATGATCATTTCAACCGCTACCGGCTCAACTGCCTACAACATGGCCGTCGGTGGCCCACTCCTGCACCCCCAGGTTCAGAGCAGTGTGCTGACACCCATTGCCGCACACCTCGAATCGAACCGCTCGCTGATCATTCCGCCCGAAGCGACTATCCGTCTCCAGCTCTTTACCAGGCTGCAAGATGGCGTCTTTTCCGCCGATGGCCAGATTAATCGTCTGGCGAAAAATGGCGCGATCATCTCTGTCAAAAAGAGTCCGTACACCACCAGATTTCTCAGGCGCAGGCCACCAACAGCATTCTATCAGATTATTACTGCCAAGTTACACCGGGATATTACAGATCCCGGCGATAGCGACGATAACCATGCTACTTGAGTTAAGCATCAAAGATTTCGCCATTATCGACAACCTGCATCTTCGCCTGAATCGTTATTTTAATGTTTTCACAGGCGAAACTGGCGCAGGCAAATCAATTATCATTGATGCCGTGAATGCGCTACTCGGTGGCAAAATTGGCGCCGAGTTCGTGCGTGCAGGCTGTGAGCGTGCAACAGTAGAGGGTGTCTTCTCCGTCGAGGCACTGCCTTCAGCAAGCCAGGTAGGCACGGCGATAGAGCTTGAAGCCCTGACACCGGTGGCAGCCGGCGAAGGTGGAACGCTGTTCGAGGCGTTCGAGTATACCGGCCACCATCATACTCGCAGAGTGGCAGAAGCCGAAACCAGCGCCGATGCCCGCGTCGCCCTGACGGCGCTCTTGAACGAGTACGACATCACGCCGGAAGACGGGCAACTGATCCTCACACGCGATATCTTCCGTTCGGGCCGCACAGTCGCCCGCATCAACGGGCGCGCCTTCTCCCAACAGGTACTCCAGCAAGTAGCAAGCTGGCTTGTCGATATTCATGGACAGAGCGAGCATATGAGTCTATTGCGCTCCGAGCAACATATCAACTTTCTCGACCGCTACGCGAATCTGTTGCCGCTGCGCGAAGAACTTGCACAAAAAGTGATTGAGTGGCGCAATGCTCGCAAAACGCTGCAATCGCTGCAACAGAACATCCGCGAACAGGAGCGGCGCGCCGAGTTCTTGCGTTACGAGATCGAAGAAATTGAGAAAGCAGATCTGCACCCCGGCGAGATCGAGGAGCTGGAAGAGGAGCGCACAGTGCTGAGCAACGCCGAGCGCCTGCGCGAACTGTGCGCGCTGATTCGTGGCGCCATCAAAGGCTCCGATCTCGGCGACGACAGCTTTCAGCCCGCGCTTGACCAGCTCCGCACTGCACAGCGCAGCCTGAGCGAACTGGCCCAGCTCGACAGAAATATGACAGAACTTGAGGAAACGCTGGAGAGCGCCATCTATCAACTGGATGACGTGGCCTCGACGATCAGCAGCTACGAGGCCGATATTGAAGATGATCCCTTGCGACTGGCTGAGATCGAGGAGCGCCTGGATCTGATCGCGCGTCTCAAACGCAAATATGGCGCGACCATCGAGGAGATTCTCCAGCGCGCAGCCGAGGACCAGACCGAACTGGAGTCCATCGTTAATCGTGACGAACTCATAGCCCGGCTCCAGCAACAGGACGGGCTGTTCCGCCGCGAAATCGGCGCTATCGCCGAACAGCTTTCTACACAGCGCCGCCAGGCCGCCGGGCAACTCGCGGCTGCAATGGAAGAACAACTCAATGATCTGAACATGCAGCGCGCCCGCTTCCAGGTCGAATTTGTGCAAGAGCCTGACGAAAACGGCGTCCCGGTCAGCATTAACGGCCAGCCCACACAGCACTACGCCTGTGACCTGACCGGCGTTGATCGAGTACAGTTTCTCATCGCCCCCAACCCCGGCGAGCCATTCAAACCGCTCACAAAAATCGCTTCTGGCGGCGAAACCTCGCGCCTGATGCTGGCACTCAAAACAATCCTGGCCGGCGCTGACGCAACCCCCACCCTGATTTTTGACGAAATTGACGCCGGCATCAGTGGACGTAGTGGACAGGTCGTCGGCGAGAAACTGTGGCAACTGACAGGCGCTCACCAGGTCATCTGTGTCACTCATCTGCCACAAATCGCCGCTTTCGCCGACACCCACTATAACGTCAGCAAACAGATCGTCGGCGAGCGTACCATGACCATCGTGACTGAACTGCGACCAGAACAGCGCGTGCGGGAGATCGCACATATCATCGGTGGCAATGTCTCCGAGGTCTCGATGAAAACTGCGGAAGAAATGCTGGCACGTGCCCGCCTCTGGAAAGAAAACTACAGGCAGAGCAGCGTCCAGTATTGATCACCTATCGCCATCGCCTGATCCGGCGCTCTCACCACTCCTACACGCGCAACAGACCTCGCCGGACCAGCAACTTTTTCAACTCGATGAACCAGAAAGGCACGGTGCTGACTGCCAGTACGATAGCCAGGTCGCCCAGGGAGAGGGGAACCGTACTGAACAGGTGTTGTAAAAAAGGAGTATAGACGACAACCAGTTGCAGGGCTACCGTCAGCAGTATCGCGCCCAGCAACGCTTTATTAGACCACAATCCGATACGGAAGAGCGAATCACGCTCGGAGCGCACTCCAAGCGCAATAAACATCTGTGCAAAGGCCAGCACGGTAAAAATCATGGTCTGCCAGGCTGCATTGTGCTGCAACCAGTACCAGAAGCCGACACCCAGTGAGACCAGGCCGCACAGCAGCCCGATAGCCAGAATATCCTGGATCATGCCGCGCGCAAAAAAACTCTCGCTCGATGGATACGGCGGGCGGCGCATCACAAAGCGTTCCGCCGGCTCCACACTTAACGCCAGCGCCGGCAGACCATCCGTCACAAGATTAATCCACAGAATCTGAAGCGGCAATAATGGCAAAGGCATGCCAAGAAATGGACCGATCAGCATAACCAGCAGTTCAAAGAGATTGGCAGAGATAATATATTTAACAAATTTACGAATATTATCGTAAATGACACGCCCTTCTTCGACAGCCGCAACAATCGTGGCAAAGTTGTCATCCAGCAATACCATGTCCGCTGCCTCTTTGGCAACATCCGTACCGCTAATGCCCATTGCCACACCGATATCAGCCTTGCGCAGCGCCGGCGCATCATTGACCCCATCGCCGGTCATCGCCACAATATGCTTATGCGCCTGGAGCGCCTCAACAATGTCGAGCTTATGCTCAGGAGAAACTCTGGCGTAGACCGACGTTTTCTCCGCCTGCTCCTGTAATTCCTCCTGAGAAAGCCTGGCGAGTTCCTGGCCCGTGAGCACACGATCACCAGGGGCCAGCATACCCATATCACGGGCAATCCGCTGAGCAGTCAAAGGATGATCGCCGGTAATCATCACCGGGCGAATGCCGGCGGTTTTGCAGACCTGGATCGCCTCTTTGACCTCAGGCCGGGCAGGATCAATCATGCCAATCATGCCCACAAAAATGAGATCCCGTTCCACACTGTTCTGATCCAGATCTGTCGCCTGCTCCAACGGACGAAACGCCACGCCCAGGACACGCATACCCTCGCGGGCCAGGTAATTATTGGCCTCAATGGCACGATTACGCCAGGTCTCATCCAGCCGAATCACCTGACCATGCATCCAGACAGAACTGGAAACAGTCAGCAGGCCATCGACAGCCCCCTTTGTGAAGGCCACAGCTTCGACATGGTCATTCTCTCTGGCCCGCAACCATAGTGCATCAAGAGCTGGCGAGAGATCCGGCTGCTGTCTCGGAAAGCGATGCACCGTCGTCATACGCTTGCGCACGGAATCGAACGGCACTTCAAAAATACGCGGCAGTACCTGTTGCAGATCGTCTTTCCATAAACCCAGGTTGGCAGCCGCAACGACAAGTGCGCCCTCCGTCGGATCTCCCAGCGGATAAAACGTACCCGGCTCCGATTCATCAGGCTGGAGCAGCGCATCATTACAGAGTGCGGCAGCCACCATCAATAATGCCAGTGTCGGTTGATCTTTCACCAGCGGCGAAAGTTGCCGCTGCTCTTCGGCAACCACTTTTGACCTGGGGACGATGGGCAGTTGCAGCGTGAGATCGACGCGATAATCAGCGACATCCAGCACGGTCGCCGTCATCCGATTCTCTGTGATTGTTCCTGTTTTATCGGAACAGATGACTGTAACCGAGCCGAGCGTTTCTACGGAGGTGAGCCTGCGCACCAGCGTATGGCGCCTGAGCAGCCGCTGCGCTCCCAGCGCGAGAGCAATCGTCACGACAGCCGGCAGCCCTTCAGGTACCGCCGCTACCGCCATACTGACGGCGGTGAGGAACATCACTACCAGATCTACGCCGCGCAGCAGCCCCAGGAGAAACACGATCACGACCAGCAGCAGAGCCAGCAGGGCCAGAGCGCGACCCAGGCGATCCAGCCGCTTTTGCAGAGGCGTCGGACCCGATACGGTTCTTCTGAGCATGCCGGCAATATGCCCCAGTTCGGTCTGCATGCCTGTCTCCGTTACTACCATCTCGCCACGGCCATAGACCACCACCGTTCCCATATAGACCATATTGCGCCGGTCCCCCAGCGGCAGATCCTCTTCTGTAGCCAGCGTCTGTACATCTTTTTCTACCGCTTCGGACTCACCGGTCAGCGCCGCTTCCTGAACCCGCAAATTAGCACTGGCCAGTACCCGTCCATCAGCCGGCACTATATTGCCGGCTTCCAGCAGCACAATATCGCCAGGCACCAGCTCACTCGCCCGTACCTCTCTCACCAGGCCCTCGCGGCGCACTCTGACGGTCGGCACCGCCAGCTTCTTCAGCGCCTCCACCGCTCTCTCCGCCTGGTATTCCTGTGAGAAGCCCAGCGCCACATTCAATACGACAATTGCCAGGATTACCGCTGCGTCCTGATAGTCCCCAAGCGCAGCCGATGCAATGGCGGCGATAATAAGAATTACTACCATGATCGAGACAAGCTGATCCCAGAGCACTCGCCAGGGACTGCGCGCCCCTTGCTCACGTAGTTCGTTGGGACCATACTGTACCCTTCTGGATTGAACCAGTTCCTGGCTCAGTCCGGGCATTTCCTGCGTCTGTAGCTGTTGCAGTACCTCTGCCGTCTCTCTCCTGTACCAGTCGCTCATGCTCACCTGCTCATATTCATGATTGCTTACTGATCCAGCAAGCTCTTTCTGGCTCACCGCTTGCTTTCATCATCGCACAAGTTTCTCGCCTGTGTCTACCACTCCGACCACACTCTTTTGACCTTCCCTTTTTCCGGGGCTGTGCGTTACACCACTTTACCCTGCCATACCCTTGCTTAGCCCCCTGCTTACCCGTCTCCCTATGATAGAATAATAGGTAATCAACCGGATACCACTAGAAATAATCTAAAGAAAGAAAGCACAACCCACAATGTTCTCAGCCCTGCCCCAAACCGTTCAGAACGAACTCTCACAGCTTGCCACGCGCTACGGGCAACCACTTGTACGTACCGTCGAGCTTAATGTAGACAGGCTATTCGACCCGCTCGACAAAAATGATCGCTACGGCGAAGTATGTATGGTAGTACAGCGGCCCGATGGCCACCTGCTCACAATGACCAAGACCTTTTATCCCGCCGGCGCCTATCGCTTGCCAACTGGCGGCATCCAGCATGGCGAACCGGTACTTGCTGCCCTGCTGCGGGAGACACAGGAAGAAACAGGACTGGCAGTAAATGTCGAGCGTTTTCTGGCAGCAGTGGCCTACCGCGTCGCTCAAAGTCATCCGCGCCCGGTCTTCTACACGTTCGCCTTCCTGCTCAAAGAGACAGGAGGAACGCTCGGTTCCACCGATGCAGATGAGCGGGTCGCGGGCTTCCGCGAGATCTGGCCGGATCAGCTCCCCGATCTTGCCACATCCTTAGCCCACGCTGACCATCACTATAGCGAAGAAATCAGAGGTCGCTGGCAATCCTGGGGAGAATTCCGGGCCGTCATCCATTCCCTGGTCTGGGAAGCACTCCAGCAGCGGGCCTGAAAAAGCGATGCACTGGCGGGCCTGGTATACTGGTACACCATCCGGCACTGCTATGCTATAATAGGACTGGAGATATGTTCCGTCACTGGCAAGATCCGGCAAGCACCACACAGCCGCCTGCTGTACCGATATTATGAGGAAATTGAATGAATAAAAAACTGTTAAGCACTGTACTGCTTTTTGCCGTCGGTATTGGGTTCCTCTGGTGGGGCCTCTCCATGTTATTTTCCCCCGGCAACGACGCAGAAACTATCGTCTACGCCCTGATGATTCTCGGTTGCTCGGTTTACGCCTTCGTCTCAATTATGATGCTGCCACGCAAAAAACAACCATAACATTTTCGTTTGCAGACAACAGAACAGGAAATGCCTATGATTGACAAGAATCCAACAACGAAGTTGGTGATACGCTTTGCTACCCTTGAAGATCTGGTCATCATCGACGAACTTGATAGCTTCAGCACATCACCCACACGTAACATCCACCGCGATATAGAAAAGTATTTTGGCTCGGTTGACCCCTCCACACACGAACGAACACTGGTCTTCCTTGCTGAAACGGAGGGAAGAACAGCCGCCAAAGCCGAGTTGATGTTGCCGTCGTCTGAAGCCGTCAGTCGCACCGGCTATATCAAGCGTGTTGTCGTACACCCGGATTTTCGCGGGCGCGGGCTGGCAAAACAACTGATCCAGCATATCATCCGCTATGCCCGCGAGGTACAGCAACTGGAAGCCGTTGACCTGCATGTCTGGGAAGGCAACCAGGCAGCCATCCGGCTCTATGAATCGCTAGGTTTCCAACTCCAGCACCGCGAACTCTACTACCGTCTTCCACTCTGATTGACCTCACGTATTTCGCGCATTTTGCTGCTCCCCGGCGGCATTGACCGCGTTTGTGACGACAGCGA
>JADBKA010000097.1 GCA_014896635.1 Ktedonobacteraceae bacterium
GTAGACTGAACGGAAAGAGGGAGAGCCAGGAGGGCTACCACTCTCCTGGCTTTCCAGTCTTTGGCTACAATTTGACTTCCTCTCTTTTTTTCTTTATAATTAATCTAGTCAGAACTGACCTAACAGGCATCGACATTGTGTACTTAACAGAACTTACCGCTGCATATAAAGAGGTTATGCTGCTTGGCCTGCTGATGGAGCGACCCATGTACGGGCAGCAGATCCGCGAGGTCATCGAGAAGCATCACAGATCGCTGGCCGGCTACATCAAAAAGCCAAGTATCTACTACCAGCTTGACCGTCTGGTCAATCGTGGCGACCTGGAAGTACGCCGTGAGGCAGTTGAAGCGCCCGGTCCGGGAGCTGCGCATGAAGATCTGGCCCCACGTGAGCGTGACGTTTATTACATCACCGCCAGCGGGCGGCAGCACTTCTACCAGCACCTGCGCAAAATGCTCAGCCAGTATACGCCCGGCCTCAACGAAGCAGAAGCCTGCCTCTTCTTCCTGCACTATCTCTCCACTCAGGAAGCGGTCACGCTGCTTGCAGAGCGTCTCCAGCAGGTAAGAGCTTACAGAGCTGGCATTGTAGCGCAAATGGCAGAGCGTGCTACGTCTGACGAGGCGCATGAGCTGATCTATGATTATAAGCTCACCTTGCTTGATGCCGAAATTCACTGGCTGGAGCGCACGCTTGAACGTCTGCGCGGCAGCCAGGATGCGACAGCATTTTCGTCGCGTCCTTACCGATCCTGAAACATTGCCAATGAAGTAGCGAAGGGCTTTTTGTTTATCCATCAGGTCAAATTTGACCTATCTCTACTGGTTTCTTTGTGGGAGCCTTGAACATGGAAAGAACACATCAACAACGGTCGGCGTTGCTCCTGGTGGCATTGACGATCCTGATCGACTTTATCGGCTTTGGCCTCATCCTGCCTCTATTGCCCTTCTGGGCGCAGCGCCTGGGGGCCAATCCTTTTCAGATTGGCCTGATCATGACAGCATACGCGCTGGCGCAGTTCATTTTCACGCCGGTTTTAGGGACGCTCTCGGACCGTTGCGGGCGCAGACCCGTTATTCTGGTCTCACTGGTCATCGAGGCGATTGCGCTGGCCCTTACTGCCCTTGCCTGGACTTTTCCGCTGCTTTTGCTCGCCCGTTTTGTCGGTGGCCTGGGAGCGTCAAATATCGGCTCGGCCCAGGCTGTCGTCTCGGATACCACGCCGCCTGAACAGCGAGCGCGAGGTATGGGCCTGATCGGAGCGGCGATTGGTGTCGGCTTCGTTGTAGGGCCGGCGCTGGGTGGCATACTGTCGCACATCGAGCCGGGTCTGCCGTTCTGGGTGGCTGCCGGCGTAGCCCTGATCAATGCTTTGCTTGTTTTTATCCTTTTACCAGAAACACGGTGTCCTGATGCAGCAGTGGAGGGTACAGCAGCCAGACGCAGAGATTTCCTGTTGAGCGGGTGGAGCACCCTGTGGCGCTATCCTGTTATTGGCCGTCTGGTTGCGATCAACCTGCTTTTCACGCTGGCTTTCACTTCGATGGAGACGGCGCTGCCGCTGCTGGTACAGCGCAATTTTGGCTGGACGGCCACGCAAAGCGGGTATATCTTTGCCTACGTCGGCGTACTCATCGTCATCATGCAGGGCGGTCTGATCGGGCAACTGGTCAAACACTGGCGAGAGCAGACAATCTTTATCGGTGGCCTGCTGCTCCTCGCTCTCGGTCTGCTGCTGCTCACCGTCAGCAACCAGGTAAGTGTGCTGCTGGTTGCGCTGGGAGTCTTGAGTGTTGGCGATGGTGCGGTTACACCGCTGGCTTCTACGTTGCTCTCGTTTGCCAGCCCGCCGGACGTCCAGGGGGAGATCCTGGGTACAGCGCAGGGTGTGGGCGGACTGGGCAGAATCGCCGGCCCGCTGCTGGCGGGTAGCTTTTTTGCCTTCGCCGGTCCTACCACTCCGTTCCTCATGGGTGGTATACTCGGAATGCTAGCAGTGCTTCTCGCGCTCCCGGCCATGCAGATTACGCGCAGGCCGCGTCCAGAAACGGCAAGCGAAAGAAGCGGCAATATAGCAGTTAATCGCACAGAAACAATACCGCAGACTCATCAACAGTAAATTGATAAGGAGAATTATGTATCGTGATTCGTGCAGCAGCTATGGCCTTGCGTATTTGCGGAGGGCTGGCCCTTATTCTCGGCCTGGTGGTCTGGCTTCTTCATATTGAAGGAATCCTTGTTCCCATTCATATGCTTCTTGGCTTGCTTGTAGCGCTGAGCCTTGCCATCCTGGGATACGCTATTACCGCTATCAGAGGGGGCAGCCTCGGCATGGGCATTGGCGCTTTTGTGCTCGCCATACTTGTGATTGTGCTGGGTCTGACGCAGCAATCCCTGTTGATCGGAGATCTGCACTGGATTGTTCAGGTTGTTCACCTGTTGCTCGGCGTCGGCGCTATCGGCATGGGTGAGATCATCAACAGACGCTACAGCAGCATTACAAAAGCATAGCATAAAGACTCTGTATCCCCCGGAATTCCCCCGCCAGGCACATGCCTGGCGGGAATTTTGCTGCTAGCCCCACCTATTTTCGTGGATAAGTTCGTGGATAACTTTGTGGATAAGTGGGGATAACCGCGTTAAAGCGGTGGATAAGTCGGGGATAAATGGGAATGTCACCTGCAATAGCCTCTTTCACGTTCATCAGTTGCTACTACATATCCACATATCCACACAGCACAGCAGTAGCCGGCAATTGATTTCACGCCTCAGATTCGTTACACTTTGGGAACATGAGAGTGCAAAAACGGCTGTAATTTTTTAATCTGCTATTTTCTGGAGATGCTGGAGACGTGGAAAAGCTGTTACCGCAAAATATTGAGGCCGAGTGTGGCGTACTCGGCAGCATGATCATTGATCCTGAAGCAATTGTTCAGGTAGCGGACTTCCTGCAACCTGAAGATTTCTACCGCGACGCCCATCGCACAATTTATGAGATCATTCTCCAGCTCTACAACCAGCGCGAGCCGGCTGACTACATTACGATCTGTGATGAGCTGGAGCGCCAGGGCAAGCTGGAAGATGTCGGCGGGGCCGCCTACATCACCTCGCTGATCAACCAGGTGCCGACCAGTGGCAACGTCGAATACTACGGGCGCATCGTCGAGCGCACCGCGATTCTGCGCCGCCTCATCCATGCCGCCGGGCAGATCGCCGCGATGGCCTACGAAGAAGGCGATGCCGATGCCGTCCTGGACAAAGCCGAGCAACTGATCTTCACCATCGGCCAGCGTCATGCCCGCTCCGACTTCTCATCGCTGCGCGAGCTGCTCTCCGACTACATGGTCAAGCTGGACCAGTTGCACGAGCGGCGCGGCAGCATCGTCGGCACCCCCACCGGCTTTACCGACCTGGACCGCATGACCGGCGGCCTGCAAAAGTCGGATTTGATCATCCTGGCTGCCCGGCCAGCGGTAGGCAAAACATCGCTTGCGCTCAGCATGGCGCATAATGCCGCCGTCAGGCACCGGCGTTCAGTGGCAATCTTCAGCCTGGAGATGAGCAAGGAACAACTGGTGCAGCGCCTGCTCTCGATGGATTCTGGCGTGGATCAGCAGCGCCTGCGCACAGGCTGGATCGAAGATGAGGAGTGGGAGCGCATCGTGTACGCGATGGGGACGCTCTCCGAGGCCAGCATCTGGATCGACGATACGGCGGGCATCTCAACGATGGAGATGCGCAGCAAGGCACGGCGCTTGCAGGCCGAACACGGCATCGACCTGATCATCGTTGACTATCTCCAGCTCATGCAGTCGTCCACCGGCGGCAAGCGCAACGAGAACCGTGTCCAGGAGATCTCCGAGATCAGCCGCAACCTGAAAGGGCTGGCGCGCGAACTGGATATTCCTATACTGGCCCTGGCGCAGTTGTCGCGTGCCGTTGAGAGCCGCCAGTCGAAAGTGCCACAACTCTCCGATTTACGTGAAAGTGGATCTTTGGAGCAAGATGCCGACGTCGTGCTGTTCATTTACAGGGAAGACGTCTACAACCCTGAAACTGAACGCAAAAATATCGCTGATATCATCGTTGCCAAGCATCGCAATGGCCCGGTAGGCGAGATCAGCCTGTACTTTCAGGCCAGCCAGACGCGCTTCCGCGATCTGGAAGTCTCGCCGCCGGCGGAAGAATAGTTTGGAGGGGGACAAGCAGCATGACAACTTTTGCCGGTTTCCCTTCCGGGAAAAATCCTTACGTACCCGTGCCGGAAGTCTTCTTCACGCGGCTCTTGCCGGAAATCGAAGATAGCGCCGAACTCAAGGTGACGCTGCATCTCTTCTGGCTACTCGCTCAAAAACGTGGGAATCCGCGCTGCGCCAGCGAGCAGGAACTGTGTAGTGATCGCACACTACTGCACAGTCTGCGGCGCAGAGGCGATCCACGCCCGCCCCAGGAGCGCCTGCGCCAGGGATTGGAGCAGGCGGTAGCGCGCGGTACCCTGCTGCGTGTTGATCTCAAGCTGGTGAGCGAAGGGAGAGAAGCGGCTCAAACCATCGGCTGGTACTTCTTCAACACGCCGCGCAGCCGCAAAGTCGTGGCCGAATTGCAAGGAGGTGAGATGATTCCCGCCCGCCTTCTCACACATGAGGAAGAGCGCAAAGGACAACCATACCAGCAAAAAAGTAAAGAGATAGTCGTTACAACCAGCGAGTATCCCACTTTGCAAAATCATGATCATTCGCGTGACACTACTGTACAGGTACAGATAGAACGTCCTAATATCTTCGTACTCTATGAACAAAATATCGGTTTGTTATCACCACTGATCGCGGAAGAGCTGAAGGATGCCGCCGAGCAGTATCCGCCGGAATGGATTGAGGATGCATTCCGCGAGGCAGTACAATATAATAAGAGAAAATGGAGTTATATCCGCGCCATTTTACGGCGCTGGGAAACGGAAGGCAGGCAATCATGGAACGCCTGAATGATATTATGGGCAGAGCCGCGCCACGACGCGCTCTACCTGACGACTACACTGCTCAGGAGACGTTGCCGGCAGACGAGGGAGCGCTCCCTCAATATCCACCCTCGCGTCGTCCTGTATCAGAGCAGGCGGGCCGCCAGGAGCGCCGTGGTTCCTCTGGCACTCGCTATTACCAGTACATATCCGAGGCCCATGCGCGCCCGCGTGCTGGCAAACGTGACGGGCTTGAGGGACATCATTTTCCTGCGCCGCCACCTGCCACGCGCCCACTCTATTCGCGTGCACGTGCGGTTCAGGATAACGCCTCACCATCTGTATCATACCCGCCCAATTGGCATCGCTTGCCACCCACAAGGCAACGTCCGCAGGAGATGGCAGAGGCCCACTATACATTATCTCCAGCCCCCTCTCGACCCTCTCAATCCCTGCCACAGCGGGCAGCCGGACCATCTGCCGATTACACCATTTGCCCGCCGACTCTATCAGCAGACGTCGCCGACGAGTGGGATGATGAGGGGGGGATGCTCTATGGCGATTGGGAAGAAGAAGAGGAGGAAGCGCCGCCAGTCTACCGGCAGGACAGGCGGGAAACGATCAGCGAGCGCGCCCCGCGCTACACTACCGAGGCATCCGCTAAGGAAGCCTCAGACGCCTTCCAGGGAGAAGAGGCAGCCCCTTCACGCGCTACACGGGATCTACGCAACCTGCGCATGCCGGTAGCGGCTCCCACATCCTTGCCAGCCGTTCCCCCTGTTCCTGGTATCACCGGCTACACGCGGGAAGTACAGCGTTACCAGCGTATGACGCAACCTCTCAATCCTCAGGTTGTTGCTAGCCTGAGACACGAGCGGGAGCAGGAACCTGCACAGGGACCTCTTCAGCAGAAAATACGCCCACCGGCATCGCGCGAACACGGAGCCATACCGGCGGCGGTACCAGTTGCAGCTATGTCATCCGTGTCAGCCCTGGCGCAGAAAAATGTCTGCCCCAGGTGCAAAGGCGCCGGCTTTTTACGCCTGGATGTGCCGTTTGGGCATCCACAATTCGGTAAGCCTGTTGCTTGCACCTGTAAAGAGGCGGAGCGCAAAGAGAAACGCCGCCAGCAACTGCGCGCTATCTCCAATCTTGACGCTTTTCGCAATAAGCGCTTTGAGACGTTCAATCCGCGTGTACCCGGCGTGCAGGAAGCTTACAGAGCTGCTTTTGACTACGCGCAGGACCCCGGTGGCTGGCTGCTCCTGCAAGGGCCTAACGGTTGTGGCAAGACACATCTGGCGCTTGCCATTGCCAATATATGCCTGGAGAGAGGCTCAGTAGTGCTTTTCTCGGTCGTACCGGATCTACTCGATCATCTGCGCGCAGCATTTGCCCCGACGGCAAGTGAAGTATATGACCAGCTTTTCGCCAAAATGCGCGAGGCCGAAGTGCTGGTACTTGACGATCTCGGCGCGCAGCAAAGCTCTCCCTGGGCCAATGAGAAACTCTTCCAGTTGCTCAACTATCGCTATAACCTGGGCATGCCTACTGTCATCACTGCCAATCCCAGAGGATTGCAGGGCATCGACGAGCGCATCCGCTCGCGCCTCTCCGACAATGGCCTGGTGGTGGCTGTGCACATGGACCGCGCCCGCGATTACCGTCCTAATCATCCGCGCCGCGAGTAAGCTGACCGGCAAAGAAAAATCCGGCCCGGTACACTCCTGGCTGTACCGGAGCCGGCAGGAAGAGCAAGCTCCTATCATTGATAACGTGAGATCTATGGCTTTCTTGCACTTGCACATTCCAGGTGTTATCATAACGGTAACAGTCCCCGTTTCAGTGGGTTTCCTCTGCACAAACTGTTTTTACCGAAGGTTCATCTCTTTATGTCTTAGTAGATGCACTGCATAGTACGGGAATTACAGGAGGGCCGGGGAGCGTCCCGGATAAGCTGTTCTCTCCATTCTTTCGGAGATGTGCTGGCTCATCTGACAGAGACAGAGAAGAGGGACCGTGATAGATAAGAAGGAGCTACTATGGGTAGTGTTTTCAATCCCCGCGATCCAAAATGGATCAAGGAATCACGCGAATTTTTAGAGCCACGTGGGATTATTCCCAGCGTTGTCGAGTCAACGCCGCGTGGTGAGCGCGGCTGGGATCTCTTTTCCCGCCTGTTGAAAGAACGCATCATTTTCATCGGCACACCCATTGATGATATGGTGGCAAACAGTACCGTTGCCCAGTTGCTGTATCTCCAAAGCGAGGATGCTACAAAAGACATCAACATGTACATCAACTCGCCCGGCGGCAGCATCTATGCCGGTCTCGCCATTTATGATACGATGCAGTGGCTGCGCCCGGATGTCTCTACGGTGTGCATGGGTATGGCGATGAGCATGGGCGCAGTGCTGCTGACCGCAGGCTCAAAAGGCAAACGCTACGGCCTGCCGAATTCAACCATGCTGATCCATCAGCCTCTGGGTGGCGCCGAAGGCCAGGCAGCCGATATTGAAATCACGGCCCGCGAAATCCTGCGCCTGCGCACCAGCCTGTATGAAATTCTTGCCAAACATACCGGCCAGACAGTCGAACGCATCAGGCAGGATTCGGACCGCAACTACTACCTGACTGCACCGCAGGCAGTCGAATATGGTCTTATCGACGATATCCTTACGCCTAATGAGGAGAAGGGGCGCTAAGACCAGACCATAAAGGTCATAACATCGCCTGAGCAGAAGTGGCAGAGCAAGCTGCAAGGTAACAGCCGGCAGGGAACATGGCTCCCCGCCGGCCTTTGCCTGCCACTCTGCTTCAACTTTCCCGGTCAATGACACCTTTATTGCGCAAATGGCTGTTTGAAACACTGTATAAAAATCGCTACCTCTACCGCTTTGCCAGCACGGTGCCGTTCGCGGGCCAGTGGCGCGTCTGGCAGCGCCTGGTGCTGCCACGCATTCGCGGCCTGGATGTGCTGGAACTGGGCTGTGGTCTGGGCGACCTGCTGGCTGATATGTTACAGGCCGGCTACCGCTGCCATGCTGTCGAACACTCGCCGGAGATGGTAGCCGCGGCGCGCGAGACGCTGTATAAGCGCCAGCTCGGCTCGCCTTCCCTGGTTGTGCAGGGCATCGCTCAAAGCCTTCCTTTTGCCAGTTCTTCTTTCGATACAGTCGTGAGCACTTTCCCCTCTGAATATATTTATGCACCTGACACGATTGCCGAAGTTGCGCGTGTCCTGCGGCCCGGCGGGCGCCTGATTGTAATTGAGGGTGCCAATCTTCTGCCAGTCGGCTTCCTGCAACCCGTTCTGGTCCTGCTCCAGATGCTCGTCTACGGCCCTGCCGCGCTTTTCGGCCCGCGCGCCCGGCACGATCTCAGTGCAGAGGTGAGCCGCAGCAAACAGAGCCGCTTCCCCCCGGCAGCAGAGGACCAGGAGGAAGAACAGCACAAAGCGGCTGGTACTATCACTGAGGTCGTATCCAATGCCTGGTTCGGACAATTCATCCCTTTAGAACGCTTCGGCTTGCAGCGCCGCTCAGAACTCGTGCATAGTAAACGCTGGGAGGTGTATATTACTATCGGAGACAAAGTGCCGGGTTCTCAACAGGCCAGTGGTTGATCTTCGAGAAAAGATTGTCTGGCAAGGCGATTTTTCAGCTTCAGGGAGGAAAGGCGCGTGAATGATACCGAATCATTGAAAGAACTGGTTACTGCTAAAAATCTGCTCGAATCCATACCCACGCCACTGTTGATCATTGATCATACATTGATTGTTCACGATGCGAACCTGCCGGCTCTGCATCTCTGCAAAACAATGACGCTAGCCCCGCAGACACCACTGGCATCCCTGCTCCCCGATGCAGACCTGCTCTGGCTCGCCGGGGAGTCCATTCGCACAGGCCAGCGGCAAACCGGACTCTATGAGCGCGGAAGCGCAGAAAACGCCTGGAGGATCACGATAACTCCTCTTGCCCGGACTCCCGCCTCACAAGCGCCCCAGGGACAGGATTCCGGCGAAAACAGCCAGTCCCCGCCAACTCTCTCCCTGTATACTGTGATAATCGAAGATTTCAGCGGACGCCGCCGCCTGGAACAGATGCAACGAGACTTTCTGGCAAATATCTCTCATGAACTACGTACCCCCCTGACTTCCATCCGTCTGCTAGCCGAAACGCTGGAGGATGTCATTGATACCGACCCCGATAAGGCTCAACAGTTCGTAGAAAAGATCGAAATTGAAGCGCAGTATCTCTCTGAACTGGTGGCTGAACTGCTCGAACTGACACGCATCGAATCAGGCCAGTTGCCCATGACGATTGAACCGCTCGCAGCCGAACAACTCGTCCACGAAGTCCTGGCACGCATGCTGCCACAGGCACAGCGCCACCGCGTGCGTCTGACCACGAAGATCGAACGAGGAGCAAATCTGGTGGCCGCCGACAGCAAGCTCATCACGCGCGTCCTGGTTAACCTGGTTCATAACGCTATCAAGTTCACCCCGTCAGGCGGCACTATTATCATCGGCACAGCTCCCCAGGCGGGTCAGCATATCCAGCGCTTCTTTGTGCGCGATACCGGCATCGGTATCCCGGCAGAGGAACTGCCGCATATCTTTGAACGTTTCTACAAGACTGACCGCGCTCGCTCCAAAACCGACTTCATCGGGCCTGGTGGCAGCGGCACCGGCCTGGGACTGGCTATCGCGCGTCAGGTGGTAGAGGCACATGGGGGACGCATCATGGTGGAAAGTACGGTTGGCCAGGGAAGTACGTTTACCTTCACACTCCCCCTGGCTCTGCACGATGAAATAGCCACAAAATCTTAGAAGAAAAAAAGTAGAAAATACATAAGATAATTTAAGAGAGTTTTTATGCTGGTACATTGTAAATTGTGGTGATATATGGTAACATCATGCTGTTAAGAACGTATCACAATTTTCTGTTTAAGCACAACCGCGAGCAATTTCTCTTGTGCATTGACCGGAATCTGAGTACAATTGGGTAGTAGTGAGGAAGAGAGAAAGAGGACATAACATGAGCAAACTGATCATGGTCATCGACGATTCAGCGACGGTACGTAAAATCATCGAAACCTGCCTGGGCCGCGAAGGCTTTGAAGTGGTAGCGTTTCCCGATGGAGTAGAAGCCATACGCTGGCTGGTCGAGCCGGGTTCACGAGTACCCGATCTTGTTATTCTCGATATCGGTCTCCCCAAAATTGATGGCTACGAAGTTGCCCGCCGCTTGAGGATGAAAAAAGAGTTCGAGAAAACTATTTTCATCATGCTTTCCAGGCGCGACGGCATGATAGATCGCCTCAAAGGCCGCCTCGCTGGTGCAAAGGATTACATTACCAAGCCTTTTAAAACGCAAGATATTATCTCGGTGATCGAATCATATCTGGGGACGCCGGCATCCTGACCGGCACATAGTCACAGAATAACGTGATAAAGCAGAGAGAGAGGAGAGGCAGCGCTGCTTCCCACCTGCACTCGCAAGATGCTATGGACAAACCTTTTATTTCTCAAGATACCTCTGGCAGTCGCACCAGTCGCACCCGTCGCACCAGTCGCGCATACGCCGGGTTTCTTGAGCAGTTGAGCGATGAAGATTTCTGGCAGTATGCTGAAAGTCAGGCGCGGCATTTTTCTATGCCGGAACGGCAAGCCGAAGAATATCTGGTATGTGATATCGGGAAGGGATATTGCGCGCTCCCTCTGGCGGATCTGTATGAGGTAAGGCAACCACCCCAACGCTTTACACAGTTACCGGCCATGCCGGCATGGATGACAGGCGTGACGATATGGCGCGATACCATCATCGCTGTTGTCGATCTACGCGCCTATTTGACAAATAGCAGCACAAATCGTCGTGTCAGTCCAGCGCCCGGCGAGAGCATGCTGCTGATCACGTACCACAAAGAGATAGTGCTCGGTCTTCTCACCCCGATAGTCGAAGTCATCGAGCATCCTGCTGCTCGGCAGATGGAACCTGCCGAGCAGGCAAAAACATGCTATACTTCTCCATGTACCGGAGCAATTAGAGAGGTTTGCTTTACAGGAGAAACGATGGCTGGAACAGGACAGAACGATGAGCAAGAACTCCTGTTGCTCGACATTCCTGTCATTCTTAGTGATATCACACAACGCATAAGGATCGCGGCTGCACATGGATGAGATCTCTTCCTCTTTTGACGAGAGCGCATTATCCGAGGAAGATCTGGCTGTATTGCGCGCTTTCGAGGCAAAGCAAGAATGGCCGGGTGGACCATCCTCAACCACAACTCCTCTCACCACACAGCAGACAGAACTGCAAGGCGGTCCAGACGAGGAGCTACATGCACTTTTCCTCACTGAGGTCACCGAGGATATTACCGCTATGCGGCATGCACTGAGCCACCTGGAGCAGGAGGATCATATTGATCCGGCAGATTTTGCGGAGTTGCAGCGCCTGGGACACAAAGTGCGTGGCACCGCCGGAGCTGTTGCAAGTGACAATATAGCAGCCGTCGCTCACTTTGTCGAGGTACTCGCTGAACAGACCGCCGAGGGTATGATTTTCCCGGTGCTCGGCGTTCATGCTCTCTCACAGATAGTGAGGGTACTGGAAACTGCTCTGCAAAACCTTGCTACTCACGGCCATGAGGGCGAGCTTCCTCTGGCTGAGTTGCGCGAAGTATTTAATAATTGCCAGATCGACATTGAGCAACTACTGGCCCGCGAACAGGCGACGGCACCAGGCTCATTAACCATACTGGAGGCAGATCCTGCCTGCGCCTTCTCTCTCTCTGGTCAGGAGCAGCAGGCATCACCGTATGTGCGTATTGCAACCGAGCGCATCGAGCACCTGGTGCAGTTCTCGGAACTGGCAGAGCAACTGCGCGTCGCTCTGGAGAGTTCACAGGAACAGGTCGATCTGGCTCTCCAGGATCTGTGTACCAGCCAGGCCCGCCTGCGGCAGATGCTACCATCGCTCTCTTCCTTTTCACATAGACAATCCACACAGCCAGCGGACGAGCACAGTTCTCCATCACTGGTAGCACGTATCCTGAGAAGAGAAACTCCGTACAGGCTGAAAGCGCACAGCAGGTTGTTCAAGGCGTCGGCTCAGGGAGATGAGCCGGACCTGGAGCAGTACGACGAGCAGGATCTCCTCGTCCTCTCTCTCAAAGAGGCGATTATGAGCATATTGCTAGCTTCATCGCGCATGGATACGGCTCTGGCAAGCATGAATAGGCATCTGCAAGAGTATACTGCCCAGGTAGCAAAGATGCGCAACGCTGCTCTACTCCTGCGTCTGGTGCCTTTAAAATTGCTGGCAATGCATGTGCAGCAAGCAATTGAGTTGAGCGCCCAGGAATCGGGATTGCCCGTCCACTTCGAGATGACAGGCCAGGAGACAGAAGTAGATCAGCATGTGATCGAAACACTGGCCCATCCCTTGGCACAACTCCTCCAGCTCTGCCTGACAGATAATACATCTGCTTCGCAGGAAGCACAGACCTCACAGGGCTTACAGGCAGCCATAGCCGACCCCTGCCACGCCTGGTTTCATGCACGCGGCATCGGCAACGAGATCACGCTCGAACTGGGCTTTTCGTTCTCTGTCAGCGACGGTCTGCTGGAAGTTATCCGCGAACCAGTCCGACAACTGCAAGGCACCTGCACACTCCAGCAGAATGCAACCGGCGGAATGAGCCTCTTTCTACGCTTCCCTCGCTCACATGGCTCTGCCCAGTGCTTGCTGGTTCGTGCCGGCAATCAGTATCTGCTCATCCCATTTCTCCAGGTACGGCGCATCGGCGACAGCCGGCAGGAGAAAACGGACCTCTGCTATGATCTACATGGACTGCTCGGATTCCCTGCACAACCCCAACCGCCACTCATCCATCCTCTGCTGGTTCTGGCGCAAGGCGTGGATTCGGATAGGACGGTTGGCGTGCGGGTTGATGAAGTCATAGGCGAAGTTGAGTTGATCGTCAGGCCGCTGGTTCCTTATTTGCAGCGTCCAGGCATTGCCGGTGCCGCCTCTGATGGCAAAGGCCACGTGTTGCTCTTGCTCGATCTGCCAGAACTGGTCCGCCACCACATGCTTCAAGAGCAGAAAAGCAGCGCTTCCCCCGACGCAGTTGAGGAATCCCAGAACCGACCTCTTAGAGCACTGGTCGCCGACGATTCGACGACGATACGCCAGGCGCTCTCACAGATGTTGCAGCACGAGCATTTTATTGTAGAGGAAGCGCGCGACGGCCTGGAAGCTCTGGAGAAGCTGCTGGAAGCGCCACCCGATGTGCTTTTCCTGGATGTCGAGATGCCGCGCCTCAATGGCTATCATCTGCTCGACAGGCTGAAGCAGTATCCGAAGCTGGCCGCTGTGAAAATCGTTATGCTGACTTCCCGCTCCTCAGACAAACACATGCAGCGAGCACAGGAGCTGGGCGCCCATGCGTATCTGACCAAGCCTTGCTCTCAGGATCAATTGCTGGAGACAATCCAGCGGATACTCAGGCGCTGATTTCGCTGAGTATGCGCTGGAGCGTTGCTTTATCCACCGGTCCCTGCACCACCTGACGAATGATGCCGCGCCGATCTAGAAAATAGGAGGTCGGAGCGGCGGTGATGCCATAGAGCTTCCTCACTCTGCTCCCATCGTCTGGTAGCAACGGATAGGTGATGTGCTGCTGGTGCGCAAATTGCCGGATGTCGCTGGCTGTATCCACGATGTTGATGCCCAGAATGACGAAATCGCGCGGTGCAGCCTGCTGTGAGGCATAGGTCTGCTGCAAGTCCGGTATCTCTACAGAGCAGCCGGGACAGTTGATGTACCAGAAGTTGAGCATCACGGGCCTGCCCCGGTAGTCGCTCAGACTGATCTTTTTGCCATCTGGTGTGCTCAGCGTAAAATTGGGCGCAGCCATGCCCTGCCGTATGCCGACGCCGGCAGCGGGTGCGCTCTGCTCTGCCGGTTGCAGCAGGCCGAGCGTGATTATCGCCAGCACAGCCAGCACAGTAATAACGATGATACCGCGCATGATGAGTTTTGCCATCGTCCTGATTCTCTTCTCTACAGTGTATAATATCAAATCCGGTTAAATAGTGATCATTAGCGTGGGGGTCCAGGGGGCCGGCACGGCCCCCTGGCGGGGTCTGGGGTGTCCCCCCACATCAATCACTTTTTAAAAAGATTTGATATAATACGTTTATGGAAAAGCCAGCTGGCAGTACGAATTACGAACTCATTTTAGGCGATAGTTCCGAGTATATCAAAAAGATAGCGGACCACTCGGTCGATCTGATCCTGACCGATCCGCCGTATAACCTGGGCCGCTATTCCACCGGCAATATCAAAATGTCCTGGCGCAAGGACTTCAACAACGACGTCGCAGAGTGGGACACTACCATTTTTGATCCGGCGGCCTGGCTCGACGACTTTGTGCGAATATTGAAACCAACGGGAACGATTTTCGCCTTTACCAGCTATAACCTGCTAGGACAATGGCACCAGGCATTTGATCCGGTTTTCGACACCTTCCAGTTCATCGTCTGGCACAAGACGAATCCGCCGCCCAAGCTGAGAAGAGCTGGCTTTCTCAACAGTTGCGAACTGATTGTTTGCGCCTGGAATAAAGGCCACACCTGGAACTTCACGAAGCAGAGCGAAATGCACAACTTCATCGAAAGTCCTATCTGTATGGGCAAGGAGCGCGTGAAAAATCCGGTTCACCCGACGCAGAAGCCGATCAGGGTGCTCAGTCCTTTGATCAGATTAGCCACCAATCCAGGCGACCTGGTTTTTGATCCTTTTATGGGCGTCGGCTCGACGGGTGTTGCGGCAGTGCAGCTCGGCAGACGCTTCTTAGGAGTAGAAATAGATCCTCTCTACTACCAGGCAGCGGAACGCAGATTAGCAACGGTCACGCCGGGACTTTTCACGTCGGAATCCTCTGATCCTGGCTTCAAAGTGAGCAGGGGTGTGTCAGAGGAAGAAGATTTCATGAATGAGCTAACGCTATTTTGAACAGGAAAAAACGATGCCATCCAGCGCACTGGCAGCCGACGGCTCCAGACCCTGCACTTTTTTCTATTCGAGGTAGTTGATGATCTGGAGATGCATCATGTGCCGTGCATAGCTGCGAAATGACGTCCGCTGCTTCAGGCCAAAGGTCACTGCCGCCAGCGAGAGACCTGCATTTGCAGCATCGACGATTTCCCGTAAGTCTCGTCCAGGTCCGAGATATTCCTTTGCCACTGAGAGCACCAGGTGCTGGCAGGCCGGGATCAACTCAAAGTAGGCGGCATCTCCCTGCTCAATCAGTTGCGCATCAGCAGACTCCTTGAGCAATTTTGCCCGTCTCTGCTCTCGCCTGCCCCGTGCCACCAGATGCGCCAGTCGGCGCTCTTCCTCTTCATCCAACTGAGGTTTCTGCGCTATCCGTTTTTCCAACTCCCGCAGATACTCTTCATTCTCCTGGATTGTGGGCTTCTTCTTCTCCTCTTGCCAGGGAGCCAGCTCTACTCCGATTGACTGCAAAATCTGTACAGCCAATCCATGCTTTTCGTTCACGAGAGCGCGCAGGATATGCTCAGGACCGATAGCCGTCTCACCGCGCCTCTTTGCACCTTCTCCTGCCAGCGCAAGGATGCGTTGTGAGCGTGGAGTCAGGGGTGTGTCAGAGGGGATCTCTGCAGAAGGATCAGGCTCACATTCGCCGAGCGTACTGAGTAGTTCTGCCCGCACCAGGGGATATGTGACCCCTTGCGCTGTTAATTGACCTGCCGCGCTGCCTTCGCGCAGGATGCCCAGCAGGAGATGTTCGGTTCCCAGATAGGGATGGCGTAGGGAGAGCGCCTCGGCTTTTGCCAGTTCCAGGACACGCTCTCCTTGCTGTGTATAGCTCGTGATCGGTTCGTTCGTCGATTCCTGCATCAGGGTATGACTCCTTTCTTTTGCATCAAGCATGGCGGCACGGCGCAAAGCCCGCAGTTGCAACACCCGTACATAGCCCGCTTTCAAGCCCAATTGCTGTCCAATTTCTGCTGTGCTGTATCCCTGGAAGTACCGCAAGAGCAGCACCTGGCGCTCGCGCTCAGGTAACAGGTGCAGTAAATGGTACACATACTGTTGGACCTGTTCGTTATCCTGTGGCTCACAAAGAACCGCAGGGATGTCCTCTATCCTCTCAAGAGGTAGCAAGAGGCTCTTCTGTTGCTCCTGCCAATAATCAGCTACGATGGAGCGGGCTGTGGCATAGAGCCAGCTACGCACCTGTCCCACTCCACGATCCTCCAGCAGCCAGCGAAACGCTCTGAGAAAGACCATGCTCGTCAAATCGTCAGCCACATCAGGCCGTCTGACCAGCCTGGAGACATAACGATGGACAGCGCTAAAGTGCTCTCGAAAAATCACATCCATACGCCTGCGCCGCTGCTCATCATCATCCGAGGAAGAAAGTCTCATAGCGTTTACCTGGTAGTCCTCTCTCAAAGCCTTTCACTCATGGAAAACGGTATCGCGTTACAACCCCATGATAATCATTCCGCAGAGAAGTACAGCAACGCACGAGCAAAGCAGAAGGCCACCTCAAACTGGCGGGCATACCCGCACTGAGTTTCGGGGTGGTCTCCTTAACAATCCCCTGATATGATGAATAATGCCCCTTTTTATCAGTTTTGCTCTGCAAAATGATCCGAGAACCACAGAGAACCACAGATGAGTGATACTATAATTGTACACCACCTGTGGTTCTTGAATTTAGTTAATGGTTTGTGTTTGTTGCCCAGAGTGGAATGCCAAGCCAGTTGTAGATGACGACGTTTCCGTCAGCCTGGACTACCAGCCTGTTACCAACCCAACAACAGGTATTGGATGCCCATGTCGGATGACCACCGCCATCATAAGCAACGAAGTTGCCATCTGGTTGAAAAAGTACCTTATTAGCCTTGCCAACAGTATTGGATGCTCACCTTGCTTGTCCGAATTCGTCATAGACGACAAGATTATTGTCGGGCTGGAAGTAGAGCTTGACTTTAGGCCCGTTGGTGATCAGTACCCCATGATCTAGTTCAAGTGAGGTGTAAGACACTGCGTCTAAGTTCTTCCATACCCACACACAAGGTTCGCCCGCTCTTACCTCAACGCACACACATTGATACCGGTTGCCACCCACAACAATTATCTGATTCTTGTTGGCAGGACCACAAGGGGGGAAAACGCCACCTCTCGTATGAGGGATTGATGAACTGCTATGCGCCACAGGCGCCTGGCTGGCCTGAGCTGAAGCCACCCCTAAAGTCGTGAAGATCGTCACGAACAGCAGGATTGCCAGCAACCATCGGGAATAACGGATCATCA
>JADBKA010000098.1 GCA_014896635.1 Ktedonobacteraceae bacterium
CTGGTTGTCGGTTCGCTCATTTTCTTTAATAGTGGGAATCCGTATGGTCCGCAGATCAACGTGCTGGTGGTCTATGCAGTGGGAGGTGCAGTTGGATTGTTCGGACTCTCGCTCGTCTTTTTTATTGTGCGCGCTCAGCGCAGGCGTGTCACGACCGGTGTCGAAGGAATGGTAGGGGATACCGTCACAGCTCTGACTCCTTTACAACCGGAGGGACGTGTTCGATATCATGGGGAGAACTGGGCGGCGATCCTTGAGCCGCCGACCACTTCAGCGGTAGAAGGCGCCGAACTACAGATTATCGCCGTTGAGGGGTTGCGTTTGCGTGTTCGCCCGCTGTACCCGCCGGCGGATACCAGTGTCAATCGTCTTTCAACTCTGACATAGACCAGAGGTGTCTTTCAAGCACTGATGAAATTTTTTCAGGATCTGTTGTAACAAGTGGTTAAACGTGTATAATACAGAAGCTGGTAGCCAATTTCTTCTTTCCGCATACAGCAGGAGAAAGGAGGGTTGCCAGTATCAAGGAGGTTCTCTATGGGACCGGTACTTACCTCTTTGGCAGTTATCGTGGTGATCGTGCTGGCACTGCTTGCTCTCTCAGGCATTCGCGTTGTGCAGCAATATGAGCGTGGCGTCATCTTTATTCTAGGGCGTCTGACTGGCGCCCAGGGGCCTGGCATTTTCTGGGTACCACCCTTTATCACGCGCATGATCAAGGTGGACCTGCGTATTGTCACCCTGACGGTGCCGCCGCAGGAAGTCATCACCCGCGATAACGTAACGATCAAAGTCACGGCTGTTGTTTACTTTTACGTCGTCGATCCATCTGCGGCTGTCGTGAACGTGGCGAATTTTCTCCAGGCGACGATGCAGATAGGTCAGACCTCGTTGCGCAATGTGCTTGGCCAGTCTGACCTGGATGAACTGCTTGCACAGCGCACCAAAATCAATCGGGAGTTGCAGACGATCATCGACGAGTATACTGAGCGCTGGGGAGTGAAAGTCACAGCGGTCGAGATCAAGGATATCGAACTGCCAGCCACCATGCAGCGTGCAATGGCGAAACAGGCGGAAGCCGAGCGCGAAAAGCGTGCCAAGATCATCCATGCCGAAGGAGAGTTGCAGGCTTCCACGCAGTTAGCTCAGGCTGCCAATGTCATTGCTTCGCAGCCCAGTACGCTCCAGTTGCGCTACCTGCAAACGCTCACCGAGATTGCAGTTGAGAAGAACTCGACCATCATCTTCCCACTGCCGCTTGATCTGATAGAGCCGTTGCTGCGAACCGCTCAGCATATGGAGACATCGACCGCACGCTACGACGGGCCTCGCCCGACGCCACCCGTGCAGCCGGTTGCCCCCAGGCCGCAGCCATCTCATCCGCAGCCCGCAGCTCCGCAGGCACCCGTGCAGTCGTATCAGCAGCAGTACCCGCGCCAGTAAGTGGGCAGACAAAAGGGGATGGCGAACCGATTCGGCTCGCCATCTCTTTGTATTTCCTTCTATAGAGCCGAACAGAATCCCCGTATTTTATTGTGCTGTGGTCTCGTTCTGTTTATTGCGCAGGTATTCTTCGCAGGTGCGGTACGTCTCTTCGGAGATAAGCCCTCTTGACATGTAGTGGTTCAGCATCACATCGAGCTTCAAAATGCTCATAAGGTTGTAGCCATGACGCCTGAGTCGTTCTGCCGCGCCGTGTCCCCGGTCAATCAGGACAATGACATCCTTCACCTTCAGGCCGTTTTCTTCGAGCAGTGCCGCCGTCTCCAGCACGCTGCTGCCGCCTGTGATGAGGTCATCAATGATCAGTGCAGTATCTCCCGGCGAGAAACGTCCTTCAATGCCGCGTTTCCCTGTCCCTTCTGGGCGGATACGGGCGTAGATGAGAGGGGTATTGGTCTCCTGCGAATAAGCCGTTGCCAGCAGCAGTCCACCTACGGGAACGCCCGCCACAACGGAGAATGGATGTACACGTGGCCGGCGCAACGATTGCGCCAGGCTGATCTCCTGCTGCATCAGTTTACTGGCAACGCGCAGCGCGGTTGGATTGCTGATCAAGACCTTGGGATTGACAAAAACCGGGGAACTGACCGCGGATTCGCTCACCGTGAAATTGCCGAATTTCACGCCATCCAGGTCAAAGAGTATCTGGGCTAACCACAGATTATCCAGGGACTGCTCTTTCGCCACCTCAACGCTGCGGCACATTGCCCCTGCTGGAGAAGCATGTACCGCCTCCTTTCTTTACTTCTAACTGCTTCGTACTCAATTGATGAAAAATAGGACAGAGCCTGCCTCCCTGCTCGTGGTAGAGAGGTTGTCTGATCAGGTATCTTGTTTCTGGCAAGAGTATCAAGATAGTTAAGGAAGGATTTACTTTATCAGTATATCATCCAATCAGGTCAAAAGCCAGCAGTCTGTTATTGCATGGGGGAGAAGATACCGGCAGGGGAGATCCTCTGGTGGCGCAAGAAACCTCCCTGCTGCTCTGAAAGCAGCAGGGAGAGTTGCCTTAGCGGTGAATGCGGCGCCTTCTACGCTGCTGGGCTTCGGCTTTACGCTTGCGGCGGGCCTGCGGGCTTTCGTAGTGTTTGCGCCGGCGTGCTTCGGCCAGAATGCCGGCATTTTGCACTTTACGATTGAAACGCTTCAGGGCGAGTTCAAAGGAATCGCCTGGATGTATGATAATTTCGCTCATCAGTGCTACCAGCGCGATCTACGCCCGGTGCTGTGCGTGCTATGTGATTGGTAGCAGTCGCTACAGTAGACGGGTCTATCTTCTCGTGGCTGAAAAGGCACCTGGGCTTCATTTCCGCAGCTGGCGCAGATGGCCCTGTACATCTGGCGCGGTTCGCGGTCGTGGAAACCGCCAGCGCCAGAACGTTGATGCTGTGCTTTACGAGCGGCGCGGCACGAAGGGCAACGGGAAGGGGCATTGGTCAGCCCCCGGCTTTCAAAGAACTCCTGTTCGCCTGCGGTAAAGACAAATTCCTGGTTGCAATCGCGACAATACAGGATGCGGTCGGTGAATGCCATTGTTTTTCTCTTTTCTCTGTTTATTGGTTATCTTTTCTGTATTGTGCGGCTTGCAATAGACAGGCTATTCTGAGCAACAAAAACACTATACAGCATTGCTTAATTATAACACATTGCCTCACTGCTGTCTATCTCTCTGATGGCGACCCTGCAAAAAGTCCTGCCTGGCGGCCTGGTTGAATTGACAGGGCAAAAAAAAGAATATAAAATCTTCTATGTAAAAGCAAAAATAGGGGAAATACATTGGGAGTGCGATTCGATGAAATGGTTTAGCTGGTTTCGTAGGAGGCGAAAATCGTTGGAGCAACAGTCTAACAAAATGAGCGATGATTCTGTATCTCTGAAGCAAGGGAATCGACCGGTGGGCAAAGAGCAGCTTATGGCTAATGCACCTTATATGTTACCTAAAGATGAGAAGGAGATCAACCGTCTTGATTTTCAGCATTATATGCTGCGTTATGCGCTCAGAGGCAACTTCCTGGCACCTGTTGATCGACCAGAAAGCATACTCGACGTTGGGTGTGGCACTGGTCGCTGGATGTTAGAAATGGCAGCGGATTTTCCGCAGGCGAATATAGTTGGTTTTGATCTCAATGTACCGGCATTAGATGGATCGGTGATAGCGTTCCCGTCCAATTGTACCTTCCGACAGGGGAATCTCCTTGCGGGTTTGCCTTTCAGTGCGAGTAGTTTCGATTTTGTTCATCAACGTCTGCTCGCTTTTGCATTGCCCGTACAGCACTGGCCTGTAATTATACAGGAGCTGGTGCGTGTGACACGACCGGGAGGATGGATTGAGCTGGTAGAAGTTGATCCTCTCTTTAAAAATCAGGGACCGGCGACGAGGCGAATGCTCGATTTGATTGTTCAGGCATGCGGCAAGCGAGGTATAGATCTCTCTATTGCGCATAAGCTTGAAGCTCTGGTGAAGGCCACTGGTGTTATTGATGTGCAGTCGCGTGTTATTTCCATCCCTGTGGGGGATTGGGGAGGACGTCTGGGGACGATGGCGAAAGCGGATTTCTACGCGGGCAATAAAACTATTGCCCCACTGGTCGCTACGGCAACAGGAGCAACAATGGAGGAGTATTATCGTCTGGCGGATGCCTGGATGCAGGAATGTGAGCAGTACCAGACATATTGTAATTTTCACGTGATCTATGGGCTGCGGCAGGCACAGTGATAGCGAGCGATTGAGCGAGTGGCCCGGACAGGCATAGGGGTGCGGAGCGGAGCAGGGCGACCTGGGTGAGTTGCCCTGTCCCCTGTTGTTCAGTTCTTCTGTTGTCGCTGCTGCTCTGCCACTTCTTTCACGCGCTGTACATGATCTTTATGACAGATGACCGTCATATCATCCATTTCAATGATGACAAGATCCTCGACGCCAATAGTGATCACTTTGCGAGTAGTATTGTTGTAGACCACGACGTTTTGTGATCCAAAGCCTGTGTGTTTGCCGATGGCTCTGACGCCTTGCTGGTCGGCGGGGAAAAGCGAACCATACTGTTCCCAGTTGCCGACATCGTTCCAGCCCAGGTTGGCCGGAATGACGACCAGGTTGTGTGTTTTTTCCAGCACGCCGTAGTCGATGGAAATAGTCTGTAATGTGGGCCAGAGTGCATCGAGGACGCTTTGTTCCTGTGGTGTGCTTCTGGCATCACTGATGCGCTCTATCGTCTTGATGAGCCGGGGGAGGTGTTCATGCAGTTCTGCCAGGATGGTCTCTGCTTTCCAGAGGAAGATGCCTGCATTCCAGACGTAGTGTCCATCTTGCAGGTAGCGGTGGGCCGTTGGCAGATCGGGTTTCTCTACGAATCGCTCGGCGCGGAAAGCATGGTGTCCGTATCCTTCATCTATCTCACTGGCGAAGCGGATATAGCCGTAGCCTGTTTCGGGAGCGGTCGGTGTGATGCCGATAGTCACGAGGTAGCCTGCCTGGGCCTGCTGGTAGGCGAGGCGCAGCGCGTCTCTGAACGCTTCGACGTTGGTGATAACGTGGTCGGCGCTGAAAATCGCCATGATCGCCTGAGGATCGAGACGCGCGATGGTGACGGCAGCCCAGGCGATGGCGGCGGCAGTGTTGCGGCCCATCGGCTCGCCCAGGATATGGTCGAGGGGGAGGGAGGGCAGGTGTTCGTGTACCAGGTTCTTCATCAGGCGTCCGGTGACGACCCAGCATTGCTGTAGGGGCGTAAGCGGCGCCACGCGGTCCAGTGTTTCTTGAATCATGCTTCTGCCGGTGGGCAAGGGGAGAAACTGTTTAGGGAAATCCGGGGTGCTCAACGGCCAGAGGCGCGTGCCGCTTCCGCCGGCCAGAATGACGCTGTGCAGATGTTTCATTAAATATCTATGCCTCCTGATTATTTGCGTTGATCCTGCTATGAAACGAGAACCGTCCTGGCCCCGCTCACCATGAGGTGATTGTAGCGGCCTTTGGCTGTTGTGTCAACGAACATAGTTGCAGGGTTTGAGCAACTATATAAAAAAAAACGTTAAAAAACTTTGAGGCTGGTAATATCAGGTAGGGTAGTTGCTTGCTTCTATAGAAATATTGTATAATCTCAAAAGGGAATTTAAAAAGCACTTTCTCCTCTTTTTGGGTACCCTGGCGGGGATGTCCTGGCAGGGAGAAAGGTTTTCTCAAGAAAACCTCCTCTTCTTAGTGGTATGGTGTAGCGTTGCGGGTGCAATAGTAGGAGCAAGAGACTGTTCCCAAAAATATACTCAAATGTGTACAAAAAGGCCTGAGATACCAGTTGCAAATCAGGGATGCATGTGCGAGAATAAGAGCCGTTCCAGAAAGAAGGACTGGTTGAAAGAACCGTCTTTCCTCATTTCCGAGGTGGAACACGAGAACATGAACTGGTATTCGCTAGTTCTTTGCCCGGCTCCAGGACGCCCAGGGCCACACACGGAGCGGATCTCCGTGCGGTGTCAGGTGTGGTGGCGGACGTTTTCACCGTAATCAAGATGTTTGAAGACATTTTGAAGAGCAGAAAGCGGGAATGGAAGTTCTGCTCAGAGTGCCTAATTACGCCTGGTCCATGAAAGTTTTCTTAAAGGCTTCTTCCCTATGGCAGACCCTGTCTGTCAGATGAACTAATATTTCTCATAAGGAAGGTGTTGTATGAGTAGCAATCAGCAACCTGAAGGGGATCGAGTATGGTCTGTTGAGATGCATGGTATTGACCCTATAGCAGACCAGGAGCGACATGGAACGCCCTTTGAAGTGTTCTGGGTCTGGTTTGCGGGCAATATTGGCATACTGGGTATCACCTTTGGAGGAATTCTGGCGACCAATCAATTGAATCTCTGGCAGAGTATTTTTGTGGCGCTCCTCGCGCCGGCGCTCTCGTTTGCGCTGGTAGGTATCCTCAGCATTGCTGGCGTCTGGGGAGGAGCGCCAATGCTCACGCTTTCCCGTGCCTTGTTTGGCCCGCGTGGCAATATCGGCCCGGCGCTCACGAGCTGGCTCAGCCTGGTTGGCTGGGAAACAGTCATCGTGATTACGGCATCATATGCACTCCTGGGGCTTTTGCACATCGCGGGCCTGCCGTCGAATCCGTTCTGGACGGTTGTGAGCCTTGTGGTTGTCTCTTTAATTGTGGTGGTGCTTGGCTGGTGGGGTCATGCCACGCTGATCTGGATTCAGCGTGCCGCCACCTGGATCTTTGGTATTCTCACCCTTGTCATTGTTGCTTTTCTCATTCCGCAGACCGACTGGCACAGCGTGCTGAGTAAGGGGATGGGTCCCTGGGATACTGGTCTGGTCACGAGCTTTATCATTATCATGGCGGCGACCGGTATCGGCTGGATCAATGCCGGCGCGGATTACACGCGCTATCTGCCGCGTGGTAGTTCCGGCAGGGCCATCACTCTCTGGACAATCATCGGTGGGACTCTTCCTCTCTTTGTGCTGATGATTGTCGGTGTTCTTCTTGCATCGCGCAAGCCTGACCTGGCAACCTCGCAGGACCCGATTGCGCTGGTGGGTTCGGCCTTACCGGCCTGGATGTCGGTGCCTTACCTGATTACCGCGATTGGTGGCTTGATTGCTGCCGCCGCCCTCGATATCTATTCGTCAGGTCTTAATCTGCTGACTGTGGGTATCAGGATCAGGCGGTATTTCGCCGTCCTGATTGATGGGGTGCTGATGGTGGCTGGAGCAATCTATGTGATGCTGATTCGCCAGGATTTCTATGGTCCTTTTACCAGTTTTCTCCAGTTGCTGGCGGCAGGTCTTACTACCTGGGCAGCCATTTTCTTGATCGGGATGATTTCGCGGCGCACGTATGATGCGAAAAGTCTCGCCGATACGACTCCGACCAGTGCCTACTACTATGCTGCCGGCTTCAACCTGCCTGCCTGTCTTGCCTGGGTGATTGGCGTGGTGGTCGGTCTGCTCTTTACCAAATCTACTTTCTTTACCGGCCCGCTAGCAAGTGGCATCTTTGCCAGCACCAGCCTGGGCTATTTGCTGGGTGCGCTGGTCAGTGCAGTGCTCTATCCTTTGCTAAGGAGCGTGCTCCCTTCCAGGAAGAAAGAAGTCGTAGAAGACAAGTCGGCAGAAACAACGGTTGCCTCCTGAGTAAGGCGGAAGGGTATCCCTGGTTGCATGCAAAATGCGCCAGGGATAGCTAGTCTGCACAATTTACCTCTTTTAGCGTAGGGTGTTTGTCCATTCTTGAATGGGGCAGTGATTTATGTTTGATACTCGTGCAAAAGGGGGTGTGTCCTTTCCTGGTCAGTCTCTCAATCCCTCTGCTTCTGGAGCAGCTCCTGAGCCATCAGCAAATGGTTCAACGCAGGAAGAGGGTCTGGCAGAAAAGCTGATAAGGTATTATCCCTGGAGTATTCCTGTTGTTGTACTGGTACATGCCCTCTATCTTGGTTTCCTGCACCTGCGGCCCGATATTCGTAGTACCAATGCCGGGCGTGTTGTTGACGATTCCTTTATTCTCCTGGGCGAAATCATCATTCTTATTGCCTGTGGCTATGCTCTCAGTCGTATCCAGCAGTTAAAGCATGACAGGTATAAGAGTGTAGTCAGACGTGCGACTTTTGCGGTACTGTTTCTGGCTGCGTCGGCGCTCTCGAATAGTATCGGGCAGGTTTTCTGGATCTGGTATGATGCGACACTCAATGCTGTGCCTTACCCGGCGATTGATGACGCATTCTTTCTGGCGAACTATCCTTTCTTTTTTATCGGTATTGCGTTGCTGATACCGCGAGGAGGATCATTTGCGGGACGCGCACGTGTGCTGGTTGATGCCGGAACGCTCGTGCTCTCCGTACTCGCTATCTTCTGGTATTTTGTGCTGGGTCCGACGCTGGCGGCGCTGAGCGGCTCGGCGCTTGTCAAGACAGTCTCGCTGGCTTATCCTCTCAGTGATCTTGCAGCGTCGGTAGCGGCTATTTTGCTCTACTTCAACCCGTTCACAGAAACAGCTCCTCAGAGAACTCTCGTTCGGCTGACGCTTGGCGTAGCCTGTTCGGCTATCTCAAACATGATCTATGGGTACTTGCAGGCAAGCGGCGTCTACTATACCGCTATGTTCATTGATGTAGGATTCCCGCTGACCTGGATGCTCATAGCCTGGGCGATTTTCTCCTATCCCGCCGATGTTGCCCGTATGGTAGAAGAGAGGCTGGAGCGAGCGAGGCATGCTCCGAGCAGGCCACACCTCAGCAGCAGGATCTCCGCGATTTTTCGGACTATCTTGCCGTTGTTTTTCACACTACTGACCTGTATCTTACTACTGCTGGCAGTAGCTATGCGGGGAGGCGCGCCACTTGAGCAGGTGATACTGGTCTGTGCTGGCCTGTTCCTGTTACCGGTTGTCCGGCAATCGTTGACGTTGACCGACAATATGATGCTGAACGAGCGCCTGCGCGTGGCGCTGGATCAATCGCAGCAAGCTTTCCAGCAGAGCCAGAACGAGCTGGTCTCGACAACATTGCGCGCCGAGCATCTTGAGCAGTTGCTTGCTAGCATCAGAGATCTCCAGCAAGTGCATGCGCGCCTGGCGCATGGTGATCTACAAGCCAGGGCGGTGGTACAGGGTCCGCTGGCGCCGGTGGCGCAGAGCCTGAATCTGTTGATTGAGCGGATGAACCGCTGGCTCCAGGCCGGGCAGACGAATCAGACGCTGACCAGGGAAGCCGAGCAGCTTTGCTACGCTCTGGAACAGCTCAGCGAGGGGAAGATCGCTCAGAATATATCTCCTCAGCATAGCCCGCTTCCTACCGGCAATGCCCTCCTTCTTACCGGTCGTTTGCAGATGCGCCTGAGCATGCATTTTCAGCGACAGCGCGAAACGCTGCGGTTAGCGAGGAAGCGAGTTGAAACAATGAAAGATGTTATCAAGCAGGTACGAAGTAATATGCAAAAGGAGGCGAAAGATTATAGCAAGGAAGAGCAGGTTCTTAGCATTATTGAGAGGGGACTTGCAAACTACGAACTCTTGCTGCAAGAACTCTGGAACAGTTCAAACATCTATATGCAGCAACAGAGTACCGTACACTCGACAACGCGCCTGCCGGAGTAGTAATTGATGATGGTAATACGGCGTGATGAAGCATGAAGAGGGTGAATACCTGTTTGAATCCCGAGGAACCTCACCGGTTTGTGGGAGAGGGAATCGACGAACTGATTTGTAGAGAGCCTGGCTGTGGTTTTTTGCTGGCGGGTGGTCGTATACACAGGTGGCGTGTGTCTTCGCTGCTCAAGCACAACCGCTATATGGATCTCTACAGAGCCTTGTCTGCTGGAGAGCCAGGGGCGGCGCAGCCCGATCTTGCGGTGCGGATACTTCGTCACGCTGATACCAGAATTTTTCTGCGTATCAAGTTGCTCCAAACACTGCGTTCTCCGGCTATCCATCCTATTCTGGGCGTTGAGACGATAAATGGGGGGCGCCAGCTTTATCTTCTTTCGCGCTGGGAAGAAGGTGGTTCTCTGGCATCTTTTCTCCAGAAGAGTCCAGCCATTCCCCCTTCTCTCATTGTAAGCGTCATCGGTCAGATAGCCGATGCGCTGCAACTGGCTCATGAGCAATCTATGGTGCATGGACATCTTAAACCGGAGAATTGTCTGCTCGTTGTCCCTGCTACTGTGCAGGTCTGTGATTTTTACTATGCCTTTCTAGGAGCAGAGGCTGCTTTCTCTTCCGGGCCGTTCACAGCACCAGAGCAATTGCAGGGGCAGACGGAACCAGCTTCCGATCAGTTTGCCCTGGCGGCGCTTGCCTATCAGTTGCTCAGCTACTCTTCACAGAAGGTTCAAGCGGGGTCGGGCAGTCAGGCTGGGAGAAGATATGAAAATGGACCTTATCCAGCGTATCATTTCCCCGAATCTGTATTCCCGCTTTCGCCTCCACTGCATCAGGTATTGAGCCGCGCGTTGAGCGAGAGACCGCAGGCTCGCTTTCCCGATGTGCGAACATTTGCCCACGCATTTTCCACTGCGATGGAAGACAGCGTGAGATTTCACCGCCGGGCCGGTTCGTACGCTCTGACGCCGCAGGAGCGAATGAACAACTGGCCCGTCTCGCCGCACAAGTTGTCACCAGCACAGGGGATATCCGGTCCTGCTACTCCCTCTGCCCGAATGCCTTCGCGGCCAGATAGGCCAGTCGTTCCTCAAAATCCGTTGCGACAGGAAAATCTCTCCTTGCGAGCGGTTCAAACGTGCCTGTTGCCCGGCCATATTGCAAAAATCTCCGCGCTCCATTGGACTCTTGATGGCTGCTACCTCGCTTCTGGTAGTGAGGATGGTGAAATACGCCTCTGGTCGTTTCAAAGTCGTATAGGACGGCCTCTTGGAACGTTGCAAGGACAGAAGGGCAAAGTCCTGGCTCTGTGCTGGTCGCCTGATCAAAAGACACTGGCAGCCGCCTTGAGCGATTCTTCTATTCGTCTCTGGAAAATCGCTGTTGATGCGATTGATGTGATAGAGAGAACGCAGGTAGAAAATGCCTGGCGGGGACATGATGGAGATGTGACTGCTTTGTGCTGGTCGCCTGATGGCACTATCCTGGCTTCAGGTGGCAAGGACGGTGTTCTGCGTCTCTGGGACCGCAAAGGACAATTGCTAGTAAAACGGCAAATACATGCAGGCAAAGGGATTAAAGTGCTTGCCTGGTCACCGGATCAGCATTTGCTTGCGACAGGAGGGGCAGACCATCTTATTCATGTCTGGAGCACGTTTGCCGAGCGGCAGATAGCGAGCTGGAATGCTCATCAAGATGAGATTCGCCGGCTGGAATGGTCTCCACAGGGATATCTGCTGGCTTCGGCTGCCGCCAGAAAAGATACCAGGGTATGTATCTGGGAGGCGGGTAGCGGGCGCGCTATTTCAACTATTGAGGAACATCGCGGGGAAATCGCCGGCCTGTTCTGGTCACGAGATGCTTCCTGGCTGGCAACCTGCGCAGCGGAGGGTGTGCTGCGCTTCTGGAGAACCGACCGCCTGGGAGAGGGACGAACAGTCCCTCAGTTGCTCTCGTTTGTCTCTATCGGTCAGGTGCCTCAACTCATGGCCGGTACACGAGAAGCCAGTCTGCTTGCCATTGCGACTCAGGCGCTCTCAATAGTCATATTTGATGTAAATGATAAAGTGAGGAAATAAACGATAATGCAAAAGATTCCAGTGATAGACATTACTGATTTGTATATCCCCACACAGGATGCAGCGGATAACTTTGATCTGATCTTACCCTATGCTCTGCCGGAGATCGACTTACGTGCGGTGATTCTTGATACAACGGAAAAGATGCGCCAGCCCGTTGCGCATCACCTCGGGTTTGAGGATGCCGGTGGCCCACGTGATCCCGGTTTCATCGCAGTCATGCAACTCAACTATATTTTTGGACGAAACGTTCCCTGTGCCACCAGCCCTTTCTCTCCTCTGCGGGCGCCTGATGATCCTATGGACGATGTGCCGGCATTCCAGCAGCAGGGCATCGAGCTGATTCTGGAAACGCTACGACGCAGCGAGGACCCGGTGGTAGTCATGACGCAGGGGTCGGTACGGACACTGGCTGCGGCTTATAATCGCAATCCCGCTTTGCTGCGTGAGAAGATCGCCTGTATCCATATATCAGCGGGCGCCACGTCGCCGGCTTTCCTGGAATGGAATGTGAGTCTTGATCCTCATGCTTTTGTACGTCTCTTAAGGAGCGATTTGCCGGTAGCGCTCTATCCCTGCGCGACAGAAGAGGGACCTTTCGGCTACGGAAGGCATAATAGTTTCTGGCAGATGACCGATATGCATTTTATTAGGCAAATGCATCCGTGCCTTCAGCGATACCTGGGCTACGCTTTTGATCGCCTTACCCGCCTGGATTTCCTGCGTGCAATGGATCATGACTTGCCGTCAGAGCTGATGCAGCGAATCACAACACTTACAGACCCGGCGCATCCCGACGGACGTCATTACGTCTGGGAGACGGCTCTCTGGACCTGTATCACGAATCGACGCCTGGTGCGCCGGCAGGAAGGTGTTTACCGTCTCCTACCGGCCAGTGAAATCACGCCGGCAGATGTTGTATTGCTCAATGAACTGCGTCCCTGCAAGGTCGATGTACGCGACGATGGACTCTTTACGTTCACCCTGACGGATGAGCCGACAAATATCAGGATCTATGATCGCGGGGACCCGTTTGAGAATGAGCGCGCTTTTCGTGAGGCGCTGGCAGCACTCTACACAACTTTTGCTCCCACTCATCCTGAATAATATTAGATGCGCTCCAGCGGCTGAAAGCCGAGGACACGCAGCGCGTTATCCATTGTCTGTACCGTTGCTTTAACCAGCAGGGCGCGGAAAGCTTTGACCCGCTCGTTTTCTTCACGTACTACCGGTAGCGTATGTTCGTAGAAGTCGCTGAAGTGCGCGGCCAGATCGTAGGCGTAGGCGGCGAGCAGCGGCGGCGCATATTGTTCAGCGGCCTCGGCCAGGCGGCGGGGATAAGCGTCGATGTGCCGTAGCAGCTCCCACTCGCTTTGCTCCAGATGTTCTGGAAGCTGTTCCAGTTTTTGTGGTATCTGGTAGCCTGTTTCCTGGAGTCTACGTAAAATGCTATTGGCGCGCGCATAGGCGTACTGGAGATAGACGCCGGTATCACCATTGGGGCGCAGTGCCTCGTCAATATCCAGGGCGATGATCTGCTGCAAGTTGAAGCGAATCATAAAGTAGCGAATCGCCGAAGCCGCCAGGATGGCCGCTGTCTCCTGGGAGATGTCGGGTTTCGTGGGGTCCTGTCTGCGCACTTCGATCATGCGCTCGATGGCGGCATTGATCAGATCATCGGCTTTGATCTCGATACCTTTGCGTCCTGACATGGTATAGAAGCTGCGGCCATCGGAAGTATCGACGCCCAGGCTGGCCGCTGTTGCCCGCGAGAGCGTCACAACCTCGTAGCTGATGTGGATGGAATGGTCGGCCTGCTCGCTGTAGCCCAGGCGGCGCAGGCTCTCATAGACCACCTGCTGAGGGTAAGACTGGCGCACGTCGATCACGTTGATGACACGGTTTGCATGGCCGAAGCGGCGCGGATCGACTTCCGCTTCGGCCCCGGCGCTCTCCTTAGGCGTGCGCATACTCCAGAGCATGCGACCATCGGGCTGAACGCCCCAGGGGACAAAGTGAAATTGCACACCGATAGCTGGATCGTCAGTCAAACCGAATTTCCAGAGCTGGTTGGCAATATCTTTTGCGGTATATGTCGCCGTCCCATCGCTGCGCACAAGGATCTTATCCTGCATATGCTCATTCTCTTCTTCCTCTGATTGCGCTGGCGTTTCGCCGTTGCCGAATGGCAAAATCCAGCAGCCGGCAGCAAAACCGCTTTCGGGTTTCTCCAGCAGCCCGCGCCTGCGCAGCATATCAAAGGTGTGCTGCCATAATCCGGCCTGGAGAATGGCCGATTCCCAGGTCAGCAGGTCATAGAAGATGTTCAGCCGGGACATGGTTTTGAGGTGCGCTGTGACGATTCTGTGCGAGAGATCGGCGGCTATCGCCGGGTAGTCGGGACCGGATGCCGGTTTCTCACCGTGCTCAATCGAGTGCAGAACCTGGCGGCGCAGCTCCAGGGCTTTTTTGCCAATCGCAGAATCCTGGTCTTCATAGAGCCTGCCAACAGCAACGTAGACACGCGAGCAGAAGTAGTCGAACGATTCCCCTGGCTGCGGCACGTTTCCCCCCGGCACCTGCAACTGGCCCTGCTGAATCAGTGTGAAACCCACCACTACGTCGGCTACCTGCACGCCTGAGTCGTCAATGTAGTTCTGCGCTTCGACGTTGTAGCCCTGAGAACGCAGCATACGCACGATAGTATCACCGATGCACGAGTTGCGTAGGTGGCCGACATGCGCTGCTTTGTTGCTATTGATAGCAGTGTGTTCAACAACGACTTTAGTATCAATGCCTGTCTCGCTCTGGCCGAAATCTCCCCCTTCTGCCAGGACACGTTCAATAATCGTTTTCCCCACTGCGGGACGGTTGAGGCGAAAATTGATATAGCCGGGCTTTGTGGCCGTCACTTCCTGGATGGCCGAAGGCTGTGCCTCGCGCAAAATCGCTACCAGGGCCTCGGCAAGCTGTATCGGAGATCGCCCTTTCTCATTTTTTGCAGCCCATGCCGCCCCCAGCCTGTTCTTCCCGACCCATGCCATCACGGGGAGAGAGTAGTCACCGAAGCTGCTCTGTGCGGAGAAACGTAAATCTATTGGTAATTGTTCAATGTCAAATGAAAGTTTTTCTTGTGCCAGATATGCTCTCACAGCCTGCTTTACCAGGCCGGTCAGATAATCGTAAAAGTCTTGCGGAGTTCCGTCTTTGCTCATGTATATGTGCCTCATTAATCTCTCATTGCATCCTCACTCTGTTCACCATCGCCCCTACTATAACGCAGCTTGCCCTTGTGGTCAAGAAGAACTCTCTCGCGCAGGGTTGGTGCAAAGTCCTCTCCCTCCTCTGCAACAGAGGAGAAAAGGAGAGTTTTTCGGGGGCATCTTTTAAAGAGTAGGTGGAAAAATGCTAGATGGGACTCTCCTTAAGCTTCAACTGGTAGCCGATAAAGGTTGAGAGTGGATGTAGCAAAAACCAGATCGCGAACAGGAGCAGGTACTGCCAGAGCGTCAACTGGATATAGAACACGGTAAACAGCACTCCTCCTATGATATAGTCGAGCTGGTCAAAAGGAAACCAGGTCTTGCCGGGCGCAATGTCCATCTGCCGTTTGAAGAAACTTCTGAGCGCGTCCCCCGTTAAAGCTCCCCCCGATGCTAGCAGTCCAAACAGCCAGGCATTCAGTGTCGTGTAATCAATGCTGACGAAGGACTGGATAAAAGGAACTCTACTATAGAGGAACACCTGAAGATACGTAGTCAGGATGCCGGCCAGTATACCACTCAAGAAGCCTCGTATCGTCTTGTGGCTGCCGAAGACTCTTTTATGGCGAAAGGTGGCATAGCAATCAAGCGGGAAGTCGAGTTTTTTCAAGAGTGGCAAGCGCGCCACCAGAATGGGCATCATATTTGCCAGGCCAGCCGGCAGGAAGAACCAGAGGACAAACAATAGGTCGTTCAGTAGCGTGGGCATAACGTAGCACTCCTGTTCAGTCTATTCCGCTTGTACCGGTGACGTGTTCATCCTCATCCATCTGCCAGACTGCCTGCGTCTTCAACTTGCTGACCTCTCCGCTGTAATCTTTCCTTTTCCCAATAATACAATTATAATAAATTTGTGGATAGTTTAACTCTTGCTTCTGGGAAGGGGAGGGTCCGGCGGGAACGTTCGGCGATTCTGGCAATGCCCCGGTAAGGTCGTCGAGGATGTCTCTCAATTTCCTTTTTCTCCACTATTTAGTGAATACACTGATCATGCAGTGAGGAGAAAGTTCATTGTAAAGGGGAAAAGAAGCTTTATATTTGAAAAAAGAAGGAGTGATAAAATTTATGTCAGAATTTATTAAGCAGGAACATTCTGAAGATGATGGTTTATCATCGTCCTCACTTCAGAATCACGTTGTGCGGCGGCCTGCACAGCGGTCGCGCCGCCGGTTCTGGGTTGTGTCCGCGATTGTTGCCAGTGGTGTTCTGGTTCTAGCCATCATAGCCTTCGTCGCGGTACGGAGCTTCTCTACTCCAGCTACTGGCCCGGTTAGCGGGCAACCGCGTGTGGCTCCGACCGTGACCGCGCTCCAGTATTACCTGACGATCAAGAATCAGGAGTATGCGAAAGCCTATACCTACTGGAGTACCAGTTCTTCTGAGATCAAAACGCAGGACCAGTTCATCCAGGCGCTCCGGCTACTGGATCAGGCAAATGGGAAGGTCACGAGCTACTCAATAGCTTCTCAGCTCAGGCCGGCGGATAACCAGACCTCTACCGTTACCCTGAACGTCACACGTGGCAATGGTGTGTCCTCTCGTATAGAACTCCATCTGCGGCGGGTCGGCAATGAGTGGAGGATCTTTTCAAGCAGCCCTCAGTTCGCCTGAGCAAAAAATGGAAAGCCGGCAGAAAGAGAAAAAAACATCGCCGAACTATTTACATCTGCTGGTCCCTGTGCTATTATAAGTGGTACTGATCATGGAAAAACTGAAGCCCGATAGTAATTGCAATCAGGCAAGACATGTCCTTTCCCAACGCCGGACAGAGAGGAAGCGCCGCAGGCTGAAAGCGCTCCTGCGCGGTAAGAGATGGATACCCCTTGCCGAGGGCTGTACTGAGCCAGTAAAGTACACGTTTTAGCCACGTTACAGGCTACAAGAGCGCGCTGCCGTATGAAAGGGATGGGCATAGAGGGAGATAGAGCATCTGAATAGCTGCTCTTCTGGCCTTTGCTTGCGGGAGGAAGCAGGAGGTGTTCTATATTGTGCAGCGCGGAATGTGGGTGGAACCACGAAGAGGTTATAATTTTCGCCTTTTCGTCCCAGCGGGGATGAAAAGGCTTTTTTTATTATATTGAGGACAGCAGGAAAAGAGGGAAGATATGTCAACGGTCGAAGCAGAAATGCAGGAGTCGGTCAACTACACGCCGCTCCAGCGTATGCGCCACTCGGCAGCGCACGTGATGGCTGAGGCTGTGCAGGAGCTGTTCCCGGATGCAAAATTCGCCATCGGCCCAGCCATCGAGGACGGCTTCTATTATGATTTTGACCTGCCTCGTGCGCTCACGCCCGAAGACCTGCCGGAGATCGAGCGGCGCATGCAGCG
>JADBKA010000099.1 GCA_014896635.1 Ktedonobacteraceae bacterium
TGTTGACCGGGCGCACCTCGACTGCTCAGCGCGAAAAACTCTACGCCCGTTTTCGCAAAGGCGAGATCAAACGCCTCGTCGTCAGCAAAGTTGCCAATTTCGCCGTTGATCTCCCCGATGCCAACGTTGCTATCCAGGTCTCAGGCACCTTCGGTTCGCGCCAGGAAGAGGCGCAGCGCCTGGGCCGCATCCTTCGTCCCAAAAGCGACGGCGGCGTCGCCTATTTCTATTCTATCGTCACCCGCGATACCTCTGACCAGGACTTCTCCGCCAATCGCCAGCTCTTCCTGACCGAACAGGGCTATCGCTATCTCATTGAAGATGCCGAAACTCTGTTAGCCACTATATAATCTGCCATCGCCCGTTCAAGCTGATGCATGTGCTCTTCCAGTTGGCGCAGGTGGCCCACCGCTTCCATGATCAGATCCTGAATTGTGTGTCCGTAGAACTCAGGCGTTGTCTGGGGAAGGTAGCCGAACTCGACGCCCGGTCCATAAGCAATCTGGCCCGTATCGCTCTCTTCCAGACCGGTCAGCATGCGCAGCAGCGTCGTTTTGCCGGTGCCATTTGGTCCAACAATGCCTGCGCGCTCGCCAGCGTTGACCACAAACGAGACGTTATGTAGAACGGTGATGGCACCGTAGGATTTTGTCAGGTTGCGTACTGTCAACAACATCAAGAACACCTCACGTATCACTACAATATACGCATTTTGCGCATTACAGCGTATCAAGGCTGTATGCTGTGCCGCTCTGATACAGAGGTGAACCTGGCTCTGATAGGGGTAGCAATGAGCGAATGAGTAGAAGCAAATGGTGAGATGAACAGTGCTACCGGAGCAAGAACACAACATACAGCAGTAAGAGGATGGGGAATCGCTGGAGAAACAGCGGCTCTACTGGTCAAAAAACGTGAACTTGTAGCGATTCCGTTACTGCCTGTTTGTTGTGCTCATGCCTACAATGCTCTCTCCTGAGAAGGTGAAATTAATTGTACGTTGCCATGATAGCTGATAGAGTGGCGAGATGTCAAGGTATGGGCAACCAGTATTTCCCGCCGACGGGCTAGCCAGAATTGCACGAGTATGGTATGCTTGGCAGGCAATGCTGTACAATGCACTATCGGTAAGTTCTCAGAATGGGACAATACTTTCTTTATTGAATATTCAATTTTCTAATCAGTAGAGAACATCGTGGGAAACGAAGGACAGCAACCGCCTCTGCCTGAACAGCAGAGGGCCGACCAGCAAGCGTATTATGGCTGGCAATATGATCAACAAGATGAGGCGACAGAGGTAATACGGCGTTCGTCCACTGCTGCACCGCGGCAGTCACCCCCGGCGGTACCGGCGCCACAACCCTATGCACCACAGGCGCCGTACTCACCACACCCACCCGGACATGTGCCGTCTCGACCACTGCCGCCGCCCCATCCACCCTATCAACCACCGGTAGCCGGGGCGACCGCCGGGCCAGGCAGACACATGCCGCCTCAAGCCCAGAACTATATCCCTGACATGGGTACCTCACTGGGCTACGGGCAAGGGATGGAATACCAGTATTTTGATGCGCCACAGCCATCTCAGCCGATAGCAGTGCTGCGCCAGGAACGATTGCAGCAACTACGGGAAGAGCGATTGCGCCGCCAGCAACAGCGCATGAGTCGGCCAGATACGAGCGCATATTTCCCCTGGGGCGGGAAATTGACGGGCAGGCTTTTTGGTCCCGGCAGGCTAAGCGGGCGGTCAGGTCCGTCCGTAATGCAACCGCCTCACGCGGGACCGGGGGTTCCACCGACGCAGACCTCGCAGGTCTCTCCCCTGGTATCACTGCCTGCCCGCCCGGCAGCGCCTTCTCAACCGCTGAACGCCGCTACACCGGCTCAACTGCAACCAGCAACCACGCCAGCGCAGGATACTGCCATGTTGCAGCGTATCCGCATCGGCAAGGCTTCGCTCATCCTGACCGGCGCCTTCCTGGCAAGCCGCGTCCTGGGGTTACTGCGCACATCAATGTTCGCTTTTGTGTTCGGCACCAGCCACGTCTCAGACGCCTATGTCCAGGCATTTCTTGTTCCCGATCTCATCTTTAATATCGTCGCCGGGGGCGCACTGAGTTCAGCGTTTATCCCTGTGTTTACCAGATACATGATTACCGAAAAGGATGAGAAATCGGCCTGGCACATCGCCAGTTCCGCTCTCAACCTGGCTCTGTTGATCATGATGGTTCTTGCCCTGATCGTAATATTACTGGCTGATGCGCTGGTGCCACTTTACAACCCCGGCGTCCAGGATCACGCCCAGCTCAGCCTGATCGCAGGATTGACACGCATCATGCTCTTGCAGGCGGTGGCACTGGGTGCCGGTGTAATAGTCACCTCGGTCCTGAATGCAAAACAGGATTTCCGCTTGCCGGCTATAGGGACCGTGCTTTACAATGTCGGCTTGATCGCCGGACTGCTGCCTGGCCTGTTCTTCGCCCTCAAAGGGCAGCGCAACGATATCGTTGCCGTCTACGCCGCCACCTGGGGAGTTGTGCTTGGCGCGCTGTTGCAGGTGGGTATCCAGTTGCCGGGCCTGGTCCGAGTGGGCATGCGCTATAGCTTCTCCTTTGACTGGCGGAATCCAGCAGTCATCCAGATTGGTCGCCAGATGATTCCGCGTATCATCAACGCTGCTATGCTCTATAGCGCGACTTTCGTAGATCGCGGTTTAATTCTGCTTTTCGTTGCCAGCGCGGCAGTTAATGGACTCATCACGCAATATTATCAATCCTTGCAATTAATGCTCTTACCACTGGGCGTTTTTGGCATGGCCGTCTCAACGGCAGCTTTCCCGACGCTGGCTGAGAACGTCGCAAAGGGGCGACTGGACCGCGTGCGAAACACCGTTATGGAGACGCTGCGCAGCATTCTTTTCATGTCTGTCCCCTCCGGTATCGGCCTGATCGTCCTGGGTTTCCCGGTGATTCAGGTCTTGCTCCAGCATGGCCGCTTCAGCTTGAGTGATGCGCAATCAACAGCTATCCCGCTGGCGTTCTTTGCTCTTGGCCTGGCAGGTCTTGCCGCCGTCGAGATTCTCACCCGCTCGTTTTATGCCATGAGCGATACAAAAACGCCGGTAATTGTGAGTGTGGGACAATTTGTCTTCAAGATCGCTTTGAGCCTGCTTTTAATCGGTTTACTGTCCAGCAGTAGCGCAAGCGCTGCTACACAGTGGGGACTGGGCGCGCTAGCCCTTTCAACGTCAATCGCCGGCCTGTTGGAAGCGGGAGTGCTTCTCTGGCTCCTGCACCAGCGCATCGGTGAACTGATGACACGCAGCTTTGGCATGTTCGTGACACGAGTGGTGGTGGCAGCAGGCGCAATGGGCATCGGCCTGATCATCGTGCGCGCCGTTCTGGATTTGCTGATCGTGACGACGCGAGAACCGTCTATGGGACTGGTGGGTACACTGCTGGCGTCGATCAAGCTGCTCATCGAACTGTTTGCTGGCCTGTTTATCTACATTCGCGTGGCGCGCATGCTGGGTATCGAAGAACTTGGCCCGGTCAGGCGCGTCCTGGACCGCTTTAAACTCTCATGGATATAATATGCTATGCAACGACTACGACTCTCTCTGATTGGTTTCGGCGTTGTGGGACGAGGACTGGCCAGACTGCTGGTGAGCAAGCGCGAATATCTGCACCGGCACTACGACCTCGATGTGCTCCTGGTCAGCGTCGCCACTGCCCGGCACGGTTTCATCTATCGCGCCGATGGACTGAATATCCCCCTGCTGCTGGACCTTGCAGCGCGCCAGCGCCCTCTGAGCGCGCACCCGGACATTGCTCACTGGAACAATGCGCTGGAAGGTTTGCGCGCTACAGCAGCAGAGGTACTGGTCGAGGCGACTGCGACTAATTTGCGTGACGCCGAACCCGGCATCAGCCATATTCGCGCTGCTCTGGCACAGGGCATGCATGTCGTCACCGCCAATAAAGGTCCGGTAGCCCTGGCCGCCGGCGATCTGCTCGCGCTGGCCCGGCACAAAGGAGTACAATTGCGTATGGAAGCAACTGTGATGGCCGGCACGCCAGTTCTTAGCACGATCCGCGAAGGCATGGCCGGGACCAGAGTGCGCAGCATACGCGGAATCCTCAACGGCACTACTAACTATATTCTCAGCGCGATGGCGAACGGACACGACTACGCCGACGCTCTGGCTGAAGCTCAGAAGCAGGGCTATGCAGAAGCTGATCCCAGCGCCGATGTCGAAGGATACGATGCAGTGGCGAAAACGCTGATCCTGGCCGCCGTTGTGTTCGGCCACACCCTGAAACCCGATCAAGTGGTACGTCGCGGCATTACGCAGATTACACGCGAACAGGTACAACAGGCTCATAATGAAGGCAAACGCATCAAGTTGCTCGCCTCATTACAGGCTGCAACTGACCTGGAAACGACTCCTCTGGAAGCTCGCGTGCTGCCTGTCGCACTGCCGCTGCAAGATCCGCTGGCCCACGTGGACGGAGTAATGAACGCTATTACGTTTGAAACAGATGTGCTCTCTCCCGTCACAATCATCGGCCCCGGCGCCGGCGGCCTGCCAACCGGCCAGGGATTGCTTGCCGATATTATCGCCATTGCCACTGGCCGGGGCAAATAAGCGCGCTATACAAAGCTCTCGCGGGATTGCGGGCCGTTCCTATTCGACGCTGCAAATCAGTCCCAATCCCTGCGTCGCCGCCTGGCGTACCGTTCTGACCAGCACACTCCCATACGCCGGCAACACCTCATCAATCATACGAAAGGCATCCACCTGCCTCACGCGCTGGAGACGAAATCTTCGATAATCTTCTTCCGCCGCTACCGGATCGGGAGGGCGAACACTGCGTAAGCAGAGCGCCAGGCGCCATACCTCATCAGGGGTCAGGTAGCCGATGTAAGATTCAAAAGGTTCATTGCTGCGATAGCCAAAAGGCATGCAGCGCCGTCCACACGCCAGCAACTCGAAAAGAGCCATCGCGCGTACCGAAATTGAGGCCAGCCATCCGCGCAGATGGAGCGTTGTGGGATGACGGCCGATCTGAATTCCCAGTGGGCCAGACCCGGCACAGGGAGCATCGCCGGATGCTCCCTCCCCACTCCCTTCAAATCCACTCATCTCCCTTCCTTTCTCTCCCTGGCTCTCCGGCTGAGGGCGCTCATCGATCCCGCCGGCCAGTTGATCCAATCCCACAGCATGGAGCAGATCCAGCAACTCTTCGCGCGTCGGCTCCGCCTCTTCTTCACTCTGCAACGGCTGTATTTCTTCTATCGGCACGAAAAGACTTACTATACAGTATTCCTCAATAATCGCGCCCCATACTATACGAATCGCCTCATTATTGTAGTAGAGCTGTGGTGGATGGCGATAAACGTAGAGATCGCTGAGTTCTGTAAATTGCTCCGCTGAGCATAATTTCCGGTACTCACGATAGGCATAGGGACCATGAGGTAACTGTCTCATAAACGCCTGCGCGCGCGACCAGGTACGCTGATGTTGCATGGCTGCCGGAATCATATCCTCTTCGCGCGCACAGCGTGTCTGCTCATAAAACCGGTAGATGGCTTGCTCATCCTCATCGACAAACCAGCGCGCAAAAGCCGGCATCACTCGCCGCGCATACATCCCCCAGTCAAAGCCATAAATACGTACCATCTGCCACTCCCTTACCGCTTTCGCAAAAGTTGCCTCATCTACTATTACATGGTACAGCTCTATCCTAACTCACAGCACAATAAGACAGAAAGGAGAGCATCGTTCTCGCGCTCTCCCTGGCAAGCAAACAGATTCTGTTCCTCGCCCGCCGCCAGGGTTGCGACAAAAGTACCTGTCAGCAGAAGTCTTTACACATTCCTTACAACTTTGCGATAGATTTTACCCAGATATCCCTGCTATACTCTCAGAGAACGTTCATAGATTCTCGAGTCTCTCTTATGCACGTAAATATCTATACAACTTATCTATCTATGGCAAAAGGAGATTGTTCTTTCGTATGCTTACTCAACAGGGAAGTCAGAGACAAATAGCCTCGCCCCCGCCAGGTGCACCTGGCTCATTACTTTCTTTGCCAGAAGAAGATACAAATGCAGTACCGGGATCTGGCGGACCTCCCTGGTGGCGCAGACGCGGCACGATCATTGCTTTCGCAATCGTCCTCCTGGTGGTAATCATCGGTGGCGTCCTCCTGACGCTGCTCAACCGGAGGCCGCCCGTAACGTATATCACACAGCAGGTCAGAAGGGGCGATCTCGCATTGACCGTCAGCGCTACCGGGCCAATTCAAAGTGCTACCTACAATCTGACGTTCTCAGGACAGGGAGGAAAAATTACCGAAATCAACGTCAAAGTTGGGCAGCACGTAACAAAAGGACAGGTACTGGCCCAGCTCGATAAAACCGCCCTGCAAGATGCGGTGAACCAGCAACAAATCGCTGTGAACAATGCAGTCAAAAATCTAAATGCAGCACTTGCCAGTGCCGGTGCTTCCAATGCCAACTCACAGGCCAACGTCAATGCCGCCAATGCCAACCAGAACGCAACACAGAATAACACACAGGCCAGTATCGACACGGCACAGACGGCAGTCAACAACGCCCAGGCCAACCTGCAACAGGCACAGAATCTCGCTAATACGCAGAAACAGACCGCAGCCGCCCAGCACACCCAGGCAGTAAACAGTTGTAGAAACACCGGTTCTTCCGGTGGGGGGGGTGGCAACGGCGGTAGCGGTGGGGCTGGTAGCTCCGGTGGAACTCCTACCACCGGCGGCGTTCCTACCCCCACTCCACCATCGCAAGAGCAGATTGACAACTGTATCGCGCTGGCCGATGCCCAGTACAACCAGGCCGTAGCCCAGGCTGATCAGAACGTTGCCAACGCCCAGGCCCAACTCAACACCGCCCAGGCCCAGTTGAACCAGGCCAGAGCGCAGGCCAATCTCAGCAATACAACGGCGCAGAACCAGGCCAATACCGCGAAAACCAGCGCCGGTGCATCATCAGCTACAGCCAACAGCCAGATTGCTTCCGCCCAGGCGCAACTGGCAACAGCTCAGCAGCAGCTTGAGCAGGCAAAGCATAACCTGGAAAATGCCACGCTGAAAGCGCCTCACGACGGCATCGTCACCGCCATCAATGGCACGGTCGGCGGCGCTCCCGGCGTCACATCCACCAATACCAGCGGCACGGGTTCCTCTCAGGCCACCGGCGCATCGACGTTTATACAGATCGTCGATCTCTCATCCCTCCAGGTCCAGGCCAATGTGAACGAGTCAGACACCGCTAACTTGAAAATCGGTGAGCCTGCCACGTTCACTGTCAACGCTTATGGCGACCAGCGCACCTTTAAGGGAACCGTCAGTGCAATTCCCCCGGTTGGACAAATTGCCAATAATGTTGTAACGTACCCTGTGAGTATCGATGTGGATATGAACAGCCTGAAGGGCGCTAACTTGATGCCCAACATGACAGCCAACGTCAATATCGTCGTACTTCAGCGCCAGAATGTGTTGCTTGTCCCCGTCAACGCCATCAACTTTGCGCGCCTGGCAAGCAGCGGCACTTCAACCACCGCGCCTCAATTGCTGACCAGAGAGCAAGCCAACAAAGCAGTCTCTCAGGCCCGCATGATGATGGGCCAGCTTGAGGTACAAAACCCGGAGGTCACCGCCGAAAACCCGATTCCGGCATTCGTGATTGAGCAGGTCGGCGGCAAGTTCGTTGCCAGGCCGGTCGTGCTCGGTGTCAGCGATGGCACAAACTACGGAGTGCTGACCGGGCTTGCTGAAGGCGAACACTTCATCGTCGGCATGAGAAACAGTTCAGGCTTTGGAGGCGGTGGAGGCGGTGGAGGCAGCAGTGCGCCAGCAGGAGTTAGAGGCGTTAATAGGGGCTAAAGCGAACGGAAAATGTTCACATTGATCGGAGATTGCGAGACAACCTGACATGGCAGATAATCATTCTCTTTCGCCGGAACGAGAAAACGAGCAACTTCCGACGAATCAAGCCAGACAGCCAGAGCAGTCAGAACGGCCAGAACCCTCTGTCTCGATAGAAGAACAGCCTACCAGTCCGATACTCCAGGCAGCAGTGGAAGATTTGCCAACCATGCAGGTCCCGGCCCTGTCAGATGGACAGGCCGGGCCGGCAAATCAACCCACCGCGCCGATTCCGGCTGCACAGCAAAACCAGGCTGACCAGCAAGTCCCATCCGCACAGCCTGGACAGGGCAATGCAAGTACAGTTGCTCTCTACCAGCAGCCTGCTCCCGCTCTGCCACAAGGCGCTCTCCCTTCAGGCGAGACAGCCGCAGCGCAGCAGCAAACGATTGTTGCAACACGCGGGCCAGAGCCGGTCATCTCTGTGCGCGATCTGAGAAAAACCTATATCCTGGGCAAGAAAACGCAGATCCCTGCTCTACGCGGTGTATCGCTCGAAATCTATCCAGGGGAATTTGTCGCAATTATGGGGCCTTCAGGATCAGGCAAATCAACGTTTATGAATCAACTGGGCTGCCTCGACCGTCCGAGCGCCGGCGAATACTGGCTGGCCGGTCGGCTGGTCAGCAACCTGTCGAGCGATGAACTGGCAAGGGTTCGTAACCGCCTGATCGGTTTCGTCTTTCAAGGATTTAACCTCCTGGGCAGGGCAACGGCTTTGAGCAACGTGGCCTTGCCCGCTGTGTACGCAGGCGTCCCTCGCAGGGAACGCGAACGTCGCGCGCGCAAACTGTTGCAACTTGTGGGGCTGGGGGGGCGTCTGCATCATAAACCGCCTGAGCTGTCGGGCGGGCAGCAGCAGCGTGTGGCTATTGCGCGCGCACTTGTTAATGGACCGGCGTTGCTGCTGGCGGATGAACCAACGGGCAACCTGGACAGTCGCACCAGCGTGGAGATCATGGGCGTATTGCAGGCTTTGAATGAACAGGGATTGACAATTGTGCTTGTCACACACGATCCTAAAATTGCGGCGTATGCGAAACGCCAGGTGTCATTCCTCGATGGTCGTATAGTGCGCGATGAACCTACCCCTTCTCCTCGCTCTGCCCAGGCCGAGTGGTCGGCGCTGCTGGCCGAGGAGGCAAAAAATGCCGCTGGAGCAGCAGAGACGACCGCGCAGGAGGGAGCACCATGAGCCGCTTGCTTCAACCTCGCGCCAGACATACGGTACCAACGCAATCTGGCGCACCAGCAACTTCGCCGGCTCAGAATACCCCACTGGCAAGCCTGTTGCAGAGCTTAAACAATCACCGGTACAGGCGTAGCGCGATAGGCATGATGGGATCAAACTTTGCCAGCGCGTTAGAGGCCCTCGCTGCCAATCGTCTACGCTCATTTCTGACCACGCTCGGCATCTTCATCGGCATCGCAGCGGTCATCGCCGCCCTGACCCTGACCCAGGGTGTCAGTGCCTATATCAATAATCTGATCGGTGTGAGTGCCAATACCATCATCATTTTCCCTGGCGCGGCCAGAGTTGGCGGCGCGTCCCAGGGTATGGGTTCCGGCAGCACACTGACCGCCAATGATGCCCAGTCCCTGGCGCGCCTGCCGCACGTGGTCAACATCAGCCCGGTACTGACCAGCGCTGATCGCGTGATCTACAGCAATCAGAACTGGACGACCACAGTGGAAGGCGTCAACACCTCATTTCAGTACATCCAGAACTGGCAACTGGCTTCGGGGAGCTGGTTTAGCGATAATGACGACCTGACAGGTGCGCCCGTTGCCGTGCTTGGTGACACAGTGTATCATAATCTCTTCGATGCATCCGGCAATAATCCCATCGGGCAGCAGATACGCATTCGCAATGAGATCTTTCGCGTCGTGGGAGTGCTGGCTCCGCAAGGTGGCGCGCTCACTCAGGATGATGTCGTTTTTGTGCCTTTCAAGGCCATGCACACACGCCTGCATAACACGCCTTATATCAGTACAATTTTTGCCCAGACGGATAGCGCCGAAAATCTGGACTCGACCGTCAGCGCCATGAGCAATGTGTTACGCAAAAATCACCGCCTGCCTACCAGCGCACAGAACGATTTTCAGACAATCACTTCGACAGAAATCCAGCAGCAGGTTAACCAGAGTATGGCAGTGCTTGAAGTGCTGCTGATCGGCATAGCGGCCATCTCGCTCACGGTCGGCGGCATCGGTATCATGAATATTATGCTCGTGTCGATCACCGAACGCACGTGGGAGATCGGCATTCGCATGGCCATTGGCGCACGCAGAAGCGATATCCGTAACCAGTTCCTGATCGAAGCACTTGTGCTCTGCCTGATCGGCGGTCTGATCGGCCTGATCCTGGGCCTGCTCATTGGCAGGCTTGTGGTATCGCTCAGTGGCTTACCTTTTATCATCACACCGCTTTCAATCATCCTGCCGTTCGCGGTCTCTTCGGTCATCGCCCTTGTCTTTGGCCTGTATCCCGCGATACGCGCCTCGCGTCTTGATCCCATTACAGCGATACGCACGGAAGAATAAAAGACAGGGGAAAGGAGGAAACGAAGTGAGCCGATCAATACGACCGCATGCGGGCCGCCTGATCAAAGCGTCGCCGGAGCGTGTTCCATCGCCGACGGTGTCACCGGCGCAACCGCAGGCGACTCCGTTGGAAAGCATGCTGCAAGAACTACGCCAGCACAACTATCGACGCAGCAGCCCGCTCAGTTCCAGCGTTGGCAGCGCAGTGGAGGGCATCCTGGCACATCGTACCCGCTCACTGCTGACGATTCTGGGCATCGTCATCGGCATCGCTGCTGTTATCGGCGCGCTCACATTGACTCAGGGGGTAGGAGCATTTATTGACAACATTATTTCCGGCATGGGTACTAACATCATCTCGATTGGTTCAGGCTCTACCGCTCTCAACCAGCGGGGACCTGTCCGGCCTAATCTGACGCTGCAAGATGTGCAGGCGCTCAAAGGCATCCCGCATGTCGTCGGCATCAGTCCGGTAATATCAACCAGAGCACAGGTCGTCTTCCGCAACCAGAACTGGCAGACGCGAGTGATCGGCGCCAGCGCCGACATACAGGCAATCCAGAACTGGCAACTGGCTGAGGGACTGTGGTACTCCCAACAAGAAGATGCAAGCGGTGCCTCGGTGGCAGTGATCGGCGATACCGTCGCACAGCAACTCTTTGCGTCGGCAGGGATTGATCCGATCAATCAGAAAATCAGGATCGGCAATCAGATCTACCGCGTGGTCGGCGTGATGGCTCCGAAGGGTATCGGCTTTGGCGTGAATGATGACTCGATTTACATTCCCTATAAATCGCTACAAACGCGCTTTGTGAGACAGACGGAATTTTCGGAGATCGATCTTCAGGTTGATACGAAAGAGAATGTCAACGATGTCGTGCAGGCCATCACCATCACGCTGGAGCAAACGCATCATATTGCCAGAGGCGCGCCCGATGATTTCAGCATCATTACCTCTGACCAACTCCTACAGCAGGCTAACCAGGAAACGGCAGCTATTACGATCCTGCTGGTAGGAGTCGCGGCCATTTCGCTTACCGTCGGCGGCATCGGTATTATGAACATCATGCTGGTCTCCGTGACTGAACGAACACGCGAAATCGGTATCCGTATGGCCATTGGTGCGCGGCGAGGTGATATCCGCAATCAATTTTTAATCGAGGCTCTGATTCTTTGCTTGATCGGAGGGCTACTTGGCCTTGTGCTGGGTGTGCTGCTCGGCTGGTTTATGACGCAGATTGTGGCAACGCTGGCTGCCGCCGGAGGGAGTGGTGGTAGTAGCGCCAGCATCGCGGTCCCATTGATTATCACGCCGACGACTATTCTGCTACCGTTCGTGGTTTCACTGAGCATCGGGCTGGTCTTTGGTCTCTACCCGGCCATCAGGGCAGCACGCCTCGACCCTATCGTGGCGCTGAGACGGGCGCGGTAATGTATTCTTCCCATCCCTCTTTCAAAAGAAGGATGGGAATTTCTGTTTCTATCAAATCCATAAAGATCGGGGGACACCCCCGAACAGGGGGCATGCGCCCCCCTGGACCCCCTGTTTCCGTTCAGTCTACGCCTATGGAGAGCGTCAGCTCTCCTGGACTTCCCCTTTTTGGGGGTGCTCCTCGCTTTCTCTATCGGGAACAGCAAAGAGTCCCATCTGCACCTGCCGTTTCAACGCACGCAGCAAAGGATCGCTCTGCGCTTCGTCTGGAGCACTCGATTGGATATCCCAGGGCAATGATGGCGATGCCTGCAAGATTTCCACAATTGCCTGTGGCCCGGAGGGCCGCGAAGAATTCATCCAGGCAGTATCGGAATTAGTAACGGTGTCAGCTTCATCGACAGAATCAACGTCATTGGCAATTGCTGTTGAGAAAGCATCCTCTAGCGGGCCAGAGGAGTCGATCAGAACCGTCGTTTGCAGGTAGCCTGGCTCGTCGTCACCGCTCTCCGCGCCTTCTGCTACCTCCTGCTTTTCATCTTTTTCTGACCGGAGGACGGAGGTCTCACTGTCCGGCAGGCACAGAACGGCTGCTGTCTGCTCCTCTTCAGGCGAGGAAAGCGCGGAAGAAGAGGTTGCCCCGGCTGACTCTTCGGCTTCTTGTGTCCGCTGGTCTACAAATTGCCGAAAGTCGAGGGCCAACGGGTTCATATCACTGATATACGCTGCCTGCTGATTGCCTGCTGCCCCTGCTGCCAACGCCTCCAATGTCATACTGTCGCCTACCAGTGGAGCAAAGTTGCCCAACGGGAAGTGTGATGGTCCGGGTTCAGGGGATACAGTCTGTTGCCATGTTTGCGCCGGAGTCGCTGGCATGGATTGGAACATTGGTGATGACGCAGCTCCTGCCGATAAAATCGCCGGAGCCTGCGCTGGAATCGGCGTAAAAGCCCGCCCCGGCAGGTGGGGAGAGAACTTGCGCAAAGGGGAGAGGACGGAATTGCGCCGCAAAACAAGCCCGGCCAGGATGATTCCAGCCAGCAGCAGCGCAGCCGCAGTGCCGGCAAGAGTCATGGGGCCGAACAGGCCACCGCTATCGCCACCCTGACGCCTCAGAGAGGTCATAGCAAGCGAGTTCGCCGTAACTGTGGCTGCGGGTGTGCTCGCATCAGACGATTCATCCATACTCGCTGTGGGAGTCGGCGTTTCTGGCGCCGCTGTTGCTGTAGGCGAAGCAGTTGGTGCCGGGGGCTGATTGCCCATCGAGCCTCCCGTCGTTTTTGTCGGCACCGCGGTGGCCGATCCTCTGGAAACCGGCGAGGGCGTTGCAGCAGAAGTCGGCGAGGGAGACGGATCAGGAGTCTGCGTTGATGTGGGTGAGGGCGTCTCTGTCGCAGTGGGCGTATCCGTTGGCGTTGATGTGACGGTTGGCGTGGAAGTACCTGTCGGCGTCACTGCCGGGTTTGTTCCTGCCGTAAGAGTAACCGCAGTGACCGATGGATCAGTCGTTGCAGAACCAGTCAGAGTGACCGTTACGGTCACATCCAGCGAGGCAGCCGCGTATACACTGGCTGCCGAGATAATCACTCCGGGTCCTGAGAACAGGAATAACGCCAGGCCCAGCGCCACCAATTGTACAATCAGATGTCCTGATCGCTTAAAAAATTCGTGCATAGGCACCATGATAAAAACAGTGGAAAGCCACAGAGCTTATGTGAATCAGAGCATAGCTGGTTTCTTTCGTTGCTCCCAGTGTAGAAGGTTCCCTTAGCAGGCGTCAAGGCAGTAACTGAAAGTACCAGAAAGGGCTTGAGCTTGCTGCTCCCAGTGGCAAGCTCAAGCCAATCTAAAGAGAAAGGAGAAATCAGGCAAGATCATGTGAAAGAGAGAGCTGGACAGGCTGGCGTAGCGTGCGCAATGCCTTGACCTCAATCTGCCGGATACGCTCCCGCGTCAGTTTAAAATACGCGCTGAGTTCTTCGAGAGTGCGGCAGTAGCCATCCTGAAGACCATAGCGCATTTCGATGATCTGCCGATCTCGCGGGTTCAAGGTATCCAGTACCCGCGCAATCTGCTCCTGGAGCACCTGGTGTGCCACCGCATCGGCTGGCGCCACAGCACTGGCATCTTCCAGGATATCCGCCAGGTGATACTGCTCTTCATCCCCCATCGGAGCATCCAGCGAAACAGGTATCTCGGCCAGACATCTCAACTCGACAACACGTTCCTTCGAGAGATGAGCCGCCTGCGCGATTTCTTCCGGCCAGGGATCACGGCCCAGCGCCTGGTAGAGGTCGCGCGCAATACGCTTGATCTTGTAGATCAGTTCAACTACGTGTACGGGGATATGAATAGTGCGTGCATGTTCTGCTAACGCCCGGCTGATGGCCTGGCGAATCCACCACGTCGCATACGTACTGAAACGAAAACCGCGCGCAGGATCGAATTTCTGTACCGCCCGGATCAAACCAAGATTCCCTTCCTGGATGAGGTCCAACAGTGAAACACCGTGATTTGTATAACGCTTGGCAATGCTCACCACCAGCCGCAAATTCGCCTCTATCAGACGCTGGCGAGCTTCATGGTCCCCGGCTATCACGCACCAGGCCAGTTGCATCTCCTGCTCAGGCGTTAGCAGAGGGAAACGGCCAACTTCATACAGGTACTGCTTGATTGTACTGCTTGCATCCCCCTCGTCATTCTTTTTGTCTTCCTCTTCCCCCTCATCCAGATAGTCCTCTTCATCATCAAAGGCAAGAACGACCTCGCTCTTCTGTCTGACACTGTCTATCAGATCTTCCGTCTCAATATGGTCATAACCCTCGGATTCGTCTAGCAAAGATGCATGATCGTGTTTTTCATCCCATAATGCTGAGCTATTCCCAGTCGTTCTTTTCCTGGTGAGAGTCTTCTTCTTCGACCTGTTGTCTGAACGACACACATCACAGTCTGTTTTCAGTGTGCGATGTTTACACAGTACAGATCGTTCCGTACCGGCATATCTTTTACCTGCTGTCTCCACCAATTCAACACTGGCTACCATTATACCTACTCCTTACATACCTCAATTCCCATTCCACTATCAGGTAACCGGAGACGAATATCGTTGAGTCGCCTCCTGCGGGGCAGAAGCGGTCTTTGCATTACGATGTCCAGAAAGATTTTCTGAACATATCCCCCCCATTTTCTTTCTGTGCAAGATATGTGCCAATATAGAGGTGCAGGGATGTACAGGAGGAGAAACTCACTCTTTATCGCTCAATTCTGTCGATGAGAGACCAGATCACCAGGCTTTTTATGATCACCAACTTTCTTTGTTGCTCGAAACTTGCTTCTTAACACTGAAATTTTTTCCACTACCTGCGGATATTTCCCCATCTGAGCATGAAGAGCATGGCATGCCGCGAAAAGGTGGAAAAACTCCGTTTATTTGCACTGGATAGCCCGATCAAGACAGGAGCTGGCAGGACTCTCCACACGGCTTTTGCCGGACCATTAGCAAATTTCAGAGGCAAGAGAACTATGCAGGATCATCCTCCTCTCAGGAATCCGTCTCAACAGACAGTCCATCGTAAAGCCGTAGCAAGAGTAAAACGTTCCTCATCTGTACCACCGCGAGCGTCGGCCTCTCCGGCCAGGAGTGCCAGGGAGCGTTCTCGTCATGCACGTCTTGCGGCAGAACTGTGCGAAACCGATATTACTCGTATCCCTACCACTCCATCAGCGATCTGGCAGTATGAAGCGCCTGGCTATGCAGCAGAGAGTAGCACGTCTTCGCTCTCGCTCTTCCAGACTGAAACTGCTGCTGCCGATTCTATTGATGAACTTGACACTATCCCGCCTCCAGCTCAGCAAGCTAATTCACAGATGCCCGATATTACAGAAGTTGATACCGTACCCTCTCCACTGCGCGCATCGCCGGGACGTCCTGCTCTGGTCGATATCGCCGATCTATCGACACTGCCTTTCTCCCTCTTCCGCCCGGCCCGTACCCAGCTTTCGCCAGTCCACCCGGGCAACGCGCTTCCGCTCCCTGATTTTGCAGGGAATGAAAACGATGAAGAGAACAAAGAAGGCATCACCCCTGACTATAGGCGCGGTTTCGATCCTCTGGATCGCATCCGCTGGTGGCTACTTTACCCTGGCCGCATCGAATACCTGCTGTGGCTCTGCGGAACGACACTTCTGATCGGGCTGACCGTGCTGCTGCTGCTAACAACGTTGTTGAATACCGGCCTGCTGCGCCCAGGTACGGCGAGTTCTGCTCAGCCACTCAAGACAATGGGAAGTAGCGTTCTGCCATTCTGCGAAGATGCCTCTTATGACAAGAAAAAAGCAGGCGCACGTGGTGAGCAGGACTGCATGATTGTCACGGTCATCTCGCCATCCGGCTTAAAACTGGTGATGATGAAGAATGGCCCTTTTGTGGCAGGAGAGAGTGTACAACTACACGGAGAAGGCTTTCACGCGCGGGGACGTATTCTGCTCACCCACGATCATGCCATCCCCTGTCAACCGGAATCTGTGCAGGCTGACGCTCAGGGTACGTTTACGCTTGCCCTCCAACTGAGTGGCCCCGGCTGGGAACCACAAAAACATGTGCTTACGGCTTATGATACCGTCAGCCAGCAGAGCATCTCCCTCTCCTTTACTTTGAGCGGGCAGGCATCTCTCACACGTCCCTCTCTCCCGGCTGCTCGCTGACAATACTCAGAGTATCCCCCACACGAACATGCCCTTCCGTGAGAATCTCGGCGCCCAGCCACCTCCCACTGACCGAGGCGCAGACTGTGCGATGCACATCGACAGGCGAATCACATCCCAGGTCAGGCGGCGCAATCCCGCGCAGCAGCACATCGCCAATACGAAAGAGTTGCCCGGCCAGCGATGGTAGCGCGCAATCACGCACAACGATATTGCGCCGCCCGCTCGCATCAGTGGCGCTCTCTGGCCTTGCTCGCTTTACCGCCTCAACGGCTTCCCACTCGACAAGCGTCACACTGTAACGCACTCTTTCCTGTACTGCCGCACCGCTCCGCCCATAAAAACGGTCACCTTCGATCCCTTTGCCGGGAACCAGGTGCGCCTGTGCTACGGAACGCATCGGCGCTCCCGGCTGATACTACCTTGCGTTCAGATGGGCAAGATGCGCCAGCATCTTGCCAGTCCCGCCGGTGGCG
>JADBKA010000411.1 GCA_014896635.1 Ktedonobacteraceae bacterium
CTCTTTTTCCTGGAGCGAAGGAACCGCTTTGTGCGCTTTAGCGCGGCTCAATCTTTTGTCTACTTTGGCGCTCTGGTAGTCGTCTATGTAGTGCTGCGCCTCATTGGCGCTATACCGGTCTTAGGAACCATTATACTGGGTCCAATAGTCGGGCTTTTGACGTTCATCATCCTGGCTATAGGCATCCTGACCTGGCTGTTTCTGATGTACCAGGCGCACAGGGGAAAGACCATCAGGCTGCCATTTTTCGCAGGCTATGCTGATGCGATGATCCAGCGCTTCAGCAAGAAATAAGCTCAGCGAGCGGGCCGGGCGGTCTTTTTACACGATGAACTGAGCAGAGACAGTCTTGAAAAACTGCGCTCTCATAGCGATTTGTCATTTGCAGCTATGCGCAGTGACGAGGATAACGAGCAGCAGGGCAGTATTACCGGCTTGCTGCAATGAACGTCGTACTGGAGACGATTCTGCCGCCCGGCTCGCGGATCTGAATGCGATGTTGCAGGAGCAGATGGCGTAGTTTGCTGGTAACTTCCTGCAAACTCATGTGTGTGAGAGCACAGAGCATCGCAATATCTCTGTGGCCATCTATCGCCTCATACAGCAGGCGCGTTTGCCTATCTATCGAGAAGAGAACATGTGGGCTGCGTCTCCAGAAAGGATCGGCACTCTCAGAGAGCCGCTGCGGCACAAGTCTCAGCAGCGGAAGACGGTTCTGTTCTCCCGCATTTTTTTGCGCCGGCGAAGCGCCTGCCTGCAAAGGGAGATCTGTGCTTGAAGAGTGCGAAGGGAAAGGGAATTGAACGGGAACGGCGTGGTCGCGTGATTGACCAGGCGGAGATGCAGGACGGCGCGTAACAGGAAGTGCGCCCGGCGTCCCCGGCGGGCTGGTGGCTTGCTGATCGCTGGAGAGTGCAATAAAATGCATCAGTTCCTCTCTCACCAGCGCCAACAGTTCTTCGTTGCTAAAGGGTTTGACGAGGTAACGGGTCGCTCCCTGCCGTAAGGCCCAGGATTTATCAACCGGGGTGTTTTTCGTGCTGACCATAATGATCGGTATATTCCTCTGTGCCGACCTGGTCCGCAGATTGCGACATACCTCAAAGCCACTCATCCCCGGAAGTACCACATCAAGAATAACACAATGCGGCATTTCCCGCAGTGCCATGCTTAATCCTTCACGCCCATCGTTTGCCGTGATTACCTGGTAACCTTCCTGTTGCAAAATACGCTTTACCAGAGCACATATCGTTATACTATCATCTATAATCAGAATTCTTGGTGCAAGCATTAGAGGTGATCCCATTTCTGCTGTTGTGACCATCATTGCTTCGTTTTTCTGCCAATGGTTCCTACCTACATCATAAAAAAACCTGGAAATTTCATCTATTTGTTTGCCAATGGATCTGTTAATTTCCTTCTCTAATAGAAAGAAAACGCTTTAATCCTGGCATTTCTACGAGTATAGAATATAACATCAAATGTACAGGGAGAATATTCCCCCAAAGGTACTTACAATCGAGCAGCCAGGTAAAAAACTCAACCTGACGAGAAAAGAGATGAAGCAAGCCTGATCATGTGGTACGGTGTATCTGTATGCTATGCCAGTTGCTCTATCGCCCGGTTGCCTGCGGTTGCCTGCACCTGGCCCTGGTATCTACAACCGGTAGTCTATCAGCGTTTTTGCTCAGGGCGTCTATCACAGCAGAAAGACACCCACAACGCCAGTGCATGAGGAGCTAGTTAATGACATCACCTGAAGTTCCCATCGTTGCAACATCCGAAGAGTACACCGAACGTACTGTTGATGTGCGTGGTATCCAGACGCATCTTTTTGAGGCCGGGCCGCCCGACGCCACTCCGCTGCTCTACCTGCACGGAGTCTACCTGGGGAACCTCTGGCTCGACTATCACAGAACACTTGCGCAGCAGTTTCACGTCTTTGCGCCGGATATACCCGTCTTTGTCCTGACGCGGCGTCCCGCCTAAATGCGCGACATAAGTGACTATGTGCTCTATTTCCGCGATTTGATCGATACGCTCGAACTGGAGAAAGTTAACCTGGTTGGACACTCGCTCGGCGGCTGGATGGCGGCAGAGGTAGCCGTGTGGTATACAGAGCGCGTGAGCAGGCTAGTGCTCTCAAATGCGGCGGGCATCCGTGTGAAGGGAGCACTGATCCCGGATCTTTTCGCCATGAACCAGCAGGAGATTGTCGCCACCTGTTTTGAGAAGCTGGAAGCCGCTCTCCCGCT
>JADBKA010000100.1 GCA_014896635.1 Ktedonobacteraceae bacterium
AGCTGATCTGGGCAGACGAGATATGTGTGAGGTCATAGCGGTGTTCTGTCACCCTCTCGCTGCTGTGTGTAGCAATGTGCAGCAGCGGTCGGTCTGCGATCTCATTAAGCACGAGCACCGCCTGCCGTGTGAGCGCCACCAGGCGCGCCGGACTGCGATACGCTTCGAGCGCCGGTATCAGGGCGGAGACCAGCAGATCTTCTCCCGTTGCGCTGAGATACTCGGCCAGCCGCTGCTCCAGGCGCTGTCGGCTTTGCTGCGGCACGATGCCGCCCAGATTCGCCAGCCGCTCTTGCTCCAACCCGGATGGCATCCAGGCTTCGACAAATGGCAGACAGCGTACCCGGCGATCCTGCTGTCCCTCGTCACATGGCAAAAAAGCGTGCAGCAGTGGAGCCAGGCGCGCCAGCGCCTTCTCTGTCGCCGTCCCCGGCGGAACGTCAACGACGAACCACTCACTTCCGCCCAGGCTGGCGATAGCAAGCGCCAGGCGCGTGTAAGGTGAAGAACGCGCTTCCAGCGCCGTCACTCCAGCCGGGGCCGCTCCCGGCGGCCAGACAGCGACATGTGTGAGTCGTTCCAATGGGGCGGCATGCGCGATATAGCCCTCGGTGAGAGCAGACGAACCGGGAGAGAAAAAGTCCCGCAGCCAGAGGATCTGTCGATCCGTCAGCAGGAACAGTCCTTCGTTCGAGCGCCACTGGCGCATGCCAAACAGCCCGCTACGATGACGCAGCAGAGGCCGCTGGAGGAAGGCCAGCACGCGCTCCTCTTCTGTCAGCAGGTTTGCCAGCGCCTGCTGAAAACGCAGCGGCACCAGGCGGATCAGTTGCTCAGGTTGGAGAAAGGGGGTCAGCTCCTCAAGCGTCTTTGCCCGCGCCAGCCCGGTACGCTGCTCTGGCGTCAGTCCACTAATAGTATGCCAGATCATCTGCGACTCTTCCTCTTGCGTGACTGCTCGCTTCTTGCGCTGCGTCTGCTGATAGCGGGCCTGCTTCAGCCAGCGCCGGGCTTCGCGCAATCGCTGAGCGACAGCCGCTGGCGGGCGCAGCGCCACCTCTGGAGTGGGCGCTGCCTGCTGCACAGAGGCCAGCAGCGCGGTGAGCTGTTCAGACGGAATCTGGTCCAGCGTCGTCCAGGCAGCCGGAGAGTCGGCAAGATGGGGAACCCCGATCAACGTCCAGCCCTCAAGTGGGAAAGAAGACGGTCCTCTCTCGTGAATGGCGGAGATCTGCAACGCCCCGATGAGCCGTATCGTCACCAGCGCCCCCGGCGTCAGGGCCGGTGTGGCAAGAATGTAGACAGGTATATCTTTCTGCCCTTCAACAGAGAGCAGCGCAAGGTCAGCAGGTAACGTCGGTTGCGCCGGTTGCTTTCCCGTAACACGCAGACGATCTTGCTGGCGATCCCAGGAGTACAGCCAGCAGTCCTGCTGAGCCTGCTGCACACGGACTTCCACCGTGAGCAGTGACGAATCGGTTAAGTCTGGTTGTGCTCTGCTACGCGGTGTTTCCAGAGACATCACTCTCTTCCCCATAAAAAAAGCTTCTACGCCCCACCTCTCGGTGAGCCATAGAAGCTATTAGCCGTTGCCGGTCATTACGCGAGCCTCATCGCGGGATCACTGTTCCTGTCAATAGTATAGGAAGGGAGAGAAGAAAAATCAAGCCTGTGTGCGAGCATTGTTCGCTTGCCTTGCAAAAAGAAGTCATTGCTTATGAGAAACTTCAGGCCAGGACAGGGCTTGAAAAAGCGCCTCCGACATGCTATACTGATGCAAGAAGAAATCACAAGAGATTGGGTAATGGAGTCTACCCTGTCGAAGTAAGGATTTCGGCAAAACTGCATAGGTGCTAATGGCTCCTGATGATGCCTGGGTGCGGAGTCAGGAGCCTTTTTGTGTCTTTTTGCTCTCCGTCTCTCTCATCCGGGCAGAACCAGTAGAGATAGAAAAGGAGAAGAGCATTGGACAACATCTGGATCATCGCGGCCATCTGGATGGGGACAGCGCTGCTGGCAAGTCTCATTTCGGTCCGTCTTGGCATCTCGGTCGCTCTCGTCGAGATCTTCCTGGGAGTGATCGGTGGCAACTACCTCGGCTTTCACACCACGCCCTGGATTGACTTTCTCGCCAGCTTCGGTTCCGTCCTGCTGACCTTTCTAGCGGGGGCAGAGATTGACCCTGATTCCTTTCGTAAGCATCTCACCCCCAGTCTTGTCATCGGGAGCATCTCCTTCCTGCTCCCTTTTCTGGGGGCGCTGGCTTTTGCTCTGTTTGTGGCCCACTGGGATCTGCATGCTGCCGAGATCGCCGGTATCGCACTCTCCACCACCTCTGTTGCTGTGGTCTACGCGGTAATGGTCGAGACGGGCCTGAATACAACCGATCTGGGGAAGCTCATCCTTGCCGCCTGCTTTGTGACGGACTTCGGCACGGTGCTGGCCCTGGGCGTGCTTTTTGCCAGTTTCAACCTCTGGATGCTGGTCTTCCTCGCGGTCATGGTGGCCGTGCTCTGGAAACTGCAACCCATCACGCGCTGGCTGATCGGCAAATGGGGTGGGCGCGTCAGCGAGATTGAGGTCAAGTTCCTTTTCCTGCTGCTCTTCCTGCTAGGGGGGCTTGCCAGTATTGCCAGGAGTGAGGCGGTGCTGCCAGCCTACCTGGTCGGCCTGGTGATCGCCGGCGTCTTTGTGCGTGATCGCGTGCTGGTGAATCGCATTCGCAGCATTGCTTTTGCACTGCTCACACCGTTTTTCTTCATCAAAGCAGGGACTTACGTCTCCATCCCTGCTCTGCTCACGGGCTTCTTGCTTATTCTGGTACTGCTGACCATCAAGATAGCGACGAAATTCCTCAGCGTCTGGCCGCTCACGCGGGTGTTCAAGCTGACGCCCCGCGAGGGAAATTACACCACATTACTCATGTCAACCGGACTTACGTTCGGCAGCATCTCCGCTCTTTATGGCCTGACGCATGGAATCATCAACCAGGTGCAATACACCATCCTGGTCACGGTCGTGATCGGCTCAGCAGTTGTGCCGACGTTCATTGCTCAGACCTGGTTCCTCCCCAGGCGCAGCACACCGCTTTCGGAATCTGCCCAACAGGAAGTGGAGAGCCTGGCTGAAGAAGATGCCGTGCTGGAAGTTGAGGGAAGGAAAGAGGCATGAATTGCTACCTATGCTACCTTGAAACAGGCTATACTTCTCGTACAGCCCTGGCTTGCTGTCACACCTGCGGAGCTGGCATGTGCGAGCAGCACCTGATCGCCGTCATCACTCAACGTATGAGTGGTATGGCTGGTCCAGGCATGCAAGGGCGGCGCCTGCTCTGTACACGCTGCTATGCGGATGCGACTCCAGAAGCTCGTCCTTCCACCGTTCGCCGACAGCGGCCACAACGTCCCTGGTGGCAACGATTCAGACAGCCAAAGCAGCCTATACTGCCACAGCCGGAGGAAGCCGTTGCATTGGTAGAGCGATTCTTGAAACATCAGCAGCAGGAGAAGCCTGAAAAATAAATCTGTCCAGAGAAGGTCAGCGCACGAGCAGCACATGACAACGTGCGTGTCGGCTGACCTTTTCCGCAGTGGTGCCGACCACCCTCTGCCAGATGCTCGTATGAGCGCTGTGTCCGAGCACGATGATGTCAACATCGTGCTCGCTGGCAACGTCGATGATGGTACAAGCGACCTGACCCGCCCGGATCACGCGCCGCAGTTCGACTCCTTTGCATTGTGCGTAAAGAGACGCTTGCTCCAGCATCTCCTCACAGGTCCAGTCTGCAAGCGATTTCTCTTCCTCCATCTCTCCTACTGTCGCAGCTAGACGGGGAAGCCGCTCTTCAACTGCCAGCGCCCAGACCTCGGCATGCATCAGCCGAGCCAGATCGAGCGCCGCATCAAGCGCGCGTCGTGCGCCAGCCGAACCATCATAGGCTACTAACATTTTCCGAAACATCCTCGTTTCCTTTCGCCTGCATGGATCGTGTCTACCGTGTCCACGTCTGCCCGGTCAAACGCCTGATCAGGCGCGGGACCCAGGTCCGCAGATAGGCCCGCCGGGGCTGCTCAAGCTGCTGTTGACCGTAGCGTTCACAGAGGTAGTCTTCGGTGAGTTGATGGAAAATGCTCAGCGCCGATGGTTCATCAGCATCGGCTGGAGCTGCATGCGTATTCAGCACAGGATGCAGTCGCGCTTCATATTCCAGCGGCGTTTCATCGAGATGACGCGCTGCTTCGGGCCGGGCCTGCGCGAGAGAGGAGAGCAGCAGGCGATAGTAGGCACGCGCCGAATCCGCCGCCGGCAGCGGCACGTTTTCCGCTCCAGCCGTTGCCTGACGACGGTCACGATGGCGTTGCCGCCGCTCTGCCAGGATCGCCTGCCGGTCCAGGCGTTCGCGCGTCTCATCGACGTGCGCTCGCTCAGGCGCATGCACCCACTGCCGCAGCGCCGCCCTTACCAGCACAATGAGCAGCAGCGCGATCAATGCCAGCGCCGTCCACTGCCCGGCGACCAGCCACTGCGGCGCGAGTTGGACGGGATGCTGTGCATTCGCCAGATGGCTGAATGGTGACACCGGCTGGCGGATCGTAACTGGCTGTCCTTTGCTCAGACCGATCAGGTTGAACAGCCAGGAGAACAGAGCAAAAAGCGGCGAGAGCACGATGAGCAGCAGAACGTACAGCAGCCAGCCGAGCAGTGTTCCCAGCATCTCCCACACAGGACGCAGTGCTGTGACCAGCCAGATCAGCGAGCCATAAGAAAAGAGGGCTTCCAGCACCAGCACCAGCGCGGTCAGCCCACAGCCGAACAGGGCGAGCGCCAGCAGCCAGAAGCGTGTCGGATCGGCCTGCTCTCCGGCTGCCAGGCGCAGTGTACGTACAGAAGCGAGGCGTGCCAGCGAGAGCGCCACCAGTCCACTGAGGAAAAACAGCGTCAGGCTCCCCTCCAGTGCGCTCAGCAGCGACGAGCCACGCGGCACCAACACCGCCAGCACCAACACCGCCAGCAAGATTCCCAGACTTACCTTGAAGGAGCTGGCGAGCGAGGCATACTCAAAGCCAGTGCGCGCACGCGCCAGACTGCGCCGCCACAGCCAGAAGAGCAAGAGGAGATCAATAATCACTACTCCCAGGTCTGAACCACGCCAGAGGGCAGGAACGTATGGTCCCACGACAAGCCCCCACACTAGCAGCAGACTCCCCAGACGCAGCAGCGCCAACATTGGCGTCCGCTGCCCTCCCCGCTGCACATGTCCACGCATCTGCCAGGAGGCAACGAGCATCGCCCACCACAGCAGACCGAGCATGCACAGCGCGAGTTGAGCCGGTCCGATGGGAACATCGGCGATGGTCCCGCCAACAACCAGTGTGAGCAAGGCCAGCGCCATTCCCAGCGGCTGCGCTTCCATCACACTGCTGCTCCAGCGGCAGCGCACCCCTTCAGCAAGTTGAAGGGCGTGGCGCTTCTGTCCGTTGCTTCTGAGTAAGTGTACGGAGAAGCTCATGCCAGACCTCCCTTCCGCCAGGTCTCGTGAGGAGACCCATCAGTGCTAATTCTGGCCAGCAGTCAAATTGATCCAGCTACCTCTTGCTGGTCTCGGTCTCTCTGTTCCCCCCTCGCTGTCTCAGTCAAACCGGTGAACTGCCACGCCTCGCTGCCGCAGCGCATGCAGGCTCGCTACCGTTGCCTGTTGCATCACTGTTGCGGGACTGACCAGCAGCACGGTAGTGCCATAGGGCAACGCTCGACATTCAGCCTCAATGACGGGTACCATCGCAGAGGCGAAGTACGGCGCGAGCTGGCCGAGCGCCTGGAGAATCGCCGCGCTCTGCCGCTCACCACGCGCCATTGGCACACGCACATAGGAGGGCGCTTCTCGCACTCGTCGCGCCTCCGCCGCCGGGCGCTGTTCAGCGTTCACCTCATCGCCCGACGCAAAGGGCAGCCCGTTCGTCGCCAGCCCGACGGAGTAGCCCTGCTCCAGGCAGGCGCAAGCAATCGAAGCCGCAATCGTGATGGTCAGTTCCTGGATCTCCGGGTCGATGCCTAGCCAGGACTGCAAAAAAGTTCTGACATCCAGCAGAATCAACAGGCGGTGTTGTGTGCTCGACTCGTAGATGTGGCTGTGCAGCAGCCCGGTACGCGCTGTCGCCTTCCAGTTGATGCGGCGCAGGTCGTCGCCTTGCTGATAGGCGCGACTGCCGGCCAGGCGCAACGGATCTTCCAGAAAGCGGCGAGCAGTGGGGCGGGCGCCGAAAGGAAAGTGCGAAGGCAGACCAAAGGCTGCCAGCGGTGCCACCAGAGGGTAGACAATCAGCGAGACAGGCGGATCAAAATACTCCTTATGCATCAACCAGCCGAGAGGATCGCTACTGCGCACGACTGCCGGACCAAAGACATGCAGACCACGCTGCATACAGCGGAAGTGAAAGCGGCGCGTCACCCGCTGAAAGCTCCACAGGGAAAAGGCACTTACCAGCGCGGCGCGATTGACCTTATAGGACGGGATGAGCCGTCCGTTCTCCAATGCGATCTGCGCCGGCACTTCCTCTTCGACCTCCACCCAGGGCAGCGGCAGCCATTGCCGGTTTTCAAGACTGATTGCCAGCGTGATGCGTTCGCCAAAGAATGCCTTCTGCTGACTGAGACGATGAGACATCACCAGCGAACGTAAAGCGAAGCGATACCACAGATCGGGTAGCAGCCCCACCATCAAGACAAAACCGGCGGCAAAAAAGACCACCGGCTGGCGCACCAGCACACTGAGCAGCAAGAGCGCCGCCGCCAGCAGATACCAGGTGCGGCTCCAGGTCCGTGACGATCTCCCGGCCAGAGCATCAGCGAGAGAATGCTTCTCCAATGGTTCTTTCCCTCTCTTCTCTCAGATGAAAGGTAGCGGTTTCTCATGGCAAAGGCACAGGAGCAGGCCGCATTCCAGCGAGCAGAAAGCCGGTCAAGCAGGAAAGCGCCATAAAGACGAGAAACGCAAAAAGTGCTGTTTGCAGCCCTGCCAGCAGTGGCTCTCTCCGACTGAGGTAATGGTGGGAATATTCGTCATAGGTGATGAGAAAAGCCATCAGGCTACCAATGCTCCCGAATATCGCCCCGATAGCCAGTACCAGTAGAAACATTGCGTCGCCCTCTCTCTGCTCAGGTCTGCCAAAAAGAAAAGCTTCTAGCAGCGGGTCGGCAAGCGACCGCGAACTAGAAGCTATCAGCACGAATGCATCAGGCGAGCTTCATCGCCACTCAAAAATGACAGTGATCACTATTTTTCTTAGTATATCACATTTCCGCCTTCTTGCAGATGATTTCAAGACTCTCTTCCCGCGTTGCCGGTTGTCTGCCGGAAGTCGATAGCATCATGAGCGAAGAAATGGCTGCCGTCTAAAGATCGATTCCGTCGCGCTACCGGCACCGTCGCGCTACCGGCACCGTCGCGCTACGATGAACCCCGCTTTTTATGTGTTCTCATCGTCTGCCAGGCTTTGCGTGCAGCGAGACTATAATTTGTGATCTCCAGCGGAGAAACACGTGTTCTCTCCCCATTTTCAAGGAGAATCTCGACATGTTCAGCAGTCACCATCTGGATGGTACCTTTCTGACCTCTATCGTCTCCCGAACGAATACGCACGCTGTCGCCAGGGAGGTGGGTCACACAGGTATCACATCGCCAGAAATTAGAGCACTTGATTGGAAGACACTCAATCTGTTCGAGTAGCCTGGAAGGGAGCCAGTCTGTTGCGCATGTTCTGCTGCAAAACGAGAAACTATCTCCAGGATTGTTCGATATGGACAAACACCTTGTGGGCCAGCGGATCAACGCACCAGACCTCCCGTCCGTATGTCTCATTCTTCAAACACGCTCCACCAGGCTGTTCTTTCTCAATGCTCTCCTTTTTCGTTCAGTTGACACCCGCTCAACAATTCCTGTATAATCGAACTCTCAAGTACAGAGCTACGTGTCGAACAGGAAATATCGTATGGAGGTTGCGGCCCCGGCGCTCTCTCTGGATGCGTACCGCATCCAGCACTTCTCTACCTTCCCCGCCAAAATACCCCTTACTCGCTTGACATTTTTTGATTGGCTCGAATATACTTAAATATATGACAAAGCATCACTACATATAGTTTGCGCTTGGGGCATCGGATGCTGGCAGATCCCCTGCGCATTCACCTCCTCGAATCCCTGGGAGGACGAGCGCAATCCGCCCCGCGCCTGCTGCCGCTCTATTGTGTGCGGCGCAAGTTGGCAGGTGAGGCGTTGGGACAAACAAGCGCTCTTCGAGAGAAAGAAGCCTTATCGTGTTTTTGTTTCTGAAGTCGAGAGTCCATCCCTCCGCGCGTCAGATCGTTGTGCGTGTCGTGGGCTGGCTGCTGCTGGTGTGCTCCATTCTCGCCGGCGTGCTCGGCGCAGGCGCGGCGTTCTTTGGGGCCGCGTTTGTCGTGACAAGCATTCTCGCGCTGGTGCTGCTCGCGTTGTGCGTGGCGTTCTTGCTCACCTTCGCAGGCGTCTTGATCGCCGCCCGCCTGCTGCGACGAACACGACCAGGCCGCATCGCCTGCCTGGTGGGAACTGCAACCATGCTGGTGCTGGCGCTGGTCTCGTCTTTGACCGTCTTCCAACCGCTGCCGAGCACGGCGACGACCCGCGCTTCTCCTGCCATCCCCGCCGGGGTCCGCTTCTGGAACCTGGAGACCGGCTCTCGGATTGCCTATCTGAAAGTGTCCGCACACGGCAGCACCAGGGTTCACCCGATTATCATTGTTGGAGGAGGCCCGGGCGAAGCAGTTGTCGCAGGCGTCTCACAGACGCACTTCTTTGGCCAGCTTGCTCGTCTGGGCTACGATGTGTACTACTATGATCAAATCGGCAGTGGCCTCTCCACCCGCTTACCTGATCCAGGGCAGTATACCGTGGCGCGCCACGTCGCCGATCTGGAAGCCATCCGGCAGGCCATCGGAGCGCAGCAGATGATTTTGCTGGGCTCCTCCTGGGGAGGCACGCTGGTGGCCAATTATATGGCGACCTATCCCCGGCATGTCGCCAGGGCGATCTTCACCTCGCCAGGCCCCATCGATTACGCCGAATGGCCGAATCCTGGCTCGATCATCTCGCGCCTGACGCCTGCCCAGCAGCAGCAGGCGAATCGGATGCTGTACACCCCGCGTTTTCTCACCTGGTATCTGCTGGGGCTGATCAATGCGCGAGCGGCCCACAGCCTGATCTCCGATCAGGAAGCCGATGCCTTTTTTGACGCCTTTCTCCAGCATGTGCGTCCGGGAACCGTGTGTAATCCAGCCAATTTGTCCGACGAGCCGGTGCTGGGCAATGGGTTCTATGCCAACGTGTTTACCACCATGGACGCGCACAGCAGGCGGGGGCATGTCCATCCACGCGCCAGGCTGAGATCGAACTACACGCCGGCCCTCATCCTGACGGGGGCCTGTGACTATATCTCCTGGGCTGCCACCTGGCAATACAAGACGACGCTGCCCAACTCCACCCTGCTGTATTTCCCTCACGCGGGTCATGTGATCTATCTGGACCAGCCAGACCTCTACCTGGCAACTCTGCGGGCATTTCTGCAAGGGATGCCCTTGCCACTAAGCCCCTGGACCACAGCCCAGCCCCCTCCCACGCGGCAAGAGGCAGCGGGGGCATGACACCGCGTTCGCTCAGCGGCAGACCGCAGATCTATGGTCCGCCGCTGAGCGGATTGCAGAAGGGGGAGGCAGGGCAAGATTAGCGCAAGCAGCAACACACCATTTTCCCTTTGACTTAGAGTCGCCTCTAACATTTATACTTGCTTCAGGTAAGAAACAAAGAAAGTTGCAAGCCAAAGGCACCAGGAGTGCAAAACGCCACTTGCATAAGCTCTCTGGCAAACAGTTTCGGCAGCATAAAGACCATGCATGATCACGGATACCAGCATTGCCTTTTCTTCTCCTTCGTGATGGAGAGAGCTTTACAGGCCAGTCGAAGAACTTTCCCATCGTTCGCGTTACGCGATCAGCAGCGAATTGCCATCGGCGATCGTCCTTTCTCGCAGACTCTCAGGAGAGCGGGTCTGCCCACTCCCCCAGCCACAGCTACCCGGAGGTAGAGCAGTGGATGTTTTTCACGCCCAGCATCATATTGCTTTCAAATGGCTCGGGTGTGCTTCCGGGTACTATTTTCAGATCAGGGAAGCGTTCCAGCATCAGGCGTAGAGCGATCCTGGCCTCAAGGCGGGCAAGCGGAGCGCCAATACAGAAGTGGATGCCGTGTCCAAAGGAGAGATGGGGATTGGGATCGCGCCTGATATCGAATCGCTCGGGCTCAGGAAACTGCCGCTCATCGTAATTGGCAGAGAACAACCAGACATTGACCAGTTGCAGCGGAGCAATGCTCCGCCCCTGCACGCTGACCTCGCGGGTGGTGATCCGTTGCGTCATGGTGAACGGGGACAGATAGCGCAGGACCTCTTCGATTAAGGCCGGCAGCAGCGCGGGCTCGGCCCGCGCACTCGCCATCGCCTCAGGGTGCGCGTTCAGGCAAAGCAGCGCATTGCCAAGTAGAAGCGTGGTAGTGATATTTCCGGCCACCAGGAGCGTTATCACAAAGCCCAGCACCTCCTCTTCACTCAAACGCTGCCCTTCCACCTCCGCCATCACCAGACGGCTGATCAAATCCTCTCGGGGATGCCGGCGACGCTCGTTGCAATAGCCCCGCAAATGCTGGTACATCTCCTGCATGATCTGAACGCCGGCCCGCAGCGTGCTTTCACTGGGCTCGGGAGTTATCGTGGTTTCTCCAAAGGTGCTGGACGTGAGCAGCGAGGACCACTGCTTAATGCGCTCTCTATCCTCGCTGGGGATGCCGAGCATTTCTGCGATGACAATAATGGGCAAAGGATAGGCCAGATCGCGTACCAGATCCATCTCGCCGCTGGTGGCGGCGTCATCGAGAAGCTGTTCCGTCAACGTGCCGAAGCGTGGGGCCAGTTGTTCGATTGTGCGCGGGGTAAACGCCTGGCTGACCAGCCGGCGCAACTGACGATGGCGTGGCGGATCGATCGCGCCAATGTTTCCCTTCGTGAGGATATCGGCCTCCTGAGAGGGGAGTATACGGCTCAGCTCTGAGGAGAATGTGGCGGGATCGGAGAGGATACGCACGATATCCGCATAGCGAAAGATGTTCCAGACCTTCGTTTGCTCATCGTAGTAGACAGGCTGGGTGGCACGCATCTGGGAGCACCAATCGAATAGGGACTGTTTTCCGGGAATCAGAAAAGTATGTTGCATTGTCCTTTCTCCTTTTTACGCACGTCAGGCAGGCCTGACGTATGGTCATACGCTCGTATGCGAGCTCGCTTTTTCATGGAAAAATGCATTGGAAGAATGCATTACATCCCCATAAATTGCTTCATTTGCTGCTTACAGCTTGCATTGATCTGCTCGAAGAGATGGCTCATTCTACTGGCGACCTCCTGTACAGCATGCGGTGCGGGGGGTGATGCCGGCTCGAAGGCGAGCTGGATAGTCATGGCCAGTGCCTGCGCTTTTTCCTCAATCGCCAGCCGATCCTCGCCAACAAGCATTGAGTCGATGAGCAAAAAGCCCGTAACCGTCGCATTGAACGCATAGGATTGTACGCTGAGGGGTATGTCGTTCCGCATGAGGCCCCTATCGCGCAGCAGCGTGAGATATTCATCGAAGACATAGTTCTGCTGTGTCTGCAGCTCGCTGCTCACGCTGCTCTCCGCCAGCTTGCCCAGGAGGTCGATGTCGCGTGTGAAGAGCGCCCTGGCGAGCGGGCGCTCCAGAGTGATCAGCAGGAGAGAGCGCATCAAGCGGTGCAACAACACCTCAGCCGGATCGCTGCGTATGCGCCCGATAAGCTCTTCCATGATAAGGATAGTTTCGCGCAGCATCAGCGATTCAAACAGGCTCTCTCTTGTCTTCCAATGGAGATAGATGGTCCCTTTGCCGATTCCTGAGTGCCTGGCGATATCGTCGATGGTGATACGCTTGTATCCCCAGCGCAACAGTAACGCCGAGGCCGTATCGAGAATACGTTCGGTGCGCTCGCGCTGTTTCATGAGCGCCGCGCTACTTGAGGCGTCCCCTCGTTCCGGCTTCATGCCTTTCCTCCATTCTTTTTGACTGATTTAGAAAATTGGTCATAACGTAATCAATACTAAGTATACTGATGGCGGCGGAAAAGTCAAGGGCCGTCGCTGATAAGTTGCAGCAGGCAGAAATCCGAGTACGTTTACCATCCACAATTCAGCGCTAACCAGCAGATCGACGCATAACATGAAAAATCCATGACAGAATTGGACGGGAACGTTCATGCCACTGTCACCTCTGTCCGCTACCGGTTGCGTCTCCCCACATTCTGTGCTATATTCTGCTTAGAAATAAATACGATACAGTGTCGGATACAAAAGAAAGGATACCTGTTATGGGAAATCTGGATGGACGAGTCGCCATTATTACCGGTGCAGGCCAGGGCATCGGTCGAGAGCATGCCCTCTTCTTCGCCTCTGAGGGAGCCGGGTCGTGGTAAACGATCCAGGGCTTATCGATGGCTCTGGTGGGACAGCAGCTTGCCCAGCGGGTGGTTGATGAGATCATCGCTGCTGGTGGTGAAGCGGTCGCTCACACCGACAGCATTGCCGATTGGGAAGGGTCCAGGAGTCTGGTCTATCGGGCAGTAGAGTCTTTTGGAGATTTGCATGTTGTTGTCAACAACGCAGGCATTTTGCGCAATGAACTCCTGGTCAATATGGATGAGCAGGAGTTCGATGCAGTGATCGCTGTCCATCTCAAAGGGACATTTGCGGTGAGTCACTGGGCCTCCGTCTACTGGCGTGAACAATTCAAGGCGGGTTCTCATGCCGACCGAGCTATTGTGAACACCTCGTCAAGTTCCGGTTTGGACAATCCCTTGCCCACACAAGTGAACTACGCAGCAGCGAAGGCAGGTGTAGCGGCCATGACGACAGTCGCCGCCATCGAACTGCGTCCCTACCATGTGCGGGTGAATTGCATTGCTCCCTCCCGAGCCCGAACGCGCGCTACTATTGGCGTGCCAGGCATCAGTGAAGCCCCGCAGGACGAGCAGTTTGACCCTTTCCACCCAGGCAATGTCTCGCCTCTGGTTGGTTATCTTTCCATGGCCGATTGCCCCTTCAACGGTCAGGTGTTTAGCGTCCACGGGGGTACCGTTATTCGGTATCATGGATGGTCACCTAGTGAGGAAATTCACAGCGATCATCGGTGGACCATTGCCGAGCTTGTCCGTGCTATGGAGACACTGCCGAACGTTGACCCGCTTGCACACCTGATCGGTGCGCTCGGCGTCCTGGGTCCTGAGGCGCAGGCTCAGATGCAGCATATGATCGAAGCCCGCCTCACACAGGAGAGGTCTGTGTGAGAGAGGAAAAAACTTCCTCTCTCTGTTGATCAAGATGAGTTGATACAAAGACAACACAACAGGAGAAGGGATCTGTAAGCGATGACAAGCATTCCTGAAACCGAGGATGAACGACGGCGTAAGCCTGGCCGACCACGTAGTAAAGAGGCCGACCAGGCCATTCTCGATGCCACGTTGGAACTGTTGGCCGAGGTAGGCTTACAGGCGATGAGCATTGAGCAAGTAGCAGCGCGTGCCGCTGTTGGCAAGAAGACCATCTATCGTCGCTGGTCCTCAAAAGAATCGCTGGTTCTCGATGCCATCCGCAGTATCCAGGTGGACATGCCTGTGATGGATACCGGGCATTTGCGCGATGACCTGATCAGCATGTACCAGACTGCCTGGCGGCACCTTCAGGCCAGGCCATTGATCAGGCCACTCTACCTCAGACTGCTGAGTGAATGTGACGCCAATCCAGCCGTCTTTCACGTGTTTGTGTCGCAACTGGCGCTGCCACGCTTCCATCAATTTGTGCAGATGCTGGAAAAGGCGCAAGCACGTGGCGACATTCGCCAGGATCTTAGTCTGCAACTCGTCACAGATCTGCTCATCGGGCCGATGCTCTTTCGCTGGATGGGAATGTCCATCTTGCTCCCATCACCTACGCAAGCTGATCTGGTCTCCTTCACCGAGCAGATGACCGATCTGGTCTTACACTGTCTTGCAGGCAAAGCACCATGACAGGAAAGAAAAACGTAGGCACGAAAGCTTATACCCATCAGTTCCTGGGAATCTTCTGGGGGTAACGAGCGAGACCGAGGCGAACTGCTACAGGCCATCCAGGTTCTGCTGGACTGATGAGCGCTCAATTCCTGTCGGCTCTCTTCTGTGAGGTGGGCATCTTCTCGTTGGCGTTGACAAGGAGGACGCTTGCGCCGGGCGTAAAAGCTACTTTCCGAGACATCGAGCACCCGACACATGACGATAATGGAATTTCCTGCTTGTGATGTTCAATAAACTGATAGCTCATTTGGATTCCCGTGAAAAGATGCCCACCACTTTTTTTAGGATATCACGCTCCTGCTGGACTCTTTCCAGCTCGCGTTTGAGGCGGCGATTTTCTTCTTCAAGCTCAGTCTGGGGTCCTTTGCCTGAACCTGCGGAAGACCATTTTCTTTGCAAAACACAGGGGGAGCGAAGAGGACGCTCCTGGCTCCCAGGAAGCCAGCATCCTCTGGTTCCCGCTCCCCTATCCAGTCGGCGTATCAGTGAACTGCTGACGGCTCCTCTACGTCCTCCGTCTCTTTCTCCGCTCGCTCTGCATCCTGTGTCATGGGCAGATCCTTCAGGAAGAGTGATGCCACTACTATCAGCACAGCGAAGACTAGAACGGCTATCATTCCATGCTGGATCGCTGTCGCCAGGGAAAACTTGAGTGCTACAAAGACCTGATCGAGCAGATGCTGTGCCTGCTGTACAGCTTGCGCCACTGCCGAGGCCACAAGCTGATCGTGCTGCGGACCGGCAGGCACGCTCGCTGCCGCATGCTGTGCAGCGATGTTTTTCGCCGTCTGTACGACGGTATCCCTGTATCCTTGCTCGACGAGGATCTGCGGATCGGTCGCCGCTTTCCAGCCCTGGGGCGTGAGTTGCTGCACAACCGAAGCCGGCACCCGCTCCGCCAGCTCATTGCTCAGGCCCAGATTCACCACCGTACCGACAATAGCAATTCCCAGTGTCCCACCAAGCTGCCCAATATACCGCGTCGCGGCAGTCCCTACGCCCAGATGCCTGCGCGGCAGCGCATTCTGCATCACCAGCATGATGATAGAGAAGAACGTTCCCAGACCGAGACCTGCAATCACCATATAGATGATCGCTTCGACGATACTCGTCGCCGCCGTCATCCTGGTCAGCAAGAACACGCCAGCCGTCATGGTCAGCGCGCCCACTATCGCAACGATCTGATAGCGTTTGATCTGAGCAATCACGAATCCCGCCAGCATCGAGCCAATCACCATTGTCAGCGAAAGTGGCGTAATCGCTGCGCCCGCACTGGTTGCCGAGACACCGAGCACTCCCTGTAAGAAGAGCGGCAGGTAGATCACCAGTCCAAGCAGCGCCATACTCTGGAACAGCGAAAGCGCCATATCTGCCGTAAACACCCGATTGCGGAACAGATCGAGCGGCAGGATCGGCTCAACAGCGCGGCGCTCGGCAAACACAAACAGGATGTAGAGCACGACGGCAGCCGCCAGTATGCCGATGACCTGTGGCGAGTTCCAGCTATAGATCTGATTGCTCCCCCAGGTCAATCCTAACAGGAGACAGATGGTAGCCGCTGCCGCCAGCAGAGCGCCGACAAAGTCGATGCGGCGCACAGCCGCCCAGCCGGTGACACCCTGGCTGCGCTCAAAGATGTCGGCGGGCAGATAGATGAACAACGCCGCCAGCGCGATAATACCTACCGGCAGATTGATATAGAAGACCCAGCGCCAGCGCGACGCCTCAGTGACCAGGCTACCCAGCAGCGGACCATGATCGGTCAGCCAGCCACCGAGCGTCGGCCCGGCCAGATTGGCAAACCCGTACACCGCGCCAAAAAGTCCCTGCCACCTGGCACGTTCCGCAGGCGCGAAGATGTCACCAATAACCGTAAAGACCAGCGCAATACCAATGCCGGCGCCCAGACCCTGAAGTCCCCGGAAGATGATCAACTGATCCATCGTCTGCGAGGCTCCCGACAGTACAGAACCCAGCAGGAAAAGCACCGTACCAGCCAGCAAGAACCACTTGCGCCCAAACTGGTCAGAGAGTTTGCCAAACAGAGGAATCATTGTCGTCGATGCCAGCAAGTAGACGGTCACAACCCATGTATAGCGGTCAAAACCTTGAAGTTGGCCGATGATACGCGGCATAGCAGTCCCCACAACCGTCTGATCCAGCGCTTCCAGCAGCAACGTGAGCATCAGGGCTGCAATGACGCTGAAGAGCGCAAATCCGCGCAAGCGACGCCCTACATTTCGCTCAAGCAGTACATCTTTTTTATTTGCATTCATAAGACATTCTCCTTTCCTATGAGGAATAAGTACGTCCAGTCAACTGGAGTAGTGGTAGACAATACGACAGGATTGCTTTTTGGACAAAAAGATCCTCTTGCTCGGATTCTATGAACTGGATTTGCTATATGAGTGTTTTTAGAAACAGGCTATACGCAACAGGCAGTAGGTAGAATACTTATCTGTCAGTCTGCCTGTTCGCAGATGGCGATGGCGCATCGGCAGTGCTCTGCTCGCTTGCCTGCCCGGCCAGTTCCAGCTCTCTTTCACGCAGACGCCTGACCCAGGCAATCTCCGCCTGCCACAATTCGCTACGATGCTGCATCATATCCACCGTGCGCTCCAGGCTAT
>JADBKA010000101.1 GCA_014896635.1 Ktedonobacteraceae bacterium
CACACCTGATCTTGTGATGCCGCAGTCACAAGGCTCATCTCCAGCGAGAGGCTTCGTGCCATCGTCGCAGCCTGAGAACGTACCGCCGTTGCCATCATCGCAGCCTGTGCAGCCTTTCCCAGCAAGAAACCGAGGGATGCTGATGTCACCTTCTGGCTCCGGTGAATCTTCATCCCCGCGTCTGTTCACCCCTCCGCCCGCATCGTTTAAGCTTTCATCAAAAGGGGGTACAGCCGAAGAGAGCGACGAGTAATCTGTGCTGCGGCGCATAAATGCTTGTCAGTGGTGGATATAACATGCTACACTTTGCTTGAGGCCGGTGTGTACCTGGCCTCTTTGAGACGAGCAGAGAAAGGGACTCGTATAATTCAATTCGGGGTGTGAAGGATGGAAAAGAAAACATTAATCTCTGAAATGCAAAAGTTTCATTTCGGGAGAAAAATATTCTGTTCCGATGGAGAAGAAGGTACGCTTGCCAGTGTTGTGTTCGATGCTGACGCCAGGCGCATGACTTTCATCGGAGTGCGCCTGCGGCGCTTTTTTGGCAGAACTGTTTATCTTCCTTTTGCAACGATCAGGCGTGCGAGCGGCGAAGGAGTCTATTTGAAAATCACCTGCGCCGAACTGGCCGGAGCTGGCAGTATCGTCCCCGGCGGAGTGCTGTTCGATCATAAAAGTTCGGTGCAACTGGCCGATGGTAGTGCTCGCGGAACTCTGCTGATCACAGCGGTGGAGCCTGAAAGCGGCGAACTGGCCTATATCGTGGTACGCCACCTGCGACCAGGCCAGGATACGTTACTGCGCCGTGAGCATATCAAGCAACTTGCGCCTGATCAGATCACTGTTGTTATTTCCAGAGCGGAACTGGAAATGCTGCCGCCTTATCGCTCGGATACAGAGCTACAACAAGAAGTGGAGAAGGTTCTCTTTGATCTCACACCCCTGCATATAGATTTTCGGGGCATGCATGCGCGAGTGCTCGACAGCGTGCTTTACCTGGATGGCAATGTTTCCAGTGCTTTGCGACGAGATATCGTGCAGGACCAGGCGCTTGGCGTCCAGGGCCTGCTCGAAATCGAAAATCGCCTGGTTGGTGATGATGAGCTGGCCGGTGAGCTTGCCCTGGCTCTGGCTCGTGATCCCCGTACCCGCGACCTGCCCATCGGCGTCTATCCAAGACTGGGCGTGGTACGCCTGAGCGGGGCTGTCCATAACGAGCAGCAGAAGGCGGTGGCAGAGGAGATCGCTCGCTCCTTCACAGGTGTGCGGTCAGTGGTCAATGATCTGGTTGTTGATCCGAAAGCCAGCATGCTGCATGTCCTGGCATCGGCAGAAGGTGGCGAGGCCGAGGAGAAAGTCCCCGGCAAGTACATCCGTCATACAAAATAAGGAGAAAAACAGGAAAAAAAGGATTTTTCGGGGGACACCCGTTCCCCTCTCTGGGGAACCCTGACCCCACTGTGTGGGGACCCGCCTGACCCCGCCAGGGGGGCAAAGCCCCCCTGGACCCCCTTTCTGCTAAGTTAATGCCTGGTCCAGGTCGTTGATGATATCCTCAACATGCTCGATCCCCACTGAAAGCCTGATGCAGCCTTCTGAAATCCCCATGTGCAGGCGCTCCTCGACGGTAAGCGTGCGATGTGAAGAAAGAGGCGGGTAGCTGACGAGCGAGAAGACATCGCCAAGCGAAGTGGCCGGCAGGCAGAGGTGCAGGTTATTCATGAAACGCAATGCTGCTTCGCGTGTCTGTTGCTTGAGATCGAAGGCAAGCAGTCCTCCGTAGAAGTTGTGATCAAGCTGCCTGGTGGCGAGTTGATGCTGCGGGTGATCCGGCAAGCCTGGATAGTAGACGCGCTCCACTGCCGGGTGTCCGGCTAAGAAGCGTGCGACCTGCATTGCGTTGGTACAGTGGCGTTCCATGCGCAGCGGCAGCGTGCGCAGGCCGCGTACCTGAAGATGCGCTTCAAACGGGCTGAGCATCGCTCCAAGCAACGTGGCGCGGCTGCGTAACTGGTCAAGCAGCGTATGCTTCGCGCTGACGACGACTCCCCCGGTGCTGTCGCCGTGTCCGCCGATATACTTTGTCGTACTGTGGAGTACGAGGTCAAACCCATGTTCAATCGGGCGTGTCAGATAGGGCGTCGAGAAGGTGCTGTCAACGACGGCAATCGCTCCCACCTCATGCGCCGCTGCACTGAGCGCATCCAGGTCAACCAGCCTGACCAGCGGATTCGAGATCGTCTCGACGTACACGACGTCAGGCTCCTGTGCGCGGATAACATCTGCCGCACCGGGTTTGCAGAGATCTGCGCGTATCACCTCTACACCGGCTGGTACGAACAGCTCTTTCAACAGGCCGATAGTCGGACCATAGAGATCCTGCGAAATAACGATTTTTGTTCCTCGCGTCAGTCCAGCGGCCAGTAGCGCCGCGTGAATGGCTGCCATGCCGGAGCCGAAACTGACGGCGCCAACGCCTTTTTCGCTCTGTGCCAGCAGCTTCTCGAAGGCGCAGGCGCTCGGATTCCCCTGGCGGGCATAGACAAAAGCCGGTTCTCCAGTGGGAGTTGTTCCTTCAAAAGCCTGGTCCAGGGCCTCGGCGCTCTCGTGCAGATAGGTTGTACTGGCGTAAATGGGGTTAACGGTCGGGGTGCCGGTGGGACTGGTAGTGCGCAGTCCGCGATCTCCATGAATGAGCAGAGTATCAAGGTGCCATGTCTGATCGTGTCGGGTCATTTCTTCGTCCTTTGCTGCAAAGAGTAGGAAAGCATATTCCTTCTATCTCTGCATATGTTATCATAGGTGGTATAGACGAGAGCGAAGCCATGAGATATCAGCAATCAGGAGCGCAACCATGCCTATCTGTCCACTGTGTGACGATACCGGACTGCAAAACTCTGATGCAGCGCATCCCGAATTCTGCTATTGCCCTGCGGGCAAGCAGGCGAAACGCCAGTGGCAGGCCGGAAAAACAACAGAGAGGCCGGGAAAAGAGGCCCCCCGGCCCGCCAGCTTTATCGACATCGGGCAACTGGACCAGGTGAACGCGAGCGTCGATGCTATGCGCGCCTCGCTTTTCGGGCCGGTCTCTTCTGAGCACGCGGCCCCATCTCGCCATCCAGCCGTGCAACTGCTTTTCCGCGTGGCTCATCCCGGCCATGAGATAACCGTGTCGGAAGCGACGCAACTGCACGACCTGGCACAGGTACTCGAAAGCTTTCTGGGCGGAATCGCGCCTATCGGACGCAAGCAGCGCAGCGAGTAATGCGCTCTCTACTCTACCGGCCAGTAGAGCCTTCCCTTACTGTGGCTCAGGGGATGGGTGCCTCTTCGTACCTACGTGTATGGCGACGATACCGCCGTTCAGGTAGTAGTAGCGCACGTCGCTCCAGCCGGCCTCTTCCATAAGACGTGCCAGGGCAGGTGCGTCGGGGAAAATCGTGAGGGAGCCGGGCAGGTAGTTATACTCCTCGACCGCCTTGCCGATGATGGAACCGAAGAGTGGTGCGAGCTTATTGAAGTAGAAGTAGAACAGGCTACTAAAGATCTTGCCCGGTGGATGGCTGATCTCCAGGCAGACAACGCGCCCGCCCGGCCTGACGACGCGCAGCATTTCACGGAAACCCTGCCGGATATCCGTCAGGTTGCGGACTGTGAAAGCTGAGCAGCAGCCATCCACGCTGTTATCCGGCAGGTCGATATGCTCGGCATCCCCAACACGCAGCTCGATGCGATCCTGCAAGCCCAGGCGCCGCAGTTTCTCGCGTCCCAGATCCAGCATGGCCGGAGTGATATCCAGGCCGATCATGTGTGTGCCTGGACCAGAGGCACGGATCACGGCAATTGAGAGGTCGGCGGTGCCGGCTCCCAGATCAAGGCCCGTTTCTCCTGTAGCCAGTGCCAGGTAACGAGCTGCACGCCGGCGCCAGTAGGCATCCAGGCCAAAGCTCATCAAGCGATTCATCGGATCGTAGATGCGTGCAATGCGACTGAACAGGCGCTCGACGTATGCGCGCTTACCGCCTGATGCCTGAAATTTTTCATCCAACGAAACTTGAGTTGTCATATGTCATACCTGATCGTCTTTCATTTGCCTTCGTCGGTGTTTTCAGCGTTTACGGCTGACTACAAAGTCGATAAGTTCGTCCAGCACGGCGCGATCTGAAGAAGGCGGGAAGTGATGCAGCGCCTCACGGGCCAGGTTGGCATACGTGTGAGCGTCAGCCAGTGAGCGTTGCACGCCGTCGCTGTTGACCACCCAGTGAACGATCTCCTTGACATCCGTCTCGGCTTTTGCGGTGCCGCTGAGCAGAGCCTGGACCTTTTGCAGGTGGCTGTTATGCGATGATGCCTGCAAGGCATAGATCAGGGGGAGCGTCACCAGGCCCTGGCGCAGATCGTTCCCCGCCGGTTTGCCGATGGTTGACTGGTCTTCGGTGTAGTCGAGGATATCGTCGATGATCTGGAAAGCGATGCCAAGATTCAAGCCATAGGCGCGGAGATGTTCCACTTCTTTGTCGGATACCTGGCCGACCAGTGCTCCCCCCTTGCTACAGGCGGCGAAGAGCGCGGCGGTTTTATGCTTGATCTTTTCATAGTAGGCTTCAGTGCTGAGGTCAGCCTGCCCGGCAGTCATCATCTCCAGGATAGACCCCTCGCAGACGGTGGCAACGGTTTCAGAGAAGAGGCGGTCGATGCGAAAGTCTTCGATATCCGCGATCAGGCCGGCGGTTTTGGCGAAGAGGTAGTCGCCAAGCAGGATAGCAAGCTTATCTCCCCACAGCGCATTGACGGTAGGACTACCTCGCCGCGTTGTGGCTTCATCAACGATGTCATCGTGAATAAGTGCGGCGAGATGCACCATCTCGAAAGCAACGCTCAGCAGCAGCAGCTTATGAAAGCGATAATTCCCCAGTTTGCCGGCGAGCAACGTGATAGCCGTTCTAAGGCGTTTCCCCGACGAGCCGATGACATGCATCGCCGCTGTATTGAGCATATCGAGGCCCGACGTGGCGCGCTCATGAAAAAGGGCGTCCACCTGCTCAAGGTCGGACTGGATTCCGGCAAAGAGTCGGCTCAACGTGGCCGTTGAATTCATAGAACTCTCCATTTCGTGAAAATCCGGCATTGCGCGGATCTTGATTAAGTGTAGATGATCAAGAGAAGCTGACCTGGATCAGTCCCACACACATCTTCTCTTGTTGAGATTACGAGTGGCAATCTCTTACAGATTATAGCGTGAGATGCCCACTCGAAGGTGGGATGGCAGGGTTGTCTCTTCTGCCCTGCATTATAGATCAGAAGTTACATCTACTTCCACAAGGTCTTCCTGTACATAGCCGGCAGTAAAATTGAATTCGTCGAGGGCGTCCAGAGCCGAGCGATATTCCGCCCAGGTGAGGCGGCGGTTGAGCAATGGATCATTCACCGCCTTCCAGGCCGGGAAATACTGGTCCATCAGACTAACCGGGGTATCTGTTCCCAGTTCCTCGGCGATCCAGCGCAATACCTCGCGTGTGCCAGAGATATCGCTAGGCATGACAAGGTGCCGGATGAGCAGGCCGCGCCGGGCGATACCCTCTTCATCGAGTTGCAGCGGGCCAACCTGGCGATACATCTCACGCAGGGCGGCCCGGTTATGCTCCACGTACCGGGGCATTTTAGATGTGCGCAGCGCGTGCTTGCTATCGGCATACTTGGCATCCGGCAGGTAGATATCGACCACGCCGTCGAGCAGTTGTAACGTTTCCAGATTCTCGTAGCCTGCACAATTATACACAATCGGCAGGCGCAGCCCTTTTTCGCTGGCGATGACCAGCGCCGCCAGAATCTGTGGCACAAAGTGCGTCGGCGTTACCAGGTCCAGATTGTGGCAGCGCTTCTTCTGGAGATAGAGCATCATATCGGCTAGGCGTTCTGGTCCGACGCGATGCCCCAGTCCCCCCTGACTTAAAGAGAAATTCTGGCAATAAGTGCAGCGGGCCTGGCAGTAGCCGAAAAAGATGGTCCCGGCGCCGCGTGTCCCGCTGATCGGTGGCTCTTCCCGCCGGTGGACGTTCCAGGAAGCGACTATCGCCTCGGTACCTGAGCGGCAAACACCCGTTTTGCCGGCAATGCGGTTGCAGCGGCAGTTCTGTGGACAGATAGTGCAGCTACGCAGAATCTCCCAGGCTGCCGCTGCGCGTTTTGCCAGTTCTCCGTTTTCATAGAGATTGAGATAGCTCGGATACTGCATAGAGCTAAGCTTCCTCCCGGCAAGCTCCTCTTTCTTACTTATGGTTTTATGATGTGGATGTAGGCCATTTGAATCCTTTCTCTGACGGCTTAAGAAGATTGCTTCGAGGTGCTACGCCCGGCTTGCGCTTACGCTTGTGTGCAGGCGCACTGGGATTCTGCCCGGCGGATTTGCTGTTCGCGCTCTCTGGCGTGCCATGTTGTCCATTGTGTGGTCTTTCACGAGGAGTGGCATGCTCCTGGGGCCTGTTGCGGGATCTGTTCTCCCGCTCTTTGTAGGGTGTGTGTCCGCCGGTATGAGGGACGGCCCGGGAAGGGCGCCGTGAGTAGCCATCGTAATGGTCGAACTGCTCGTAATCGCCCTCGAACTGTTCCTCGACCTCGAAGCGTCTTCGGGGGTTCAGGGTGTTCTGTGGCCCGCGTGACCTGTGAGGTCCGTACGGTCTGTAAGCGTTACGATTGGTGCGAGGGGAGTAATGCTGCTCATCCTGGCGTGCGCGATAGGTATGGGGATGGCTGTTTTGCTGTCCCTGTGCGTTGTTGAAAGATCTGCCGCCACGTTTTGCATCATAGAGCCGGGCATTCTGGCGCGGTCTCATTCCATTCTGCCTGCTGGCAGCAGGTGCATAGTTGCCAGCGCGGCGTGGGAAACTGCCCTGCCCTGGCCTCTCTGGCTCGAAAGCGCGAGGGTAGGGATTCTGGCGGCGCTCATGGAATCTGCCAGTAGCGGGTCTATGGACAGGCTCGGATCGGCGCCGGTTGTCCTGGTTATCCTGGGCATACTGTGGCCGGTAGCCGGCGCGTTGCTGCCTGCTTCCGTTCTCCCCTCTCCGGTCCATAGGGTAGCGGTCAGGTCGTGAACGGGGTGGGCGTGATGGATGAGAGGATCGCTCTGCGCCTGGATAGCGACTTGGATGGCGACTGGCGGATGTGTTGTGAAATGATGGGCGCGAATCATTTCTGCGTTGTTGATAGAATTCTCTGGTCATGGGTCCTTTCTGGTCTGGTTAAAACCATCTGGAGATTGTTACAAGTGGCGTAGATGGTAAGATCGCTTCTGTGGCCCCCACCGGGCATTTTGCACCTGCTGTGATATTCCCCTGCGTTTAGATGAACAAGGGGCGCCAGCATCTTACCGGCCCCGCTCCGGCGGAGCGGATCTCAAACGTCTATCAAGAATTTGTACAAGGTGCTTTCGGAGAAGCATCTTCGTAGAAAACAATAAGAGGCGCGTTCGCCGCCAGGATAGTTTGTCGTGGATAGACGCGCCATCAGTAGTATATCATATCGGGCTGCTGGCGGCGAATGAGCCAGAGCAAAAATCGTTGCAAGGCAGAACCGGGCGAGTGTCCCGGCATTATGCGATGATACATTATGTCGCGGGCGTTGAAGTGACAGGGGGAAGAGGTCCTTCGTGCAGTGGAATATCTTTGTAGGCGCTCTGGGCGCTGCCGAGCATTGCCAGTTTTTTCGTCACCAGTTCATCGGGCAGCAGCGGGCGTAGCGTGATTTCATAGTAATTGCCCTGTTCGATGAATACGCCGGAGAGTTGATTGTTCAAGAATGGTTTCAGTCTTTGTAACTGGGCATCATTGAGCAGCACGGCTTGATTGGGGACGGTGTATTTGAGGCAGCCTGATTCCTGGTTCGGACTGGTATCGTCAGGTGGGAGAGCACCACATTCGTATGCAGTGACCTGGTCCAGGGTAAAATCGTAGAGAGGCCAGTAATAAGGCGGAGTAGCGTGGACGGGGTTAAAGATCTGCCGGGCCAGCAAGGCGTAGCGAGTGCCATGATAGGGCTGTACCGGCCCTTTGAGCGATTCTGTGATGGCAGTGAGGGCCTTACCCAGGCGCTGGTATTCGTCCATGTCCTGCGCGCTGGCTGACTGAGCGACAAAAGCGCCATAGAGGAACTCGCTATGCTTGCCGTTGAGATAGAGTTCCAGAAAGGCGGCATTCTGGTCCGGGATGTCCGAAAATTGCTGGCGCTTGAGATGAAGCAAACCATAGGTATCAACCAGCGTATTGAGGAGTTGTTGAAGCGCATCGGTTGTCAGCTTACCCTGGCGATTCAGGCCCAGGATGTAGGTGCCATCGCCGTAGATGCTGACCTGTGGTCCCAGGCTCAATGAGCCGTAGAGGCCGCCGCCATAGAATGTGCGGATCAGGACGTCATGGGAGTCGGTGCTGTATGTGATCGGTTCGTTCTTCGGACCATTGATTGTGCTGTTTTGCGAACCGGCCTGCGACTGGTTCTCTGCTGGAATACTTCCGGTGCAGGCTGTAAGCAGCAAGAGGACACAGAGCAGAGAAAGATAACTATATCGGCTGCTTCTGGGTAGGAATGGCATTGCTCTCTCCCGGTGGCACGCGGTATTTGTCTTGTCTAAGGAGGTGGACAGAACGAATGAGAAGCGGGGTCCAGGGGCGGCAGCCCCTGACGGGGCATGGGGTGTCCCCATTTCCCCCTTCTTCTCAATTCTAATCAATTCTAAGGTCCACCTACTTAAAGGGCATGATAATTAGAGAACGTGGTAAAAACGATAGCCGATCAATTTATAGACCAGCCTGGCGGCCAGAAAATCGGCGCGGGTCTGGCCTGGCAAGGGACACAGTTCGACGACATCCAGGCCGACGACGGTAGTGCGGTGACAGATTTCGCGGAAGAGATCGAGCACCTGGTACCAGGACAGTCCGCCCGGTTCGGGGGTGCCGACGGCTGGCATCTCGGCGGGGTCGAGAGCATCGAGGTCGATGGTCACGTAGGTATGTCTGCCGAGGCGCTCCCAGGGAATGACGGCGGTTCCTTTTGCCATCTGGTAAGCCCAGACGATTGCCACGTCGGGCCGCGTCCGCATAAATGTGGCCTCTTCCGGGCTGAAGCTGCGGACACCGATTTCCAGCAGCGGGATGCCCATGTCAACGACGCGGCGCTCAACGCAGGCATGAGAGAGTCGTGTCCCCTCAAATTCGGTGCGCAAATCGCCATGAGCGTCGATGTGGACAACTGTCAGGTCGGGATACGCTTCACGGACAGCAGCGATGGCAGGTGCAGAGAGCGAGTGCTCGCCGCCGAGCGTGAGGGGGAATTGCCCACGTTTGAGCACTTCACGGACGGCTTCGCCCGTCGCTGAGAGAGCTGAGGCATGATCCATGCCGCTGTAATCCAGAGGGGAACGTGTATGGACGCCGACTTCAATTGGACAACGGTCCAGTTCTTCGTCGTAAAGTTCCATCTGGCTCGATGCGTTGAGAATGGCCTGTGGGCCGTGCCGGGTCCCTTTGAGATAGCACACACTATACTCCAGGGGCGCGGGGATGATGGTCACGCGAGCCGTAGCGGGATCGCAGTAAGGGGCGTCAGGCGCCCCGAATTGTGTGATGAGCTGGTCATCCATAGCCGCTGGTATTCTCTTTCCTCTTTCCGCACAGAATTTCCCGGACCGTAGTCATACGGGCAGCACGAAAATGCGTATGGTCTCGCAGTTATTGTATAGCAAACCGGCCTGCGGGTCCAGGATCGGGCCGGCTTTTACGCAAAAAGGCTGGTACCCCTCTGTGGGTGAACCTCCTTTTAGTCCTCGGATTAGTCCTCGGATGGTATGCAGGCGAGATGCACAGTGCGCTGGCGTGGCCCATACAGTTCGACCAGGATAATACGCTGCCATGTTCCGAGTAGCAGTTGATGGTTCCTGTAGGGGAGGGCTACCGAAGGCCCAATAATTGAGGAGAGCAGGTGGTCAGGCGCATGTGATGGGTCGTGTGGATGGCGATAGGAGATTTCTGGCAGCAGGTGCCGTAGTGCATCCAGGAGATCCTGGTCGGTGCCGGGGTCCAGATCTGCCGTTGTCAGCGCGCAGGTGGTATGCGCGACAGTTGCTATACAGATGCCAGTGCTCGCTTTTACCTGTCGTACATAGGCTTCTACCGTACCGGTGATATCAACAACCTGGTCTTTTCTGCGTGTTGGAACGGTGATAGTTTTCATGTATGCCGCGAGGGTCGCCCCTACTATATCCGATTCCGCCGGATGCTGGTTGGCGTCCCCACCCCAGATCGGCGCGTCTTGCAGGCGTCCCGATCATGCCCACCGACACCACACGACGCCGGTGAGTGGTCCCGGCACGCTTGAGAGGCCACCGTCTATAGTAGGGGTGGCGCCTGGTGGCGCGGACCCTTGCGGTCGCCCTGGGAGACCTCAATCCCAGACGGGCGAGAGCGGTCATTCCGACAGAGGATTCTCTATGGTATCATGATCCCTGAGAGAGTTTCAATCCCAGACGGGCGAGAGCGGTCATTCCGACCACCTCGAAGACGGTCGCGAAGAGCGTGCCGTAGAGGTTTCAATCCCAGACGGGCGAGAGCGGTCATTCCGACTGCCACACCTCTAGTATAGCATGAGAGGCCGATCCGGTCAAGCGTTTCCGAGAGGCTCCTTTTTCAGGCCGCTTTTTCGTGGTTTCATGCGGACAGCCCCTTTCCTGATTGGCCCTGCCACAGCCTGGGGAGCCTTCCGAGAGGCTACGCTCAAGAACGTCATCACACCCACCTCTCGGAAAAATCTCCCCCGGTCTCTCTTCTTGCAACTGCTCCATCCTACCACATGTATGCGCGCAATTGATACCCCTCTCCCCCACATATCCCCCTACCCCTATCCCCACAAGCCACCCGGCGCGGGCAGGGTCGGGGGAACCTCACCGTTGTCAGAACACTCGTCATAAATGCCGTGCCTACACGAGTTTTGGGGGGATTCATGGTCTCGCCTGCACAGATCATCCTCTCATGTTATATTAGGATTGGGCTATTGAAAACTGCCAGTCCGGGGATTGAAACTGCCCACCTGGGATTGAAACAGATGAAATGGCTGCTCGGTCCGGCAGGCGTTCAATTCGGCGGGCAGCGCGTTCAGCGTTTCGTTAAAGCGTTTCTCCGAGATCCCCAGTCCCCGGCAGTATGGCTCTCGACACCCGCCAAAAGCCGCTTGCAGGTTGGTCGCTAATAAATCTCCCAGTCGCCCTCCCCACGAGCCGACCGCCGCGTAAATCGTGCGCTGCTGCACTTCGCTCACTCCACAATTCTTCAAGAGCTGGTCCAGCCGCGCCCCTATCGAAATGTCTATTCCTCGCTGCATCGCTACCTCGCGCCCCCACTGCACAAACCGCTGCATGTGCGGCCCGGCATTCAGGTAGTTGTCACCAGCCTCTACCAGTTCGATGTACCCCCCTGGCCGCGTGACCCGCACCAGTTCGCTCAAGACGTACGGCCAGCGATCCGCCGGGATGGCCGCGACCATCAGCCGCTGATGCATGTAATCAAAACATTTCGCGGCAGGTGGCAGACCGTTCAACAGGTTGCCACGCACAAACAGAAAATTCTTCTCGTCGCCCGTCTGCAACATCGGCGGCGGCTCCTCTATGTCATAGCCCATGAAACGCGCCTGCGGGAAGATCCGCGCCATGTCCTGTATCCAGCGCCCGGTGCCACAGCCAACGTCAAGGATGTCCCGCACATCCTTGCCCACCGGCGCGATGTAATGCGTTCCTAACAGGGCATGCAGAAAATGATGCTGGAAATCAAGCCGGTTGGCCTCTAACAGGTCCTTTGGCAAGAGGTACGGCACCGTTGCCAGGTGACGACGCCCACCAGCTATGTACGCCTCTGGATACCGGGGCGGCACCTGTCCCGATGCCTGCCCGACCGGTTGATAGATCCGCCTGCGCTTCTTGCGCTGCACCAGCAATGCAAACAGATTCATGTAAATCCTCTCCTTCGATATATCCCCAATGGTCAATAGTAGGCCGGGGCGACCGCCAGAGGTGCAGCCCCTTTAAGCGTTAACTTGAGGGGGTATTCCCTCTCTCTCAAAAGAGAAAAACAGGAAAAAAGAATTTTTCGGGGGACACCCCCCAGGCCCCCGCCAGGGGGGCAAAGCTCCCTGGACCCCCCTTGAAATGGCCCGTCCCTGGACTCCTGCTTTTCGGTTCAGTTACCACCTGTGGGGGCGTTCCTTGCGTATGCCCGATGCCAGGCTCAACCATCCCCGGCCCCTTGCGCTGCCCGGTACGCCCCTACAGACACGATTGGCAGGATTGGGCGCTTGAGGGGATAGCTGGCTGGCCCCGCTCGCCGCGTCGCACTCCCACGATCAGGACCATCCCCCCATATCCTGCCTTCCCCTTACGCCTGCTCCGGCGTAAAGCCCGTGCCGATATTGAGTATAGCACAACAAGCCGATAATTTCAATAAATTATCGGATATATTCCGAATATTCATTACAAAATTCGGTGTGAATCCTAGATTTTTACAGGGAAATATCTTCGCCATTAAACTAGATGTATGTCAGAAGAAGAAGAAGAGGAAGAAGAAGAACTGGCAATTCCCGGTCATGTATCAATAAATAGAGCTGCTAACATGGTCGGTGTCTCACGTGATCGCATAGAGCAGATTCTCAAAGAAGAGCCAGAGCGGCTACCTCATAAGAGGGTCGGCGGCAGGATAATGATACAGCGAAGCGCGGTTGAGAACTATCAGCGCGGTATACGGAAGCCCGTTGGCCGTACTCGCGTGAAGCCGCCTGACTGGCGCGTCTATCGCGGCGGCGGCAAGGTCTCAGGCACCGAGATTCAGGTGCGCATGCGCCCAGGGAAACGTAAAGAGCTGCTCACGCGGCTGCAAAACATGCTCAAGCAACAGGAGCACACGTTGACCGGCAGTATTACCCGCTATATATTTGAGGATCGCGCCGATCCCGACCTCGTCACAATCTGGCTGGCCTGGAAGAATACCGAGATGCCCGAAGAGGAGCAGCACGAGCAGGAGCTTGAAGCTTTCAAGGACGGGCTGGACGATGTGCTCGACTGGTCTACGGCGGTGATCAGAGAGAAGGATGGCATTATTTACACCTGATCGGGTTGTGGGAAGGGGCCGGGGGCAGAATATGCCGAATTTGTGGATGTTTCGTTTTCTCGGCCTTGAGGGGGGGCAATACCCATCACAAAGACGAGAATTTGTAATAGCGTCACTGCACAACCAGGGAAGGAGTTGTGGCGCACATGCCCGCCAGCGAGCAGTATGCAGGCCGGCTGATCGGCAACTACCGTCTCAAGCGCCGTCTGGGAGCGGGCGGCTTTGCTGGCGTCTACCTCGGCGAGCACATCCATCTTGGCACGCCCGCCGCCATCAAAATATTGCACCGGCAGCCAGGAGAGGCCGAATTGCGCAAATTCCGCCGCGAGGCGCGCATCATTGCCAGCTTACGTCATCCGCATATTGTCAACCTGCTCGACTTCGGCATCGACGGGCAAGGGCTTCCCTATCTCATCATGGAATACGCTCCTGCCGGTTCGCTGCGCACGCGCCATCCATTGGGAACGCTGCTAGAGCCGCGCGAGGTGCTCTCTATTATCGAGCAGGTCGCACCGGCGCTCGACTTCGCTCACAGCCGGGGCGTGGTACACCGCGATGTCAAGCCAGAGAATCTGCTGATCGGGCAGCAGGATACTGTTTTGTTGAGCGATTTCGGCATTGCCACATTCACGCCGGCGGCCATGCAGACCTCGCTGCTCGTCTCAGGCACTCCTGAACTGCCCGGCGTGACCGGCACGACACCCTACATGGCCCCGGAGCAGATACGCGGCAGGCCCGTCGCGGCTAGCGATCAGTATGCGCTGGCCGTGATCGTCTACGAATGGCTGTGTGGGCGGCGTCCTTTTCGCGGCAGCACGCACACTGAGATCATGCTCAAGCATATACAGGAAGCGCCGCCGCCGTTGCGCCACTTCAACCCGGCTATCGCGCCCGCGCTCGAAGATGTTGTATTGACCGCGCTCGCCAAAGAGCCGGCGCAGCGTTTCCCGACGGTAGGGGACTTTGTGCGGGATTACGAGCTGGCGCTGCGTCCGCCGATGAGGCCGCGCAATGTTGCGCCTGCTGCTCCTTCTGGGGCTGTTGCGCCGGATGAAGCGCCGCCGCAGGGAGCGCCGCGTATCCGGCGAGCATCAGCGCCGCCGGTGCTGGCTGGAGAGGCTGGACGAGGCGGTCGGCGGAAGATGATAGCCGTTGAGAAGCCGCAGGAACGACGAGGATCGCCTGCACGTCCGACGCGCCGCCGCCTGGTGACCGGCCTGATCGGTCTGGGCGCAGTCGTGCTGACTTCTGCCGGGATTGGCAGCTTCTATCTGCAAGGCCGCCTGGCGGGTGCGCCCGGCGCGAACAGTGCTGGCAACACTCAGACCGGGAAAAACGCGGGAACCGCGAATACAGAGCCTACTAATGTACCTTTTGGGTTCACATTTCAAGTTTATCGCGGACACACGGATGTTGTGAATGCAGTTGCCTGGTCTTCTGATGGAAACTATATCGTTTCTGGTGGCAGAGATAAAATTGTTCATTTATGGAATGCTAACACGTCTCAAACTCTCCTAACTTATAAAAAACATGACGATATAGTATCAACCGTCGCATGGTCCCCTGATACAAAATATATTGCTTCTGGTGGTTTTGATAGAACTGTACAGATATGGGATAGAAACGGTCAAAATATGGCGCTCGATCAATATAAAGCGATAGTCTTCTCCGTTTCCTGGTCTTCTAGTGGAAATCGCATTGTCCTTGCTGGACAGGGGGGTGAGGTACAGATATATGAAGCTCCTCAAGGGAAAAATGTTTCTCACTATTCCATGCGGTCTAACTACACCTATGTTGTAGCCTGGTCGCCTGATGGAACAAAAATAGCTGCTGGAAATGGCGGTAGTAATGAACAGGTGCAAGTGTGGGATGTTGTTAATGGTAGGAAGGTAGCCAGCTATACCGGTCATGTTGGGCCTGTTTATGCTCTGGCCTGGTCTCCTGATGGGAAGCTGATCGCTTCTGGTGGATACGATAAGAAGGTTCACCTCTGGAAAGCTGATAGTGGGGAAAGAGTTCGGGAATACGCTGATCATAAAGATGTCGTGCATGCAATTGCATGGTCAGACGACTATATAGCTTCGGGAAGCGATGACGGCGCTATAAAGATTTGGACTGCTTCTAATGGAATCATCCTTCATAAATACTCTGAACACCATGATAGTGTAAAAGCCCTCGTATGGTCTCCTGATGGAATGCGCGTTGCTTCTGCAAGTGCTGATAAGACAGTAAGAATATGGCAAGCAATATAAACTAAAAATATAAGCTGTTGCAAATATAGTATAAATCAATCTAAATATACACTCCTTAGCTGGCAGGAGGTTTTATGCAGAAACGCTCGTCGAAGCGCCGGATTGCGCTACGTTCCGCGCTTCTCTTCATTATATTATTGATGTTTGCCGCCTGTGGTAGCAGCAGTCCCGGCGGCAGCAGTGCCACGCAGGCCGGGCCTGCCGAGCAGAGCACCGTTCTGGCGAGCAACAACGTTGCGAACAACGCCGCCGCCGGAGTGAAGCTCGGACCGCAGCCCTGTCCTGTCGCCGTCAGTGATCCCGCGCACTGGGACCCGATCATCCCGACGCAACCTAATGTAAATAAAGTTGAAAGCGTGACCTGTGCGAACCTGATGGGCAAGCCGGCGCTGCAAGCCCTGATCGCCGCGCGCAGCCAGGGTGCGAGCGGTGTGCTCGACATCTACGTCTATGACAACATCACCTCGCCCACTCCCACGCAGGTTTTCAAGCTGCTCGGCCTCTACAAGGGCAGCGTGAAGATCAGCGGCTACAACACCGTCCTCACCGGCGAAGTCGATCAGAATTCGAGTGTGAATAAGGGGCAGGTCGCTGGCGGGTACACGCAGGATCTTTTCCGAGAGTTCAAGTGGCTGGAGGGAGCCGGCACGCTGGTTCCTGTCAACTTTCCCGGCTTCTATCCTGATCTCACGCGCTACCAGGCCGAGAGCGACCAGGCAGCCGTCAATGCTGGCCGCGACGGTTGGAAGCTCAACGCGGCCCAGGTAGCTGTACATTTTGCTGCTGACCTGCTCAAATGGGCTGGCGCGCAGGCTACTGTTGTCAGTGGTGGTGGTGGTGATGGGCAGGCCGTTGTGGACGTCAAGAGTCCCAATCCTGGCGGGAGCACCGTGCATCTCACGCTGGAGCGACTCGAAGGCAACACCAACGGTGGCATCTGGATCGTCACGAAAGTAGAGACCGCCGGCCTCTCCCTCACCGCGCCGCAGGGTCGTGATCGTCTCAGCTCGCCGGTCAGAGTAGCCGGTACGGGGAATGCTTTTGAGGGAGTGATCGGTAAAGTGTTTGTGTTTGATCATCTCTATACTGCCATTGGGCAGGCGGGCGCGCGTGGGCAGGGGAATGGAGCGACGAGCTTTAGTGCCAGTATCAGCTACGCCTCTACCTTCAAGGTGGGCGCGCAGGAAGGGATAGTCGCGCTCTATTCTTATAGTAATGCTGATGGTTCGATAGCTGGTGCGGTCATGCTCAAGGAGCTGCTGATGCCGTAGGGGGTAGGTGTTGGGGGGAGGGCGAAGGTGTTTTGCAGGGCGACCGCGCGAAACCAGGGCGACCGGCAAGGGATCGCCCCTACTATAGACGTCATGGTCAGGCACCGTAGCGGGTCTCACGATGTTCT
>JADBKA010000102.1 GCA_014896635.1 Ktedonobacteraceae bacterium
CGCGTCCGGGCCATCGTGTTGACATGCGCAGGCCGGACCTTCATCGCCGGTGCGGACATCGGCGAATTTGCTGATCGCAGCGGCACGCTGATGACCACCGACCCCGATCCGAACGAGCTGATCCAGGCAATCGAAGACGCCGCCAAGCCGGTTGTGGCGGCGATGTTCGGCTCCGCGCGCAGTACGACTGCTCCCGTTTCGCGTGCGATTTTGTGCGCGTGCTCAAGCAGCGCCGGCAGGGCAGGCGAATCGGGCGATTCGACGGTTGGTCCGCGTGCGCTGTAGAGCCAGCGCAGGCGCAGGACGGGCAGCGGCACAGGATTGACGGTCAACAGCATTGCACCGATCATGTGGCCATCTTGCAGTGCGCCCAGGCGATAGATCGTCGCGCCCAGGTACTTGTTCAGCTCTCCCCACTCGTAGGATTGCAGCAGGTGGCCACGCGACTGAGCCGTCAGGAAGTCGTTCCAGCGTGCTCGATCTGTAATCTCCTCAATAGTGATAGTCATAGGCGATCACTGCCGCTCCAGAAATTCGCGGCGCAGGATGCTATAGATACGCACATCGTGATACTTGCCGAAACGGAAAATGGCCTCGCGGATCGTCCCTTCATATTTGAATCCGGCCTTTTCATCGGCGCGCCAGCCGCCAATATTCTCTTCCATATCCTGCGTCTGAATGCGGTTCAGATTCAGCTCCATAAAGCCGTAGCGCAGCATCAACTTCGTGGCTTCGGTGCCGTAGCCCTTGCCCCACATCGCACGATCCCCGATAATGACATAAAACTCAGCCGTCTGGTTGAGTGTGTTGATATCTTTGAGACCGACCAGGCCCACCAGGCGATTATCTTCTTTGAGCGCTATACCGAAAATAATATGTCCGAAGCTCTTGTACAGGTTCTCCAGCCGCTCTCTGCCGCGAGCGTCGCTGGTAGGATAGACCGAGAAATACCTGCGGATCTCCTCGTCGTTGAGCCAGGTAGAATAGAGGTGGTTATCCTGCGCTGGTTCGAGCGGGCGCAGGTAGATGCGCTCGCCCACGATGAACGGATTCTGCATATGCGATGTATCTTGCATGGAGTGTTCGTCTCTCCTTTCTGCTTGCATGGTTCGAGGGCCAGTATAGCACAGGACAGAGCATGAGGCAATTTGACGGGCCTCGAGGCGGACCTTCTGTACCGGGCCATGATGTTCTGTTCTTTTTTCATTGTAGCAGGCCCTTCTGATTCATCTAGCGGTCCTGGGCCAGCAGCCGTTGCAGGCAGGCACCGGCAAACTTCTGCATAATCAGCAGAATGCCCAGGTCGAGCAACAAAATGATCAACAGAGCCAGCAAGAATGAAAATTGCCATATCAGCAGACACATGATAGCGAAACAGAAACAATAGCGCGCTTACTCTCTCAGGTCGTAGCTGGAGGAGCAGCGCGCACATGCCGCTCATGAGCGACTCTCTATTGCTGATCACCAGCAGGCAGAGCAGCCCGGCGATAACCGCTGTGCCGATACGAGTTTTGATGCGCTCGCGCGGCAAAAGGTAGCGGCAGAATAATAGACCGGCAAGCAAGAATACCAGTGCAGCGACAATATTGCCCATTTGCAATAGAAGCAACCAGACCAGTGCGTTGATAGCGGGCGTGGAGAAAAAAAGCCATCCCAGTACGAACGGCTGGAATAATACAAACAACAAAAGATTCTTTATAAAAAACAGAATAATGAGCGCACGAAAATGCCAGGTAGGTGAAAGCGGCAATGTAAATTGCACCATTGCCTCTTCGCCGCTCAATGCCTGCCGTATACCCGATAGACCTATTCCCCCCCAGACCGAGCCAGGTAGTGAGACAGAGAGACCATAGTCCTGTTGTCACAGTCGCCTGACCCTGGGCCTGCCATGACCGGATTCCTGCCAGTAGTTGGATGCTCCACGCTCTCAAGCGAATTGTTATCGAGCAATGCCTTGATCTTACGCCGCCGCTCTTCCAGGGAGTGTATCTGGACACCCAGTTCTTCATCCAGCGATTGCAGAACTTCTCGTAGTGTGCGTTTCTGGCAAGAATCGCCGAGAACTATCTTAATCTGCTGTAAGGAGAGGCCAAACTCCTGTAAGCGTTTGATGTGATATAGGCGCAGTACAAGAGAACGGCTTGAAATTGCCCGGCTCGCTGGATGAGGCCTCTTCCCATGTTGTCAGGAGAGAGAAGCAAAGATCTGGGACTTGCTTTTTTGACTGATTGGTAATAAAATAGAGGTATGGGAAAATCAGAAACCCCCTTAGGACGCCCAAGAGAGTTCGAGGCGGATGTGGTCCTGGATGCAGCTATGCATCAGTTCTGGAAGCATGGCTATCACGCAACATCCTTGACAGATTTGACATCCGCGACGGGACTCCATCGAGGCAGTCTGTATGGCGCATTTGGTGATAAGCATCAATTGTTTCTCGCTGTGCTTCAACGCTACTCGCACGTGAGTCTGGCCGCTCTCGATGCTGACCTGCAAGCTGAGGTATCGCCACTTGCTGGCATCCGCCGGTATCTGCTCAGGCAGGCTGCTCAGGCTACTACTGGACGTGGCTGTCTTATTGCCAACACCACGCTGGAATTACTTCCAGGCGATCAAGAGGTAGCAGATGCGATTGCAGTCCATCAACGTAGCATTGAAGATAGACTGGTGAGTGTACTGGAGCAGGCACGTGTAATCGGTGAGATCTCTGGCAGACACTCAACACATGTTCTTGCACGCTACCTGCTTACAGTCGCTCAAGGGTTGTGGGAGGCAGGGAGAACCACGTCCGATATCCAGAGGTTGTCTGAGGTCATCGACGCAGCTCTTGACGGACTTTCATGAGAATCTCCTGTACCGCTTCTCATGCTTCTGGGGAACGATTGTCGTCGAGGCGGGTTAACGAAACAAAGGGATTCTGATTTCTCTTTTTTTAGGATACTTTTTGACCGATTAGTCATGAATTACAGAGAGGATACGTTATGTACAGTGTTTCATCCCGAACAGTGGCCCGGACAAGAGCGGTGGTTTTAGAACAATTCGGTTCCGCTGACGTCTTGCATACAACCACCGTTGCGCTGCCACCTGTTGATCGAGGGCAGGTCCGCTTGCGGGTACTGGCCGCCGCTGTCAACCCTGTCGATCTGGGCACACGAGCTGGAAACATTATCCAGGGAGCTGTCTATCCTGCTCTTGCTGCCCATTTCCCCATGATTCTTGGCTGGGATGCAGCCGGAGTTGTCGAGGAAATCGGTGCTGACGTTCTCAACTGGAAGATAGGGGATCATGTCATCACGATGATTCATCAACCTGCGACGCAATCTGGCACCTATGCCGAGCAGATCGTGGTAGATGCCGAACAACTGGCTCCCTGGCCGGGAACACATGAGCCTGCTGTTGCGGCTGCACTCCCGCTTGCCGGTTTGACAGCACTCCAGGCAATCACTGCCCTTCGTCTCTCTCCTGGAGAGAAGGTGTTCATTAACGGTCCACTGGGTGCGGTAGGAAGCCTGGCCGCGCAACTTGCTATTCACGCAGGAGCGCAGGTTGTGGGAGTTGTGCGGCCAGCCGAAAGAGAGCAGGCACGAGCACTCGGAATTACATGGACGGTTGATCGTGATAGTGATCTTGTCCGCCAGGTCCGGGACGTCACTGGCGGGCCTGTTGATGCTGCACTCGATGTAGTTGGTGGTTCTGTCGCAGTAGCAACACTGGATACTGTTCGTAATGGAGGTCGGTATGCGACCGTTATTCCCCGCCTTGAAGCAGGAGGTCCCTGCGTTCCAATTCGTTCCATCATCCCACAGATAATCTATATCGTACCCGATCCGAAAGGACTGCGTAAACTCTCTGAACTTCTGGGGAAAGGGATTTTATCCATCCGCATTGGAGCGACTTTTCCCCTCGATCAAGCAGCAGAGGCCCATCGTCTTGCTGAAAGCCACCGTGCCTCTGGAAAAGTTGTCCTCATCCCCTGAAAGTAAAAGCAAAGATCGATTGGGGTAAAAGGGGTCCAGGAGAGCGTATGTCTCCTGGCCTCCTCCTAGCAGTGCTTTATTTGAGGCAATTTGATGGCAACGGGCCTCAATGTGTGGTTCCTGACCTGACGCTATTATGCTATTTTATTTTCATCTTACATTGCCGTCCAGCCGGCGAGCATGGCATCGGCTGAAACGATTGTTGGTGTCCCCCCGTTCATAGAGCCGATCAGCAGTGCGAAAATCTGCCTGGCGGGTGTGATTGTCCGTACCTGTACAGCGTAGGTTGTGCCGTCGCGGGAGACCGTTGACCAGGTGTAGCGGCTGTAGAGATTAAACATCAACATTTCATCTGCCTTACTGGTGGTGAGCCTGGTGAGGCCGGCGCCATCGGTATTGATTTTCCACAGTCCGTTGTGGCTGCTATCAACGTTGGCAACGCCAGTATTCTCTATTGCAAACAAGAGTGTTGTACGAGAGGCGACGCGCAGCGTAGTAATTGCATAGGCGGGCGTCTGATAGATGGTTTGAGATGTACCACCGGTGGCCGGTTGCACACGAATGCTGCTGGGGCCTGTATGCTCTGGTATAGCAAACTGGCACTCGCTGGTAAACAGGCGCGTACCATCAATGCTGCTGTCGAAATCTCCACAGAGAGTGGGAGAACTGAGAACCTGTTGTAATGCCCCGCTGTTGCTATCAAACAGATACAGATGGAGCAGCGGCGGCGTCTCGCTGCCTCTAATGAGGCCGGACAGGTACAGGCGCGTGTTATCCAGCCAGGTGCGCGGAACATAATCCAGATCCGCACTGGCGCGGACGATGACTCGCTGCGCTCCCGTAGCCACTGTGAGCAAAGAGACGTTCTGCTTCTCCGTGAAGGCTACGTGTTTCTGATCGGGCGACCACTCGATGTCAGCGATGCCACTTTGTGTACCGCCGGTGGAGCAGTACAGCGTCTGCAAACCCTGACCATCCATACGGACCAGTTGCAGAGAAGAATGATCGGAGAAAAGCGTGACAAAAAGCACCCACTGACCATCTGCTGAAACCTGGGCTTCAGCGACAGACGCCTGCGACAGACTCACAATGGTTGTTGCGCTGCGAGTGGTGATGTCGTAGCGTTTGAGTATGCTGCCCTGCTGCTGTTTTTCCACGTACACGACATTGGCACGATTGGTATGGCTACCCGGCGCCAGCGGAGCCATAACGGCGGCGCGTGCGGTTCCTGCGGGTGGGCAACTGGTCTGTGTTGTGGGCATAGGCGCAGTGGTAGGAGTCATTGTAATGCCGAGCGATGGCGTTCCAGATTGTTCTGAGGGCGAAGTTCCCGCGCATGCTGCCAGGAGCAGAATAAGCGGCAGAACGATACTGAGTGAGACGACAAGACATCGGTGGAATACATCCCTACATGTTTTCATCTTTCTCCCCTCCCTTACTAAGCAGAAGCGTCTCTTTCTTCAGGGTGTATTTTAACAATAGTAATATAACAATAGTAATATAAGAGAATAAGAGAAAACGATCACGATGATCTCTCAATTTTCGCGTTTTTTCTCACAGGCCGGACACAGATAGTTCTTAGCTCACGGCTGAAACTTCTGATGCTATCGTAATAAACGTGTGGAACACCGGTTTTAGAAGAGAATTTTGACGAAAAATCGCCGGGTTTTGCTATTTGCCATCTGCGCGGTATGCTATGGAAATGTGACTCGACGCCCGCATGAAACTCTGATATAATCAAGGTAACGTGATAGAACACCAGTTTCATGCGGGGAGATAATCATGAAGGAGCGCCTCGTTTCGCCTCAGATGAGCGAAGAGGAAGAGATTATTGAAGGTAGTCTTCGCCCTCATCGTCTGAGTGAGTATATCGGGCAGGAAAAAATCAAGAGTAATCTGAGCATTCTGTTAGAAGCAGCGCGCCGCCGTAACGAGCCGGTTGATCACGTTCTGCTCTATGGCCCGCCGGGTCTGGGCAAGACGACGCTCTGCAATATCATCGCTGCGGAGATGGGTGTCAATCTGCGCACAACATCGGGACCCGCCATCGAGCATGCCGGCGATCTGGCCTCGATCCTCACATCCTTACAGCCCGGCGAGGTGCTCTTCATCGACGAGATCCATCGCCTGGCGCGCGCGGTAGAAGAGCGGCTCTATTCGGCGATGGAAGATTTCGCCATTGATGTGATGATCGGCAAAGGACCGGGCGCTCGCTCACTGCGCCTGACACTGCCACCATTCACCGTTGTCGGCGCGACCACGCGCGTCGGCTCGCTCACCGCTCCGCTGCGCGACCGTTTCGGCGCGATCTACCGCATGGAATATTACGATGCTGACTCACTCAAAAAGATTGTGAAACGTTCGGCGCGTATCCTCAAGGTGGCGGCAGAAACGGACGGCATCGAAGAGATTGCCAGCCGCGCGCGCGGGACGCCCCGTATCGTCAACCGCCTGCTCAAACGTGTGCGCGACTACGCCCAGGTCAGAGCTGATGGCATCATCACGAAAGATGTCGCCAGGGCGGCCCTTGACGCTATGGAGATCGACGCGATTGGTCTGGATCAGACCGACCGTAATCTGCTGCTGACCATCATTCAGAAGTTCGGCGGGGGACCGGTCGGCCTCGATACGCTGGCGGCCAGCATGAGCGAGGATACAGAGACTATCGAGGATGTCTACGAGCCATACCTGCTGCAACTGGGCTTTATCGCTCGCACGCCGCGTGGTCGCGTGGCTCTGCGCGCCGCCTATCAGCATCTTGGATTGACACCCCCTGGGGAAGGAAATGGACCGGGCCTGTGGACGACAACACCCTGAGAATCAGTGATTTTGACTACGATTTACCTCAGGAACTGATCGCGCAAACGCCGATAGAGCCGCGCGACGCCTCGCGTCTGCTGGTAGTACATCGCTCAACTGGCAGGCTGGAGCACCGCCACTTTCGTGATATCGGCGACTACCTGCGTCCCGGCGATCTGCTCATCGCCAACCAGAGTCGCGTAATTCCCGCGCGTCTGACAGGACGCCGCGTCGAAACTGGCGGCCTCGTAGAAGTGCTCCTGCTGGCTGAGCGGCCCGACGTGGGCCGCGACTGCTGGGAGGCGCTGGTGCGTCCTGGTCGCCGCTTGCGTGAGGGCGCGCTCATCGAGTTTGGTGACCCTGCGCGGCCCGAACTGCGCGGTGAGATCTTGCTGCGCACCGGCGCTGGCGGGCGCCTTATCCGCTTCACTGCTCTCAATCAGCCCGGCAGCATCCCAGACGCCTCAAGCACTGGCACTTCAGGCAACCCGGCTGATCCCTATAACGTGCTGGCTGTGCGCAACCTACTGGATAAACTGGGCAAGATGCCGCTGCCGCCGTATATCCATGAGGCGCTAACTGATCCCGAACGCTATCAGACGGTCTACGCGCGTATTCGCGGCTCTGCTGCCGCGCCCACCGCCGGCCTGCATTTCACGCCCCACCTGCTCGAGCAGTTGCGCCGGCGGGGCGTGCGCATCGGATTCGTGACTCTGCACGTCGGGTTGGACACCTTTCGTCCTGTCGAAGTCGAGAACGTGTGTGAACACAAAATGCACAGCGAAGCAATCGAGCTGGACGCGCCCACCGCCGAACTGGTCAGCGAGACGCGCCGAGCGGGCGGACGTATCGTCGCGGTTGGCACCACTTCTGTGCGCGTACTGGAAAGTGTAGCGAACTTCTATGATGGGCGTATTGAGCCTTACAGAGGCTCGACAAGCCTCTTCATCACGCCCGGCTACCGCTACCGAATCGTCGATGCCATGATCACCAACTTCCATCTGCCACGCTCCACTCTGCTCCTGCTCGTAGCCGCTTTCCTGGGCAAATCGCTGATGGAGAGAGCGTACCAGGAAGCGATCCGCGAACGCTACCGCTTCTTTAGCTTCGGCGATGCCATGCTGCTGTTGTGATGCAGTGCTATCCAGCACGTAGGGTAGCAAGCTGTGCATGCAGCTTGCTACCCTGAGCGGTTTAATGCTCTTCTTTCATCTCCCGGTTCTCCGGCGCTTCCAGCGCCAGTAAATGTTGCCGGGCTTCTGCCTCGTCACGGGCAACGCTGACCTGCACAGTCAGCTTCTGGAGCGCATCAGGCTGCTCTAGCACCGCGACGCAGGCTTTTGCCAGCTCGTGCAGGGCCGGGAAGCGCACTTTGACGATCTCTACCAGCGTCTCACGCAACGCCTTGAGGCTTCCTTCCTTTTGTCCCTCCTTTCGTCCCTCCTTGAGACCTTTCTCAAGTCCTTCTTTTCGTCCTTCTTCAAGCCCCTCTTGTAGTATCCATTCGTACACGGGTGTCTCACGGATGATATCTTGCATATGACTGAAACTCCTCTGTAACCATTCCAGATCGTTGGTCGCTTTCAGACGCCTGAACACCAGTGACGCAAACGTAAAGCCGATCAGATCCAGGTCTTTATACTGCTCTGGCGGCAGCAGGTCAAACATCTGTTTGACAATCTCACGCCTTGCTCCCTCTTTTGTTAACGGCAGCAGCGGCAACAGTCCCGGTTGCCCTGCCTGGAGTAGCTCTTCGGGCGTGAGCGAAGCAATCTCCAGCACTTCGTAATCAAACAGCAGTACCTCCCGCCTGCTCGGCACGCTCCATCTCAAAGGCCGTGCCGCGACCGTGCCGTCCTTGAGCAGATAAATCACGCATGACAGTACCGGCAGACCAAACTCGCTTCTTACCAGTACATTATAGCGCAAGAGTCGTTCGGGCATTTCAGCATCGCGGTAGGTCTGGAACTCCAGGTGCAACAACAGCGGTTGATCGTTGAAGGTGACTTCCAGTAACGTATCGGTCTCCAGTTGCCAGGTTTTGAGCTTCTCTGGTCGCGTTCTGACATAGTGTGCGCCGGGGATGACCAGCCGGGTGAAGGCTTGAGGGCTGGCGCGCACGAGTGCGCGGGTACCGTGATCCCAGGGTTTTGCCATCTTGCAACCCTCCCATCTCCAAAATTTCCTCTGGTGTCTTACTAAACGGCGCTCCCAGGCTCTTTAGCGGATTTGCCAGAAGATTTTGCGAGAAATGGGAAAAAGTCCGTATATGCCAGAGATTTTTAGAGTCGTGATACTCGTGTGACGGTGGGTGTCTCTATTGTGACGGCATTGGGACTGCGCTCTGGTATCCTTCATCATGGAAGAATCTGATTGATCAATTTCTTTATAGAGGTGACAGAAAAGAGACATTTTTGCGACGCTTCTGACTGATTTGAGAGAGTCTGTAAAAAGGCGTTCATCTTTTTATGACAAAGAGAGTCTTTAATAGTAAAGAGCACAATCATCGTTAGTCCGAGTGAGGAGAATAAACACATGTTTACAAAGCTAGCGGTTAGCAGGTGTGCGCTGCTGATGCCGGCTTTCAGCAGCGCACTTGTACTTCTCTTGCTCACGAGCAGCTACGCATGGGCCGGCACAGTCACGGTGAACGACCAGGCGGGCGTGCTCGACGCGCAGAAGGTACAGGCAGAGGCTGCGCAACTGCCGGTTCCAGTTGTCATTTATACGACGAAAACCTTTTCCGGCGACATGAATGCATTCAAGCAACTTGTACGTAATCTGCTGCCAGGTCCAAAATCTATCTGTATCGGAGTTGATACCGTCCATCGGCTTTTTGATATAGAGAGCGGCAACGATGTAGAGTTATCGGATGAGCAGGCCAATGCTGCTTACCAGGCTTTTAAGAGTAATTTTCATGGCGACTACACGCCGGCCATGATTGCGGCCATCGGCTCAGTACGTGATTCGCTACATGCTGGCGCTCAGAGTGGCGCCTGGCCGGCCTGGTTGATCGTCCTGCTCGTCGTGGCTGGTGGTGGTCTGTTGTTCTGGCTGATACTGGCGCTGGTGAGATGGGGACGCAATCGGAGTGGCCCGCCGAGTGGTGGTCGCCCTGATCGTGGTCGGTGGTGGCCCGGCGGCTGGTACTACGGTGGGCCGTATGTACACAGCGGAAGTAGTGGAAGTAGTGTGCATCATGGTGGTGGAGCCGGCGGCAGTTTTGGTGGTGGCTTCGGTGGTGGTGGTGGTGGTGGATTTGGTGGTGGTTTCGGCGGCGGTGGTGGCGGCAGCTTCTAAGTAGCAGCTTCAGAGCTTAACCGAAAATCTGGTTGTGACCCTGGGTTGAAGCGGATTCAGGTTGATTTCCAAATAGGTTCTAAGTAGAGGGCGCCTGCGGCAGGCGCCCTTGAAATCAGTATACTGAAACTCTGTGACGTACCCCCGCGTGAACGTGGAAGCTTCGACGTCGTTGCCGACGTTGGGCGGAGATGCCGGGCGCCCCGGCCGACTGGCGAGAACAAGCCAGATTCCTCTACCGTTGTTTTTGAACTGTACGTGGAACAGATTCTCGATCCTAGCTTGCAAGCTGGGCAAATCGTGATCCTGGACAATTTGAGCACGCATATCGGCGAGAAAGTTCGACAGGCCATTGAAGCACAAGGATGTCAACTCCTGTTTCTGCCTTTCTACTCCCCTGACTTGTCTCCGATTGAGGAAGCCTTCTCCAAACTCAAAGCCGTTTTGCACCGGGTAGGAGCGCGCACTCCAGAAGCCTCACAGGAGGCCATTGGGCAAGCCCTTCTCACGATCACGCCACACGATGCCCGTGGCTGGTTTACCCATTGTGGCTATCTCGCCTCTTGATGCTTCGGGAGCGCTTCACATCAGAGGCGCCCTGTTGTCAGAAGAGAGGCATGACCAGCAGCAGGGCGGGATCGCTGTCCACTCCCCAGTACAGGGGAACTTCGCAGATATCCAGGAAGCCCACCTTGTGATAGAAAGCACGCGTGGCGGCATAGCCATCTTCGACCGAACCCTCAGTATCCCTCTCATAGGAGGGTGCCAGTGTCGCCACCAGCAGGAGACGGTATCCCTGCGCTTGCATCTCTTGACGCAGGTGCTCAATGAGCCGCCGCCCGATCCCTTGACCACGAAGGTCTGCATGAACTGCCATCCAGGTGATCTCAACGGTCGTAGCATTGTGGGGCTGCACCGTCAAAAAGCCGACGACGCGCCCATCAGAGACGGCCACCCATCCTTCGCTTATCCGTACCGCCTGAGCACACGCCTGTCGTCCACTTTCGTACCCAAAATGGCGCGGAAGAGTCAGGATAATCTGGTCACAGGTAGGAGCATCTGCGATGGTCAGTGGACGTACTTCAATCTGCGTGTGATGAGTGAAAGACATCCTTTCCTCCATGAACATCGAATATGTTGCTTAGTATAACACAGAGAGCCGAGCAGGGAGCACAGAATGGTTCGATGTTTCGACTCCTGAAAAAGTGCCAGACTATGGAGCGGTAAAGCAGTTGTCCAGACGAAGTGGGTACCTCTTTCAAACATCAGATGACGAGGTGTCCAGGTAAAGGTTCAATTTTTGTGAAGACCGCTGTAGACGCTCGATTCTAGCAAGTGCTGGCGCGCTTCGGCCTCGTCACGGGCAACGCTGACCTGCACAGTCAGCTTCTGGAGCGCATCAGGCTGCTCCAGTGCCGCTACATGCACCTGTGCTAGCTCTTGCAGGGCCGGGAAGCGCACTTTGACGATCTCTACCAGCGTCTCGCGCAACGCCTTGAGGCTTCCTTCCTTGCGTCCCTCCCTGAGACCTTTTTCAAGTCCTTCTTTTCTCCCTTCTTCAAGCCCTTCTTGTAGTATCCATTCGTACACGGGTGTCTCACGGATGATGTCTTGCATATGACTGAAACTCCTTTGCAACCATTCCAGATCGTCGGTCGCTTTCAGACGCCTGAAGACTAAAACTGGTTATCCACATATATTGTGGATAACCTGGGGAAAACTGTGCATATCTAGCACATAAGCGCATGATCTGGCTGGAGCACCTGCATGTGCGCCAGAAGATTATAGACACGTAACAGTTCACCGATACTGACAGCCGATGTGATTTCCGGCCCGCTATGATGGGGAGAGTCGCCATCCAGCGTGTTTGCACACATCCCCAGAAAGTTGCCATACAGAAGGTCTCTGAATGGTTCCAGTAGTTGCAAGCCCTTGCGCCAGAGGTATTCCTGGTGTAGCTGCCGGTCTGACTGCGCGATCTGCCTGGGAGAATGGCGTCCGACGATGAGCAGGGCGTCGATGTACGGTCCTATCAGCCAGGGCCAGATACTCCCTTGATGCAAGGCGCGTTCCCGCGCTTCGTCGTCCTTTCCCTGAGAGCCGCGATACGCGCTATCCTGTGGGGAAAGTGTGCGCAGACCCCAGGGTGTGAGCAGGTGCCGGGTGACCTGGTCAAACACGCTTTGATGGTATCTGCTGTCCAGAATCGGATGGCGTAAAGAGAGAGCTAGCAACTGGTTGGGACGCAGGGATGGATCGTTTCCTTGCGGTCCGTCTACCACGTCGTAGAGATAGCCTCCTTCCGCGTACCAGAAACGCTCCTGGAAGCTGCTTCTACAGAGTTTGAGCAATTCCTGGTAATACGAGAGGGAAGAAATCGCTCTCCCTCTGCGACTCATATATTGCGACCATTTGTGCATGAGTGCCAGCGCATGGTAGCAGAGCGCGTGTACCTCGACGGCCTTGCCAGTGCGTGGCGTTTGAGGCACACCATTTATGCTGGCATTCATCCAGGTGAGGGCCTTACCGGGTTGACCGGCATAGAGCAGGCCATCGTTATGGTCCATGTGAATATTGTTGATCGTTCCGCGCATGCAGGTGTGAAGCGCATACCTGAGGTCGTCGTAGTATGTTTCCAGCAGGTCGTAGTGGCGTGTGATGCGTAGATAGTAGTCGAGAGCATAAAAGAACCAGAGTGTGGTATCCACGCTGCCGTAGTCGTCGTCCTGCAAGGATCTGCCAGGTAGAGGAAAGCGATCAGCCAGCAGACCATCTCTGAAGGTGCGAGCGACGGCGTGCAGCAGGCGCTGTGCATCAGCATACCGCCCGCTCACAAGCGTCAGACCGGGCAGAGCAATCAAGGCATCGCGGATACGGTGTTCCATCGTGTAGTAACTGGAGAGCAGGGAAGGGAGAGCGGGGAGAGCAGGCATCTTCTCGCTGCCGGAGGATCTGTAGTGTACAAAAAAGGAATCCACAGCCTGGAGCAGGAGTCGCAGAAAATCTTCACCTCCGGCATCGGGGTCAGAAGTTGTTGTAAGTGGTAGTACACGCAAGTGTTGCGTGTGAGCGGCTTCACCTCCTTCACCAAAGAAGCGCCGGGGATATAAAGCGCAGTGGAAGAGCTGCTGCCGCCGCTCGATACTAATGGCATACAGGTGCTGGATCTCCTGCGGGCGCAGATCGAGCGATGACAGGTCCTCCGTACTCGCAATGATCGTCAAGATATCTTCCTCGTCGGTATTGAGTGTTGCGCGAATGACGCCCGGTAAATAGAGATCATCCGTCGCTGCCAGACCCATCGCTTTGTCCTGGCGGTGCAAGAAATTCCAGTACCAGACACCGGTTGGAAGAAACGTCACCTGGTTCCCGCTATGGCTGACGGCCAGGATATGGTAAGGGAGGGTGCCGGCGGCTCTGACTGTGCAACCGGCGAGCCGTCCTGAGAACGAGCGCGCGTCTTGCGAAGCGTGCCATGTCTCGCGTGCCTGCCCGCTATCTTCCGCCTGGTATGCCTGTACCTCGAAATACTGATCATGGCTGCCCTGCCGCGTCTGGTTATAGGGACGATAGGTGGTGAAGGGCAGCAATGTCAGAGTCAGCGAGCGGGCGTTTTCGACTGGACGTCCCAGGCTGCCGGAAAGCGGGCCTGTCCTTCCTGGCCGGTAGTGGCCAGAACCGTTATACTGCGCGGTCTTGTAGACGCGGTATTGAACACAGGTGATATTGCGCTCCCAGGGGAGCCAGATGCGTTTCTCCAGAGCAATCCCGCTCATCCCTCCCAGATAGCAGGTAAAAATGGGAAAGCCTTCTTCAAGCCTGAACTCTTCCAGGTGAACGAATCCGGCAGGATTCAAAGCTCCATCGCGGTATTCGTTCGTTTCAAGATAATACGTGCGTTGATCAAAAACGACCTCCTCATCCATCTTTGCCAGCAATACATGAGGGATTGTGCTTCCAGGGGGGACCGCCACCAGCAACCCGTGCTGCCGGCGTGTTAAAACCCCTGCCACCGTCCCTGACGCATATCCACCCAGACCATTCGTCACGAGCCATTCGCGCGAGATCGTCTCGCCGAGATCACGGCAAATCCCGCGATCAAATATGATGGGCATATGAACCCTCCAGGCTCCTCACTAACTGATCCACAACTACTTACGGACGATAACCTGTATTGACCGGTTACGCGACCCCTGCGTCCTTTCCACATGATAGTGTAACACAATAGCGGCTTTATAGCTGCCCGTTATGGCTGAATTTACTATTTTCTCTGGCGGAAAGGAAAAAATCAGGAACGGTCCCCGGCAGCATGTGATACGCAAGCCCACAGACGACGTAATATAGATAGTCAGACACGTGGCATGGCAGTTTTCTGTGCAAGCTGCTACCAGCGTCAAACCCGCTGCCGGCGTCCTTCTATGGTGGCGTGGCGAAGAGTCATGAGACGCTCTCCACTGTATCTGGTATTTATCGAGGAGGTCATTTGCATGTTTTCCCCCTTTCCCGGCCACAAAAAGCAGAAGCGCACTGTTTTTCTGGCGCTGCCCGGCATTTTTACTGTATTTTTGCTGGTGCTGGCAGCCTGTGGTACGCCGGTCGCGTCAAATAATCCACCAGCCACCCCTACCGGCGGTGCCAGCAAACCCTCTGTCGCTGCTCCTAAAAATCTGATTACGCCCGGCGTTCTTACGGTCGGCAGCGACACAACCTATCCGCCGCAGGAATATATTGATCCACAGACGCAAAAGCCGGCTGGTTTTGATATCGACCTCATCAACGCAATTGCTGCAAAGATGGGGCTACGCGCCAATGTTCAAACCGCCAATTTCGATACGATCATTGAGAGCCTGGCGGCCAAACGCTACGACGTTGTTATCTCTGCCGTGACCATCAATGAGGAGCGTAAGGCAAAGGCAGATTTCATCCCCTATTTTAACGCGGGTGAATCTCTGCTGGTGCGGAAAGGCAATCCTAAAAATATTAAGAGTGTTACTGACCTCTGCGGGTTGAACGCCGGTGTGCAGAATGGCACTGTCGAACAGCCTGAACTGGAGAATGCCAGCAAGGACTGCAAGAAAGCGGGCAAGCCCGAAATCAAAATTACCGCCTTGAAGAATCAGACTGACGTGATCCAGCTCCTGGCAACCAACCGTGTCGATGCAACTTACCAGGACTCGCCGGTAACTGACTACTACCTCAAACAGCACTCCGACCAGTTTGAGGTGGGTGGTTCGGTTGTCAACGTTGCCCAGGAAGGCATTGTAGTACGCAAGGGCGATACTGAGATGTTCAATGCCATCCAGAGCGCCTTTAATCAGGTGAAGGCTGATGGCACCTATCGCTCTCTGATTGAGAAGTGGGGGCTGACAAGTGGCGCCATCGCCATCATTGATGAGCGGCCCAGGGCGACCGCCAGGGTCGCCCCTACTATATAGGATAGGATTAGGAAGCAGCGGGCAAATTTCCAGAAGGCAAATGTTTCCTGAACTTTTGCCCGCTCAAATCTTTTATGCAGCGACAAACTGTGGTACAATAGCCGGCAATAAACAGAATCGGGGCCAGATATTTATGCCTGCCGGGCGCCTGAAAGAATCGGTCATAGTTTCAGAGTTTGCCGGTAACTGGCTAATCAGTGCGAGGAGGGCCTCACATGTTCCGCTGGGAAGTTGTCGGCCAGTATCTTTTTTCTAGCCTGTTCCTCTATGCCGCCTGGACCACATTGTGGTTATCGGTCGTTGCCCAATCTATGGGTGTGATCATCGGTCTGTTCCTGGCGCTCATGCGCATGTCACGCTTCCCCTGGCTCTCGTGGCCTGCCCGCGCCTATATCTGGCTGTTCAGGGGCAGCCCTTTGCTGGTACAGATCCTGATTTTTTATTTTGGCATCCCGCAACTTTTTCCCGCCTCAACACAGTTTCTTACTAAAGAGGTAGTTGTCCTGCTGGCATTCTCGCTCAACGAAGGCGCCTACATGGCCGAGATTGTGCGCGCCGGCATTGAATCGGTCGATCCCGGCCAGATGGAAGCGGCAAAGTCGCTCGGTATGCGCTATAGCCTGGCGATGAGATGGATCATCTTGCCGCAGGCGGCGCGTGTCATCGTTCCCCCGCTGGGGAACGAATTCAACAATATGTTGAAGTCTACCTCGCTTGCAGCCGTCATCGGGCTGCTAGAACTGACCGGCACGGCCCAGATCTACGGTTCGCAAGGCTTCGTCGTCTTTGAACTGCTGATCGTCGCAACGTTCTGGTATCTCCTGTTGACAACGATCTGGGAGTATCTCCAGCACTGGATCGAGAATCGCCTCGATCCCAACCGCACGACGGCAGCCGAATTGTTAGAACAGGAGAAGAAGGGCTGGGTCCAGCGCCTGACCGGAGTCAGCACTCCGGTCGGCTCGTCGCGTGTCCACTGAGAGGAGAGAAGAGAGAAGTGACAAACAGTGCTTCACAAGAAAATGCAGTACAGGAGATGGTACGTGGTGAGCAAATTGTCAAGCGTTTTGGCAATCTGACAGTCCTCAACGACATTGACTTCTCAGTGAAGCGCGGCCAGGCCGTTGTCGTGATCCGGCCGAGTGGTTCAGGGAAGACAACGCTACTGCGCTGCATCAACCACCTGGAGAAGATCGATAGCGGGCG
>JADBKA010000412.1 GCA_014896635.1 Ktedonobacteraceae bacterium
CCAGAGTTCGTGATCGGTATAACCTGCCGCTTCGGCCAGCAGCGCCAGCGGATCGCTGTGCAACCGCTCCTGCTGCTGTTCTGGCGTCTGCTCCTGGTCAGGGATGACGGGAGTTGCGACTTCCTGGGCCGGGCTGGTCTTCTCCTGTTCTTTTGCCGGCTCTGTTTCTGCTGCTGTTTTGCTGGTCGGCTCTGTGGCTGGCTGCTGAGCCAGCCAGAGGGCCTGCGGCAGATCCATGAAGCGGACCGGGATTGCGCTGTGTAGAGCATAGTGCAGCGCCTGCCATTCTGGCGAGAAAATCGTGAAGGGATAATAGACGGCGTGGCCGGGAGAATCCGGTCTGTAGATGAGCAGAGCGACCGGTGGACGCATCTGCTCGTGCGTGAGCAGTGGTAATACAGCGTGCGCGTCCGGCGGCCCCTCGACCAGCACGATATCCGGCTGGAGTTCTTGCAGGGCTGCGCGTAATGCGCGCGCGCAGCCCGGTCCATGATGGCGAATGCCGAAGATGTGAACACTCACGGTTACAGTACCTCTTGACAGGCTCGATACAGATCTTTCCAGCCACTACGCTCCTTTACAACGGTTTGCAGGTACTCCAGCCAGGCGACGCGATCCTGCACCGGGTCTTTGACGATAGCGCCGGTCAGTCCTGCTGCCAGATCTACGGCGTGCAGTTCGCCGTCGCCAAAGTAGCCGGCCATTGCCAGGCCGTTGTTGATGACCGAGATGGCTTCAGCGGTTGACAGTGTGCCGCTGGGGGATTTGATTTTTGTCTTGCCATCCAGGGTCATGCCATTGCGCAGTTCGCGGAAGACGGTAACAACACGGCGAATCTCTTCGAGTGCTGGCTTCTCGACGGGCAGTTCGAGGGCCTTGCCCAGGCTGGCGACGCGGCGTTCGACGATCTCGACTTCCTGTTCAAGGCTGTCAGGCACGGGCAGGATGACGGTGTTGAAGCGGCGCAGCAGGGCGCTGGAGAGTTCGTTGACGCCTTTGTCGCGGTTATTGGCAGTAGCGATGATGTTAAAGCCCTTGCGCGCCTGTGTCTCGGTATTCAGTTCGGGAATGGGCAGCGTCTTCTCAGAGAGGATGGTGATAAGGGAGTCCTGGACTTCACTGGGAATGCGCGTCAGCTCTTCGATGCGTGCGATCTTGCCATCTTGCATGGCGTTCATGAGTGGGCTGACAACCAGCGCCGCAGTTGAGGGGCCTTCGACGAGCAGACGGGCATAGTTCCAGCCATAGCGGATCGCGCTCTCGTCAGTGCCGGCTGTTCCCTGGATGAGCAGCGTTGAGTCGCCGGCAATGGCTGCCGCGAGGTGCTCACTCACCCAGCTCTTCGCGGTTCCGGGTACACCGTAGAGCAGGAGCGCGCGGTCAGTCGCCAGGGTAGCGATGGCAATTTCGATCAGGCGTGCATTGCCAATGTATTTAGGCGAGACAACAAAACCGTTTTTGAGCTTGCCACCCATCAGGTAGGTGCGAGCGGCCCAGGGCGAGAGTTTCCAGTTGGGGGGACGCTGATGTGTGTCCTGCTTTGCCAGCTCCGCCAGCTCTTCGGCATACTGCTGTTCTGCATGCTGACGTAGAACTGCGCTGGATATTTCCGTATTAGTAGCTACTGAATCCGTTTGACTGTTATGTTTCCCGTTTGTTGTCATTAATGTATCTCCTCTCTCAGACGTTTTCGCATGTTGATTTGTTCAGTAAAGTGCTCGATGCTCTGCGGTATAGATGAAGCGAGCCAGCGCTGGCTCTCAGGTAGTTGCCAGTCTGCGCATGCTGCCTCAAAGCAGTCAGGCGGAATGGCTATTGCTGCCCGATTGAGCAACTCATGCCAGGCGTAGTAATCTGCATATGATGTATTTTTTGTATTTGAGCTAATTGAGGCCGGGTATGTTCGCAACCTGTGCAGGATAGTCGTGCTGAACTCGCGGCTCCAGGACCTGGGTAACGCTTCCAGCACTTCTTCAATCTGTTCTTGTGGCAGGTTGTCTGTCTCCAGAAGTGCCAGGAGTTTCTCTGGATGCTGATATGCCACCTGTTTAAGCAGAAAGAGAAGCAGTTCTCTGTCATAGCCTGTCCACCTGTTTTTGCGTGCAAGCCACCAGGTGTAGAGTGGCATATACCAGCGATGTGCATTGAAGTTCTGCGCGGCACTTGTCCAGCCTCTGATGATTGCTCCAGACCAGCCACTGTTGCTTGCCGC
>JADBKA010000413.1 GCA_014896635.1 Ktedonobacteraceae bacterium
ATTTATGGTGGGCCGGCAGGTACCCACTGTGTGGAGACCCGGCACGTCCCCTGGACCCCTGCTTTATCGGTTAAGGAGGACTCTACCTCCTTGCCGGGAGTGCCATCTCCATTTTCCAGCTTTAAGCGAGAATAGCAGAGAAAAGAGAAAGGATGGCAAGCTATGAACGTACCAGACAGAGAAGAACTGAGAGCGCTGATGCAAGTTCAGGAGACACCGTGCCTCTCCCTGTTTTTCCCCACCTATCGTGGTGGTGCAGATATGCAGCAAAATCGTATGCAACTGGTGAACCAGGTGCGACGGGTCGAGCAGCGTCTGCTGCATGGTGAACTGGTGAGTGGCGAGCAGAAAGAGAGAGCAGAAACGACCGCAGCTCTGCTCAAGCCGCTCAATGCCCTGCTGGCTGACGAAACATTCTGGGAGCATCCGGGTGATGGCATGGTGCTCCTGCGATCCCCCTCAAAATTTTACAGTTATCACCTGCCGTTCCCGGTTAAGGAGTACGTGAGAATAGCCACGCATTTTTATCTCAAGCCGCTCCTGCCGCTTCTCAATGATGGAAGCTTTTATATCCTGGCGCTGAGCCAGAACGAACTCAGACTGTTTGAGGGGACACGCTACGATATACAGGCGGTAGATGTACCTGAGAAGGTACCTGAGAGCCTGGCCGAGGCGCTCAAGTATGATGAGCCTGAGAACGAAGTGCGTTACTACAGCAGCTCTTCCGGCACATTCGCAGGGAAAGGAGGCAGGCGAGCCGTCATTTTCTACGGTCAGGGCGTAGGCATTGATGATACAAAAGAGAATCTACTGCGCTACTTCCAGCAGATTGACAGAGGATTGCACGAACTCTTCCACGATCAGCAGGCACCGCTGCTCCTGGCGGGCGTTGAATACCTGTTGCCCATCTATCGAGAGGCGAATACCTATCCCCATCTTGTTGATGAGGGACTTACCGGCAACCCTGAGAAAATGTCTGCCGAGGCGCTGCACCAGCGCGCATGGCCGCTGGTTGAGCCGTATGTGTTGCGGGGACGGCAGGAGGCGCTGGCCCGTTACAGAGATCTAGAGCAGACCGAATGGGCATCGGCAAACATCAGTGAGATTGTGCCGGCGGCTTGCTATGGACGGATTGCCGATCTGTTTGTCGCCCTGGATGACGAGGTATGGGGTGTCTTTGACGCTGCCACGCATACCATAGAGATACACCAGCAGGCCGAGGCCCATGACGACGACCTGCTAGACCTGGCAGCGGTACAGACCTGGCTGCACCGTGGATCAGTCTACGCGGTAGAGCGAGCGCAGATACCAGGTGCAGCCCCGGCTGCGGCTGTGTTCCGCTACTAGGCCGTGTCTGCAAATTATCTTCAGCCGGCTTGAGAAGCGCATCCAAAAATCGCTATCAAGCGATTTTGCAAACAGACCCTAATCTTCACCCGTTCGTGTAGCAGGTCAGCCGGGAATGTTGTTTTTGCTGGCAATGACTGGCACGCGCCAGTAGTGGCGCCGCTCTAATGTGTCTCCCGGCTGATTGGCGGTCGATGCGAGCAAACCTGCGTGCTGGAGCATCTGAAGTGCTTCGAGCAGGAGCGCCGGGCGCAGTTGACGGGCATCAATGTTTGCTTTTTTAAGCTGCGCCTGGATCTCAAACATGGTCAGGCCCGGCTGTTGTTCGGGCAGCGTGTTGTAGATCAGCATGATAAGTTGCTGCTGAGCCTGCCAGCGCGCTTCCTGCTCCGGCGTCCTGGTCTGACGAACGGCTGCGGGATCGAATTGCACCTCGAATAGACAGTGCGCTCCTCCTTTGCGGGAACAAGTACGCTCGTGGATAATGACACGCTCACCGAAGCGGTCAGCAGATCCTTCAATCGCTCCCCAGAGCCAGCCGCAAAAGTGGCGGGGACTCTCGTAGGTAATCAGCAGGTGGTTGTTATCTTCGGAGACCGAACGGTAGGTGAAAACGGGCGGCGTCAGGCCATCAGGTCCTACTGCCATCTGGATATGAGCCTGCCGCATGGTCAGGACGAGATCGCGCGCGCAGGTGGTCTGGGAGAGAAGATAGGCGCAGAGATGTCTGGTCAGACCGTAGTTGATGAAGTAGCGGCCAAACTGACGCAACTGCAAGTCGGAAGGTGTGGCGGTCAAACGCTCAACCACCTGCAAGCCGCGTTCGAGCGCCTCGTCGTTATAGAGGCGGTTTGA
>JADBKA010000103.1 GCA_014896635.1 Ktedonobacteraceae bacterium
TAACTGCCACAACGATCAGTAGTGGAACCAGTATCAAACGACGCATAGAATTGTGTATCCGTCCTTTCAATGCATAATAATGCTTTTATATACCCAGCAAAGCTTCTTCGCGTGTCAGGTCCTCTTCCTCCTGCTCTTCTTTGTGGGAAGTGGGCCGTTGTGCCAGCTGCGCCTGTTTTCTGCTGCCACCCACGAAGAAGGCGGCGATAAGCGCGATGACTGCCAGACCGGCGCTCAGCCAGAATGCATCGCGCATGCCCAGGACATAAGCCTGCTGCTGGAGCAAGCCCCAGATGACGCGCGCCGCCGCGCTGCGTGCCGCTGCAAGTGAAGCGCCCTGTGAGACGAAGAGCGCCTGCAAGCGCGCGAGCAGCTGTCCCAGAGGCGAGGCTGGCGTTACTAGCTCAGCCAGGTGCGCATAATGAATCTTCGTCTGTGCCTGGACGACTGTAGCGATCAGCGCAACACCAAGCGACATCGAGACGAAGCGCAGCGTCGTGCTGACCGAGGAGGCCAGCGGAAGTTGTCGCGGCTCGATCTCCGACAGGGCCGAGACGTTCAACGGCTGCATACAGAAGCCGAGGCTCAGACTGCGAATAATGAGCATACCCTGAAAAGCCAGCAAGGGTATGGTGAGCGTCAGGCCCGTAAACAACCACATGGCGAAGATGAGCACGAGCAGACCCGGAATGACTGCCGCTTTCACCCCGAATTTATCTACGAGCCGCCCACTGATGAACATGGCAATCATCGAAGCAAACGCCTGCGGCAGCAGCACCAGGCCGGCCTGGTAGGCGCTGAGGTGACGCAGATTTTGCAGGTACACCGGAATCAGAAAGAGGCCGCCGAAAAGCGCGAACGTGACCAGAATGCTTGCAATGCTGCTTGTCGTGAAGGCGCGATTACCGAAGACGCGCAGATCCAGCAGCGGCTGACCGCCGTTGCTGGCTGTGACCAGCTCGATCACCGTGAAAATTGCTAGCAGGACAATACCCGCGCTCAGAAAGCCGAGCACTCTCGTCGAACCCCAACCGTCTGTGCTGGCATCGGAGAGGGCATAGAGCAAGCAGCCCAGGCCCGCCGTGGCAAAGAGGAAGCCAGGTATATCGAAGCTTGCGTTCCTGTTGCCGGGAATCTCCTGAAGCAGCATTGAGCCGAGGAGCACGCCCAGAATGCCAACAGGCACGTTGATATAGAAAATCAGAGGCCAGTCGGCAAAGGTAACGATGTATCCGCCAAGCGTTGGCCCAAATGCCGGCGCCAGCAGGATCGGAATGCCCAGGACGCTCATCGCCATGCCGCGCTCGTTGGGCGGAAACTCACGGTAGAGCATGGTCATCGCCAGCGGCGCCATGAACGCACCCGAAATACCCTGCACAATACGAAAAACGATCAGCATTGGCAGACTCCAGGCCAGGCCGCAGAGCGCCGAACCGAGTGTGAAGCCGATGAGCGAGACCAGGTAGAGGCGCTTGATGCCAAGCCGGTCGGAGAGAAAAGCGGTAATTGGCGTCGCCACGCCCTGTGCCAGCGTGTATCCGGTCAATACCCATTGAACGCTGTTCAGGTTGGCTCCAAACGCGCTCTGCAAACGCGGAATGGCAATATTCACGATGGTGCTGTCGAGCACTGCCATGAAGATGCCGAACACTACCACTATCGCCACTATCCATTTGTATGCAAAGCCTTCTCCTGGCCGCGCGACTGTAGCAGGAACTTGCATAGCGAATGTACTCCTTATTCCTTACCTGTACCACTTTTGCTTGTATTGAGATGTCGATGTATTGATGTTCCGTTGTCTTTACGCTAAAAGAGGAATTGGGAACGTCTCCATCCCCATTCGCATTACCTTTAAGGACTCTCTCCTCTCCCTAAAGGTGAAGAAAGAGAAAAAAGAGTTTTTCCGTTAAGTCAATGCCTGGTTCGCTGCATCGCCCGGCTCTGCCGCAATCGCTTTGAAGAAGATCTTGCCTGTGCAGCGCAGAATCTCGTCAGGCGGGATATGCTCTTCTTCGACCAGACGCCTGTAGGCAAACGGCGAGAGAACGCCAAAGAGCAAATGGCACATTATCGCCGTTGGCAGAGTGGCGTCGAACGCTCCTTCTCGCTTGCCCTGGTCCAGCAGGTCGCTGGCGATAGCTATGATGCGTTTCAATATATCCCTCAAAGGCCCGCTTTGTTCCTTGAGCACCGGCTTGATATCCATGCCGTTGTGCAGCACGAAGAAGAGTTGCGATCCCTTCTCAAGCAGGCCGCGTCCCCTGAAGTAAAGCATGGTCTCCAGTTTCTCTCTGGCCGTCCCCTCGCCGGCAGCGATCTCTTCGAGCTTTTGCAACGCAGCAGTGAGTTCCCGCCTGACCAGGGCTACCACCAGATCTTCTTTTCTGGCAAAATGCAGGTAGAGCGTCCCTTTGGCGATGCCCACTCGTGTTGCAATCTCATCCATTGAGGTCTCATGGTAGCCCTTTTGCAGCAGCACTTCTTCGGCTACTTTGAGAATCAACTCCTCGCGTTCTTTGCGTTGCCGCTCCCTCAGTGAGCGATAGTGGATGGATTCCTGTTGCATGTGCCTGTTGATGGCTCCTTCAGGGACTGTATAGTTGTCTATGGACAAATACTGTGAATGACCTTAAAGAACAATCTGTGACTTGTATAATCAGTCTCTGACTTGTATAGCTAGCCTCTGACTTTCTAGTCAACAGTTTACGTGAAGGTCAGGCATTTGTCAAGGGGAAATAGCCGCTGCTTCTGGATGTGATAGACTGAGGATGCGCGAGGGAGGCGTGGGAAGCCTCTTCATTCGCATCAATTTTATTGAGAAAGAGGAAGAGTTAGTGGAGTATTCGGAGCAGGATTTCATTGCCCATATTAACGGTACCCGTGCTGGCTCTGTCTGGGAGGTGCTCGATATCAAACTGATCGAGGCGCGTAAGGACAGAGTAGTGGCTACCATGCCCATTGGCCCCAATCATCGCCAACAGGTTGGCTATTTGCATGGGGGAGTTTCCGTCGTGCTAGCGGAGTCCATTGCCTCGCTGGGGAGCGTGCTCAACATTGATGCCAGCAGGCAGATGGCATTTGGGCTTGAAATTAACGCCAACCATTTGCGTCCCAAACGGGAGGGCCGGCTTACCGGTGTTGCTGTTCCTGTGCATCTTGGGCGTAGCACGCATGTCTGGGATGTACGCATTAGCGACGAAGCCGGCAAACTCATCTGTATTTCGCGCTGTACCGTCGCAATAGTAAACCGACCCCCTGATAATAGCAATCTGTTGCCCAGGGATATGCCGAGCTTTGGCTGAGGGGTATTGGGGAAATTATCCTCTGAACTGCCTTTTTAAGTCAGGTGGGGCAGTGGGAAAGAAAAAATTTAGAGAGAAGAGGATACTTCTTTCTCTATCTCGCTCATAACCGCCGCCAGGTTCTCATAGACGTAGCTCGGCCTGATGGCTGATTGTGCCAGGGTTGTGGGATTATCGCGTCCGCACAGCACCAGCAGCGTATATGTGCCTGCTGCCTGCCCCCCCTTGATATCAATGTTCAGGTTATCGCCGATCATCAGCGTCTCGGAGGGCAGGCTCCCCAACTGGCGCATGGCTTCTTGCAACAGCGTTGGCTGGGGCTTGCCCACGACTTCTGGCGAGACGCCGCTGCCCGCCTCTATCGCGGCCACCAGCGTTCCTGTTCCTGCTACGAAGCCCTGCGCGATGGGCAGCAATGGATCGCGGTTAATCGCCACAAATGCCGCGCCGTGCAGCACGGACAGTACAGCGGCTGTGAGTTTCTGATAAGTGAAAGCGCGATCCAGTCCGACCAGCACCACATCGGCGTGGTGTTCATCGTCATCAGCCACGCGCAGGCCATGACTGCGCACGATCTCCTTGAGAGGCTGTTCGCCAACTACGTAGACGAGAGCTGCGGGAAAACGCCGCGCGATATGATGTACCGCCGCCCTGGCAGCTCCCAGGATATGTGAGCCATCTGTAGCAATACCCAGGCGTGTCAATTTGGCGAGCACCTGGGCTTCGCTGGCGAAAGAGTTATTGGTCAGGAAGAGATATTTCTTGTGTGTGGCATTGAGCCATTCGACGAATTCGCGTGCGCCGGGGAGGAGTTCTTCTCCCCGGTACACGACGCCGTCGAGATCAACGAGGTAGGTAGTAAACGCTGCTAGCATGGCACTCCGTAAAAGTTATGCGTCGCGGATCAATTGTTCGCGGATGGCGATGATCTCGCGGCGTAGCGTCGGATTGACGTTGATAGCGCGGTCGATCTTTTCGCAGGCGTGCAGCACAGTGCTGTGGTCGCGCCCGCCGAAGAGCAGGCCAATTTCGAGGAGCGAAGCCTGCGTCTCCTGGCGTATCAGGTACATTGCCACCTGGCGCGGCATCACAATGTGCTTATCGCGCTGTTTCCCGCACATTGCTTCCAACGGGATATGATAGTAGTCGGCGACTGCGCTGGCAATTTGCCTGCTATCCAGTCGTGTTTCGCGCGTATCGTTGCCCATTGAAGACAGCGCCGCGCGTGCTACATCCATTGTCAGTTCGACGCGATGCAGTTGCTGGTAGGCCATCAGGCGATTGAGGCAGCCCTCCAGTTCGCGGATGTTCGTCTGAACGCGCCCGGCGATATAGGCGATGATCTCATCTGGCACGCGGTAGCCCAGTAGCTCGGCCTTCGCGCGTAGAATCGCCATGCGCGTCTCTAAATCTGGCGGCTGGATATCAGCGATCAGCCCCCATTCAAAGCGTGAGCGCAACCGCTCTTCCAGGCTGACAATAGCTTTAGGTGGGCGGTCGCTACAAATCACGATCTGCTTGCTCATCTCATAGAGACTATTGAACGTATGGAAAAACTCCTCTTCGGTTGACTCCTTGCCGGCGATAAACTGGATGTCATCGACCAGCAGGATATCGACCGAGCGGTATTTCGCGCGAAACTCTTCCGTCGTGCGATAGCGGATAGCATTCACGATTTCATTTGTGAACTGCTCGGAAGAGACATAGAGCACTGCCAGCCCTCGCTGGACGCCGAGGTGACCGATGGCATGCAGCAGGTGGGTTTTGCCCAGTCCTACACCGCCGTAGAGAAAGAGTGGGTTATAGGATTCGCCTGGGGCCTCGGCCACTGCCAGAGAGGCCGCATGCGCCAGGCGATTACTGCCACCGACGATAAAGGCGTCGAAGGTATAGCGTGGATTGAGCCGGTTGTGCATCAGGATATTGGCGCGCTGCTCATGCTCCCACTCTTCTAGCGGGGTGCTGTCCGCCTTATAGGCGTAGTAAGCCGGAGCCGGTGTGGTATCTGGGTAGGAGTAGAGCGACTGATAAGCGGTGGATGTCAGCGGTTGCTGCTGGAGCGGTGCAGGCGACGGCTGGGAGGTCGCCTGGGGAATCCCTTCAGGAGATATGCCCGAATCATCGCTCACAGAGAGCGTGACCGCCTGACCGACAATCTTAGTCAGCAGTTGTTCAAGCGTATCCTGCAAGTGTAGAGAGATCGTATCGCGCGCTCTGGCATCGGGTACCTGAAGAAGAAAACTGATCTGTGGATTCTCTTCCTCAGAAGAGAGATCAACGGCAGCCTCCGACTGAGGCACGCTTTCCAGGTGAGCATCCTGTAGCCAGGCGAGGGTAGTCGTATCAATAGCGGTTGTTTCCAGGCGTTCGAGCACGGTACGCCAGATAGTTGCAGTATTCACGGTTTTCCCCTGGCTAGCTTCCAACAAGCGCCACACATTCGATTTCGACCAGTGCCTTGCGCGGCAGTTCCGCAACCGCAATGGTTGAGCGTGCGGGCGTGATTCCGCTGAAATAGGTCGCGTAGACGCTGTTCATGGCCTGGAAGTGGCGCATGTCCGTTAAAAAGACGGTTGTCTTTACCACCTGTTCCAGCGAAGAGCCTGCTGTCTCAAGCACTGCTTTGAGGTTCTGCAAAACGCGATGTGTCTGCGTCTGAACATCATCACCGACTATCTCGCCATTGGCCGGATCGAGTGCGATCTGGCCAGAAGTAAAAAGGAACTGGCCGCAGCGGATGGCCTGGCTGTAAGGGCCGATGGCCGCAGGTGCGTTGGTTGTGCTGATCTGTGTGCGTTTTTCCATAAAACATACCTACCAGAATAGCATAATTGCCTGGCGAATACCGACCCTCTCCACTCTTTTCTTTATCGGGTTGCTGCGGATGGTCCGGCTCCCGATGGAAGAGAGGGCAAGCTATTCGATGATTGTGCGTTAGCCCGTTATTGCATTAGCCTGCTATGGAGAATACTGCCCGCGTGCAGGTGGGAGATACTGCTCCTGTCCGTCTGCGCCCGGCGCATAGTTGCGTGCGTGGGCCGGAGTTGGCGAGAGGGCGGGCTGAGATTTTCCCCGTGCCAGCGATCTTGCGCAGTCGCGCAGAGCCTGCTGCATTTCTGCTGCAGAATTGAAGCGATCTTCCGGTTCTTTTTGTAGTGTGCGCAGGACGAGCTGCTCGACGGCTGGTGGCACATGTGGATTGAACTGGCGCAGCAAAGGTGGTTTGGCTGATGCATGCTGCATGGCGATGGAAACTGCTGTTGGACCCACAAAAGGCGGGCGGCCTGCCAGCATCTCGAACATCACGACACCAAGCGAGTAAAGATCAGAGGAAGCCGTGAGTGTCTCGCCGCGTGCCTGCTCGGGCGAGAGATAGTCGGCTGTTCCCAGCACGATGCCGCTGTTTGTTAGCCCGGCGTCCTCGGCCACACGCACAATCCCAAAGTCTGTTAGTTTGACCCATGCTCCCCCATCGCTCAGGCCACCTGCTGATCCCCCGCTCCAGGCCAGCATGATATTCTGCGGCTTGATATCGCGGTGAATAAAGCCGCGTGCATGCGCCACCTGGAGAACCGAGCAGACCTGTACCGCGATCTCTATGGCCTCGCGCGCCTGCAACTGGCGGCGCTGCGCGATCAGTTGCTTCAGTGTCGGGCCGTGTATGTACTCCATAACCAGGAAATATTGACCATTCTCTTCTACGAAATCGTAAATTGTGACCGCATTAGGATGGGCCAGTGCGGCGGCTGCGCGCGCTTCACGCCGGAATCGTTCTACTGCGCGCAGGTCGTTTTTGTCCAGCGAGCGCAAGACTTTGATGGCAACGATACGTTCCACGCGGTGGTCCCACGTTTTAAAAACGCTTGCCATGCCTCCGGTAGCAATGTGCTCGCGGATCTCATACCGCCCGGCAATCAGGGTGCCTTCTAGTTGGTTCAAAATTCCACCTCTAGCGACCTGTGGCGAATTGACCAGAAAAAATGCAGTATCAACCGCTAGTATACCATCAATACTATGCTGCGTCGAGATGAATATGACCATTCTGTCTGGCCGCCGGGCGACGCCCCCTTCACTTCGTCCAGACGGGGCGCGAGTCGCCGTCCACCTGTAATTGCTGTCCTTCGGTGCTGGTCAATTGCTGCTCTGTATCCGGTTTCAGGTGGTAAGCGCCGGTTTTCGGGTCTTTGACTACCGTTGTCAGCCAGAGATCGAAGGTATTGTTATTATAGGCCAGGTAGGCGATCTGTGTGCCGTCGGGAGACCACACAGGACCGCTGATATACTGTTTCGTCAGCAATCTGACTGACTGGTTGTAGGGAGCGAGTCCTTTCTGCTGGTTTGCCGGAGTGTTGGGATTGAAGTTGGGATTATTGGGATCGCCGGTGACGCCCTCTGCGACCGGCATCGTGTACAGGCTCATATGGGTCGCGTCCTCGCGTCGTACGTAGAGAATCGTATTGCCATCGGGCGAGAAAGCCGGTTGCATATTTGCCAGGTCGGGCGTATCGGGCGTGAGTGCTACTGCCGGGTCAACCTCAATCTGGCTCACGCCGGGCCGGTAGCGACCGGGATGGCGCGCTATGGCGTCGGGATCTTCCAGCATAATCTGGATCACCTGCCTGGTATTGGTGTTGTCGTATTTATAGCTCGTGTAAACGATCTGGTCGGGATGATGGGGGCGATAGCTCGGATCGCGCAGGCCCCCGTCTCCGTAGGTCGCGTAAGCTACTTCCTGTGGCCTGGCGACGCCTGGATTGTCCAGCGAAATAGCGAACACTTGCAGGTCAAGCATGAAACTGTCAACGCCCGGATTCACATATCGCTTGGCAAGATCGCTCAGGAAGAGCAGGCGTTTGCCGTCCTCGCTCCAGGCCGGCTGCGCGTACCAGAGAAACGTGGCCTGGGGGAATTCGGAGTAGGGATTGCGCACGAAAGCCCCTTTGCCGGAACGCAGCACGCGCATGTTGCTTCCGTTGGCATCCATCAGCATCAGATCTGAGTAGTTTTTATCACGGCGGATAAACGCGATTTTTTTGCCATCCGGTGAGACCGCCGGGTCGCGTACATCTATGCCGCGCGTTAACTGCGTCAGATTTTTCTGTCCATCCAGCACATACAGGTTGCGATTCAAGGTGAAGTAAATCTTCCCTTGAAAAGCAGCTTTTTCGGAGGTATTAATGCCAATTTGCTGATTGGTATTGCCGACTGTCTGCTTTTTGAAAGGGCCAGTGTCGATGTCCAGGCAGCCCTGTACGCTCAATGCCAGTATGATCAGCAAGATGGTCGTTTGCCAGCTCGCAAGCCTTTTCATGATACTCTGCTATACTTTCCCTGCCTCGAACGATTCAAATGTGACCATAAACACCACGTCGAGTAAACTATGGACGTGAGAGAAGCTGTTTTTGTGTATATCCAGCGGTGATCCGCTGCTTACCCCTGCCAATCCGTGATCTGTCTGGTCGGAAGTGCTGGTAGCTGCCGTAGGAGCCGTACCGGTGCTTCCGGTCTGTGGGATACAGACGGGCTGTGAGATCTGAAACATTTTGCTGATAATCTGTTTGACCTGGGGACACCTGGGGGCGAAGTTGCCTCTTGGCAAGCCGCTCACCGAGTAGGTTGGCGGACTGAGTGTCACGCGCTCGATTTTGTTGGAGTCGATCAGGCGTGCGAGGTTTGCCATCTGGATCATTTTATCCAGTCCCAGGCTGGTCTGGACCACGCCATTCAGTTCCTTGACCAGTTCCGGCGCTTTGCTAATGATTTCGGGAGTCGCCAGTTTCGCTTTCAGTTGATTGAGTACCTGCTGCTGGCGTATTGAGCGTCCGAAGTCCCCGATCAGGTCCGAGTGGCGGGTGCGGACGTATTCAAGCGCATGGACGCCATCCAGGTGTTGAGGACCGGGCGCGATGTAAAGGCGTTTGAATGCGTGTGGATCGTTGGGATTATTCACATCGTCCGGGTAGGTGTCGTCTACCATCGGGTGAATGACATCGACATCCACGCCGCCGGCAGTGTCAATCACTTTGACAAAGCCATCCAGACCGACCCAGGCGTATTCGTCTATGTGTATGCCGTAGTTGGCCTCGATCACGCTCATAACGTGGCCGGCGGACCGGGCTATTTTCTGGGGCATGGGAGTGTTTTTCGGCGAGAGATCAAAGCCGTGAGCGAATACCTCGTCCAGCTTGGGGGCGCTATATCCCCTTTCGTAGACCTGCATGTCGCGTGGAATCGAGAGCATGCCAACATATTTCGTGGTCGGGTCGATGGTCAGAATAATCACGGTCTGGGCGAGAATGACGCCGGAAGCGAACTTGGCGTCGTTATCGCTGCCGAGCAGCAGGATGTTGATACGATTGCCCGTCAGTACCTGATCACTGGCGGTATTGTTCTGGGTCTGATTATTCCCGCTGGTTGCCCCGTTCTGACCGGGGTCGTCACGTACGGCTGCCTGATTGGTAATATTCTGAAGCGAGGCTGCATAGTTGGCCTGATAGTACCACCAGGCACTGCCTACCAGGACAAGGAGCAAGACAAGCAATGCCAGAGCAACACGCGCCAGAATGGGGAAGCGTCTCTTTTTACGGTTAGCTCGCCTGTTCTGTGGTGTCCGATAATCAGGTGGCTGAAATGCTGGCCGTGCCTGCGCATAATTGTGATAGCCGGCGTAAGTAGGAGCGGTGGGAGGACGCGCCGGTGCAGAGTTGCCGTTGTAGGCGGTGTAGGTGAGATTGCCAGTGTTGACAGGCCTGCTCGTGTATGTTCCTGCTGTAGGCAGGGAAGGTTGTGCCGGTTGAACAGGTGGCATAGCAGGCGCTGGTACCTGTGCCTGGCTATGGGGTGGCGCGGCCGCAACCATCTGAGGAGGATTGCCGGGCTGTGCTGCCGGTCCCCACTGCCAGCCTGGAGGGCTGGCTGATGGCGAGGAAGCGGGCGCCTGCCGCGCGTGAGCCTGTGATAGTAAGCCGCCGGGCCTGTTCTCTGAAGAAGGGTACTGCCGATTGTCATAGGTAGGATGCACCCTGTGTTCCGTCGCCGTGCGATAGTTTTCCTGCGTCGCCTGGCGGGCCGTTGCATCTCTGCCGTTTCTGTCCTGTCCGTAGGGCACTGTGCCGGACCGATAGCTTGAGAGCAGTCCCTTCCTCTCGAGTTTCGCGGGGGGGGGTGACGCTGATGATGCCGATGACGCCGGTGATGACCCATTGTGCTGTCCAGACATTTCACGAGGATGCCCCTCTCCTCCCAACTGCGAAGTTGATGTACTGCGGACAGGAGATGGACTTCCCTGAGAAGGTTTGATGTTCACAAATTGGCGTTTCACCGTGCTATGCTACCTGCTTCCTTGAGGAGATTTTTTAAAAACAGATGAATAGTTGCTTGCTTACATATAACGTTTAGTCACGCGATTATTCACTGCCGGTGCTCTCCAGCAGTGCAGTTATAGGACATCTGGCACTGATATCGGCCTGGTGAGCATTAACAGCTCCTTAGCCTCCGCTTTACATAGCTGTAATCGCACATTAACTCTCTACTAACTATAACGTGTTACCTTCTTAATGGAGACAGGAATAAACCATTTGTCAGGGGATGTCATGTTATTGCTTGCCGCTGCTTGCTCCTCGTTCCCCTGATACAACGGGGGTGTACCTTGCGTATCGCCATTATTACTGAAAACTTCTTACCGAAGCTGGATGGTGTGACGCGCACTATAGCCCGGCTGCTCGAACACTTGCAAGCTACCGGTCATCAGGCGCTGCTACTTGGGCCTGAAAGTGGGATGGAACGTTACGCCGGGGCCGAGGTTGTTGGTACAGCAGGCGTCCCCCTGCCTTTTTATCCCGAACTGAAATTCAACTTTTTTCGCCCGCTTTTCGTACGCCGACTGATTGAGTTTCAGCCAGGCGTGATTCATGTGGTTGATCCTGTAGTCCTGGGCGCGGTAGGTCTGGCAGCAGCGCATTTTTTGCGCGTGCCGATTGTCTCCTCATATCATACCAATCTCGCTGCCTATTGCGAGCCGTTCGGCTTTGGACTCCTCACCAGGCCCATGTGGCTCTACAATCGCTTCATTCACAGCCAGTGCGCGCTGACGTTCTGTCCTTCCCCGTCCACGGCTGCCATGCTGCATGCGCAGGGTTTCGAGCACCTGTGCATCTGGCCGAGGGGCGTGGACACCGATCTGTTCAGGCCGGAGCGCAGGAGCGAGGAGTTGCGAGCGCGCTGGCTGGAGGGCAGATCGGAGCCTGAGCGCAAACGAATTCTGCTTTACGTCGGGCGTGTCTCCTGGGAGAAAAACCTGCGCCTGCTGGTTCAGGCATATCGTCAGATGGATCATGCTACCTGCCACCTGGTCGTGGTAGGCGATGGTCCCGCGCTGGCCGAGATCCAGCATGAACTCTGTGATGTCCCCGCAACGTTTACCGGCTATCTCACCGATAAGTCACTGGCTGAAGCCTATGCGTCGGCTGATATATTTGCCTTTCCGTCCTACACCGAGACGTTTGGCCAGGTGGTGCTTGAGGCAATGGCTTCTGGTCTGCCTGTCGTCGGTCTGCTCGCCGATGGTGTGCGCGATCTGATTACCCATGAGCATAGTGGTCTGTTGTTGGATACCGAGCAGCTTGCTCAGGAAGAGCAGGCAGGCGCTTATCGCGCTTTGCTGGAGCGCCTCGTTGCCGATGAGCAGGTGCGGCTGAGCATGGGCCAGGCTGCGCTGGCTGAGGCGCGCAAGCGTTCCTGGTTTGAGGCGATGGAATGCGTGATACGAGGCTACCAGGAGGTCATCGCCGCGAACCACAAGCCCGATAAGCCGGATGTGCCGGTAGCTGTTTAGCATGTTTTTTCTTCTTGAGATACACAAATAATATGATTGTGGGGAAATTACTGCCCACTGCGAAGCACAAGAAGATGCCTCACTTGTCGTGGAACTGGAGGTAGCCACTGGTATCTCCCTGGCTTACAAAACAGATGGGAGCGGTTCGCACATCAGACGCAAAGAACAACAGGATTATTCCCCTCGTAGCTGTTGTAATGCCTGCTCATAAGCATGCAACGTCCTGCTGTCGAAGAGTACGAACATCACCTGCTCCAGACTGGTTGGCTTTTTGATATGCTCAATCACCGTGCGTAGAGCGATGGGCGCAGCCTCGTGTACGGGATAACCATAGGCGCCTGTGCTGAGCGATGGAAAAGCGATACTTTTGTGGTGGTATTGTTCCGCCAGATCGAGGCAGTTCTGGTAGGCGCTGGCGAGCAGGCGTTCCTCATCTCCTCGTCCGCGATAGATCGGCCCGACAGCGTGGAAAACATGCCTGGCCTTGAGCCTGCCTGCCGTTGTGGCAACCGCGCTGCCCGTTGGGCAACCGCCAATCTGGCGGCACTCTGCCATAATGGCGGGACCGCCGGTGCGGTGGATGGCGCCATCCACGCCTCCACCGCCGGCAAGAGCTGCGTTTGCCGCGTTCACGATGGCATCGGCCTGCACCTCGACGATATTTCCCTGGAGCAGGGTGAGCGTCACACCGTTGATGGTATATGTTGCCATCGGGATCTCCTCACAGCTCGACTATCATACTGAGAACAGCTAGAGCAGCAGCCCGAACGGCTCCTCAATGAGCCGCTTGACTTCCTGTAAGAAGCGAGCGGCCAGCGCGCCATCAATCGCGCGATGGTCAGAGGAGAGTGTCACCTTCATGCGGTCACGTACCACCACCTGACCGTTCTCAACGACCGGCGTCGGTGTGATGGAGCCAACTGCCAGGATAGCTGACTCAGGCGGATTGATGATGGCGGTGAAGCTCTCCACGTCGAACATGCCGAGATTGCTGACGGTGAAGGTGCCGCCGCTGAAGTCTTCGGGTTTGAGTTTGCCCGCGCGAGCCGCCTCGGCCAGGCGGCGTGTCTCGCGCGCCAGGTCGAGAATGCTCAGGCGATCAACGTTGCGCACGACGGGAACGATCAAACCTTCATCCAGCGCCACCGCGACGCCGATGTTGATCTGTTTTTTCTGAATGATGCGATCTTCAGCGAACGCCACGTTCACCGCCGGGATGTGCAACAGAGCGCGGGCAGCGGCCTTCACGATCAGGTCGTTGAAACTGATCTTGACCGGCTCCGGCTCCTTCGCGGCGTACTCGTTGATCTGCTGGCGCAGGGCTGCCAGTTTGCCGGTGTCGATCACGCTGGTCACGTAGAAATGAGGAGCCGTCTGCATGCTCTGGCTGAGCCGGCGAGCAATGGTGCGGCGCATCGACGTGAGCGGGATCTCCACATCACCTTCTCCAGCAGCCGGGACCGGAGCAGGAGCAGGTATAGAGACCGCCGGTATGGCAGGAGCCGGCTGTTTCGGCTGCTGTACAGGCTGTACAGGCTGTATGACAGAGGTTGCCTGGCGAGCTGCGATAGCCGCTTCAATATCCATTTTGATGATGCGCCCGTTCGGCCCGGTACCCTGAATGTGTGAGTAGTCGATCTGGTGCTCTTCGGCCAGGCGGCGCGCAATAGGCGAGATGAAGATACGCCCTCGTGCCGGCATTGCTGCCGGAGCCTGAACCGGAGTTTGAGCGACAAAAGCCTGCGCCTGCGAGGGAGCCTGTGCGGCAACCGGCGCTGCCGGTGCGCCAGATCCGTTGGCTGCTGCTCTGGCAACCGGTTGGGCCGGAACGGCCTGGGCCGCGCTTGAAGATGTCTGGCCTGCGCCGGAGAACTCGGCTGGCAGCGGCTCATCGGCGCTCCCGACGAGTGCGATGCTGGCCCCGATAGGGGCAGAGGCGCCTTCCGGCACGAGTATTTTGCGCAGCACGCCGCTCACAAAGGATTCTATTTCGATGTTGACCTTATCGGTTTCGATTTCGGCAACAGGCTCACCCTTCTTGACCTGCTCACCTTCCTTCTTGAGCCAGTGCAGGATTTTGCCCTCTTCCATTGTGTCGCCCATTTTGGGCATATCTATTGTTTTCATGCCTGAGACCACCTATCTAGCATGTGCGAGGGCGGCAGGAACGATAGCTTTGACCGCGCTGATAATCTCTTCCTTTTTAGGCAGAGCTGCGCGTTCAAGCGGCTTTGCGTAAGGAAGTGGCACATCCGCGCTTGTGACATGCTGGATGGGAGCATCCAGGTAGTCGAAGGCATGCTCATAAATGAGCGCGGCCAACCCCTGCCCGGTGCCGTAATACTTCCAGCCCTCTTCTGCGATCACGACGCGGTTCGTCTTCTTCACCGAGTCAACCAGCAGGTCGATATCGACCGGGCGCACGCTGCGCAAATCAATAACCTCAGCCTCGATGCCTTCTTTCGCCAGATCCTCTGCGGCCTGGAGTGCCAGGTGCAGTGTGCGCGAGAAGGAGATGATCGTGATGTCGCGTCCTGCGCGCTTCACCTCGGCCTCGTTCAGCGGGACGGTATACTCGACGTCTTCATCGGGGACCTCTCCCTTGATATTGTAGAGCAGCTCGTGCTCAAGGAAGATTACCGGATCTGGATCGCGTACGGCGGATTTGAGCATTCCTTTGGCATCGTAAGGCGTAGCAGGAATGACGACTTTCAAGCCGGGAACGTGGGCATAGAGCGACTCGAACATCTGCGAGTGCTGTGCGCCTCGCTGCGCCCCACCGCCGACGGTCATACGCACAACCAGTGGCACAGCCGGCTGACCGCCGAACATATAGCGGAATTTGGCGGCGCTGTTGAGAATCTGGTCGGTTGCCAGCAAGCTGAAGTTGATAGTCATGATTTCGAGAATCGGGCGCAGGCCGTTCAAAGCCGCGCCAATGGCGGCTCCGGTGATCACCTCTTCCGCCAGGGGAGTGTCGCGTACGCGCTTTTCGCCGAATTCGTCGATCAGACCTTTGGTGACGGCGTAGGTGCCGCCGTAGCCAGCGATATCTTCGCCCATGATAAACACGCGCTCGTCGCGTCGCATCTCCTCACGGATGGCCTCGCGCAGCGCATCACGATACGTTATTACACGCATAAACGTTATTTCCTCTCGTAGCGGTAGCTGAGCGCAGTGGAGTTATCGACCAGCACATCGGTATGCAGTTCGTCGAGTGAGGGATACGGGCTGTTCTCCGCGAATTCGGCGGCGTCCTCGGCCAGTTGAATGGCTTTCGCGTCGTTCTCATCGAATTCGGCCTGCGTGATCAGGCCGTTTTCCAGCAGTGCCTGCTCGAAAATACCGATGGGATCGCGTTTTGTACGCCATTCGTGCTCTTCTTCGCGTGTACGGTAGTAGGCCGGATCGGTCATTGAGTGTGCGCGGAAGCGGTAGGTCTTCATTTCCAGCAGTGTCGGTCCCTGCCCGTTGCGGGCGCGTTCCACTGCGCGCCTGGCTGCTTCATAAACGGTGATGACATTCATACCATCAACCTGTTCGCCCGGCATATTATAGGCTGCGGCACGCGGCAGCAGCGAATCGACTGACCAGGCTTTGGTAACAGCCATGCCCATAGAATACTGGTTATTCTCGCAGATGAAAATGACCGGTAATTTCCACAGAGCTGCCAGGTTAAGCGACTCGTGGAAAGCGCCTTCGTCCACAGCGCCGTCGCCAAAGAAGCAGGCGACAACTGTATCTTCATCTCTATACTGCGCCGCCAGTGCAGCTCCTACTGCCATAGGCAGTTGTGCCGCCACGATACCCTGGCCGCCCCACAGTTTCAATTCGTTGCTCCACATATGCATGGAGCCGCCTTTGCCTTTACTGCATCCTGTCACTTTACCGAATAACTCTGCCATAACTTTGCGGGGGTCCATGCCTTTCGCCAGTGCGTGTCCATGTTCCCGATAGCTGCTCAGCACGATGTCGGTTGTGCGCAGTGCTGCGATAGTGCCGACACCGACGGCTTCCTGCCCGATGTAGAGGTGCATAAAGCCATTGATTTTACCGCGAGTATATTCTTCTGCACTTTTCTCTTCAAAACGGCGGATAAGTGCCATTGTGTAGTGCATTTCCAGAAGTTGAGAGCGAGTTAACCCAGCGAGCGTTGCATTACTGATCGCCATAGGCCCCCCTTACTGTGTGAGTGATTGTGATTTCTATGTCCATGATACAT
>JADBKA010000414.1 GCA_014896635.1 Ktedonobacteraceae bacterium
GATGCCAGATGCAAAGCTCTGAGGATAGACAAAAAGATATTCCACTCGTCCTGTTTTTCCGGCATGTTCCCCTCCAAGCACGCGCACCAGTACGCCCGGAGCTGGTTCCGCGTCCGCCGCCACTACCGGCGGGCGCTTCTCAGAAGCCGTAGCAGCGGGCAGTGAGATCAGCAGGTCAGGCCAGATATTGTGATAGACAGAGGTGATACCGGAGAGCAGGGCTATCGATCCCTGGTAATGACTGAGCAGGCGCACAACATAGGCGGGCATAGAGAAATTGCCGATGCCCTCGGTCAGCATAATCGTCAGGGAGGGCAGGCAGGTCTGTGCCTGCTCGGCATTTACACAGGTAAGCAACTGGATCAGATCTGAGCGCAAAAAACCCTCGAAATCGCGCAGAGCAATACTGCCAGCCACAATTCCCACCACACCAGAACTGAGGGCCTGGTGCAGCATCGCCAGCGTTACCTGACCGGGAACAACCAGAATGGCCCCCGGCGGAATAGCGCGCGGCTCCTCCCAGGTGCTTCCCACCTGCCAGAGCGCGAGCACGCCCGCTACCTGGTTGCCAGATCCGATAACCCCGCGCACCACGACGGACGGACTCTCGATTAGAACCCCGCCGCGCGCTGTGATCCCCACAACGCGCCCATGCAATCCGGCAGGCAGAATCTCTGTATCCTCTTTATCTTTCGACGTGGAGAGCGAGAGCGCATAGCGCACCGCCTGCCTCTCTCCCGCATTACGGGAAAGCACCCGCAGTACAGGTTGATCTGGCACAACTTCCTGACCAGGACGAACCAGCGGGACAACCCGTACGTTCAGCCCTCCCGGCCAGCGCTCTTTCCTCACCAGTGCCTGCTGCATCGCTGTTCCTCTGCTGGAACGAACCACCGCCGGCCCTTCCATCCGCCCGCTTTCGTTTTACACGCATCCTGCTGACAAATTCAACTCGTTGTTCTGAAAAATGCCTATACGCCTCCGATCACTTTACACTGTCTGGGCTTCTTATGCTCCCAACGCCTGGGACCATTGAAGCAGGCGTGCATGGCGCTCCGTCTCGTCGGCGGGCAGTGCCAGTGGGCGTCCACGTGCATCAATAATCAACCCGATCAATCCACCGTCAATCTCTTCAGCCGCGCGCGCGCGCTCGCCGGGTCCCAGACCAACATCCACCATCGGCGCGGGATAGAGTGTGAGCAGTGCCTGCTCGTTGAGGTGCAGTGGGATTACTTCAATAGAGCCTGCCATCACGTCAATACTGACCTGCCGGCCATTGCTATATTCTACGCCAACTCGCACGGCCAGTTCACCGGCTTTCAGCCCGCCAAAGGGGACAACGCATGTACCGAGACGATGTGTCACTGCATCGTTCTCATTGATCTGTACAGCAGCAACCGGGGCGGTAGTGGCAACGGCACCAAGTAAGGGAATGAGCTGTGCTTTATCCAGCACTATCGACGTCACACCACGCGGTTGCAGTGCATCCAGCAAGATCATGGCGGCCTGACTGGCCTTCGGAGCGTGAGCCAGAATACCACCGGTCGCCAGGATCAAATCGACCTCAGGCCAGTTAGTATAATGTTGCTTTGCTACTTCAGCAATCAGCGCAATCGCCTCTCGCGCAAATGCCTGGCTCAATTGCAACTCACGTGGCGAAGAAGGAATAACCTGAGGATGCAGCATGCGGTTAACCACAAACTCACGAATCTCCTCCTCAGTCACCTTGAAAGGCAACCAGCGCACAATGCGCTGCAAACCAACCTGTTGCAGAACAGAGCCAATGCCCGGTCCCACGCCAATACCAGTATTCACTAGCGGGATAAACTCACCCTGCTCGCCAGCCAGCATCATCGTGGTAGTCGCGCCGCCGACATCGACAGCGGTCACGTTCATCTTATAATGCTGTGCCAGGAACCGCACCAGGCTGCTTAAAGAGGTGGCTGTCGCCAGGGGAGATGAGGCGGCCCAGGAGGCCAGCCTGCCATAGCCGGGCAACTGCTGAATGACGCTGCGCTCATACAGCTTGCCAGCCGTGACACTGATCGCCTCAAGCTGAGCCGAAGAGATAAGGGGGTCAAGGCGCGTCACCTCGGCAACTTCCTGCACCCTTCGGCGAGTTGCCTCGACATATTGAGGAGCACCGGCATAGAGGAGTGAAATGGGCCTGGGTCTGGGA
>JADBKA010000104.1 GCA_014896635.1 Ktedonobacteraceae bacterium
AGGGACCGCGACGACTGGGAGGTGCTTTTACAGACCGTCAGCGCGTTGTATATAAAAGGAATCAACCTGGACTGGCAGGGCTTCGACAGAGATTATGCACGCCGCCGCCTGTCAGCCTTGCCGACCTATCCTTTTGAGCGGCAGCGCTGCTGGCTCGACCCAAAGGAGGAGAAGCGTGTCAATGGGCGGCACGCTGAGCAGATTGCACAACATGCGCTGGTGGAACCGGGCAGAGCGGGTAGACATACCGAGTCTCAGGACAGGGAGCAGGTGCCGAATGGGCCAGTCAGGCACCCGCTGCTGGATTCTCACACGGCGTTGGTGTATCCTGTAGGTATCCATGTCTGGGAGGCAACGCTGGATAAGCAGCGCCAGCGATACCTGGGCGGTCATCGTATACAGGGGGTTATGGCTGTGCCTATCTCGGTCTACCTTGAGATGGTCCATGCGGCAGCCAGTGAGGCGCTGGGACCGGGGCCGCACACGCTCAAGGATATCGCGCTTCAGAAGCTATTGCTTTTACCCGAACGGGGGGACCAGCGCATCCAGGTTGTCTTCTCTACAGATAATGAGCGCCAGATAACATTCCAGGTGTATAGCCATGCGACAGGTATGCCAGACCAGCCGCGTGATCAGTGGGCGCTGCATGTGAGCGGCAAGCTGCAACGAAACTGAATAAGGGGTCCGGGGGCCGTACAGGCTCCCGGTGGGGATGGGGGGAGCATCCCCTTTGATTCTCTCATATGTCACCAGGATCTCTGGGGGATGCCCCGGCTATGCTGGTTCCCCCTGAGCCTGCTCGTGCAGTCGTGTAATTCGTGGGAGGTCTGGGGTTCCCCCAGATGTGGGTGTGTGTCCCCGGCAATTTCCTTTTCCCCGAATGACGCGAATGCACTACTTACCGGATGCACCGTTAAAACGATGCGCTTTTTATTGTTGGAGGATATCGTGGCACCGGAATCAACGCATCATGATCAGGTCCCCATGGCGTTCGGCCTGATCTTCTTTGCCAGTAGTGAAGCTCCCTACACGGGCGAGAGCGACAAATATCGCCTGGTGATGGAGAGCGCCAGATTTGCTGATCAGCACGGCTTTTCTTCGATCTGGATTCCCGAACGCCACTTCACAAAGGATGGCTGGCTCTATCCAAACCCGGCGGTACTCCAGGCCGCTATTGCGCGCGAAACCCGGCAAATTCAGCTTCGGGCGGGCAGCGTGGTGATGCCACTGCATCATCCGGCGCGCGTGGCCGAGGAGTGGGCGATGGTCGATAATCTGTCAGGGGGCAGGGTCGGCCTGGCTTTCGCCTCAGGCTGGCATCCGAACGACTTCGTTTTTGCGCCTGAGCGTTACAGTGATCGTACTGAGGAGATGTATCGCGGCATCGCTCTTGTGCAGCGACTCTGGCGTGGCGAGGCAATTCAAGCGAAGAGCGGTGATGGCAAGCTTGTCGAGATCCGTACCTATCCTACTCCTGTGCAGCGCGACCTGCCTATCTGGATCACGGCGGCAGGCAATCCCAAAACGTTCGCCAGGGCCGGCGAGATTGGCGCCAACGTTCTCACCCATCTGTACAACCATAATATTGATGAGCTGGCCGAGCGCATCCAGTTGTACCGTCAGGCACGGGCGCAACATGGACACGATGCACAGGCTGGCCAGGTTGCTGTCATGATCCATACGTTCATCTGGGAGAACGAAGGCGCCGAACTGGAACTGGCACGCACTGCTTTCCGTACGTACCTCATATCGGCTGCCTACCTGTTCAATGCGATTGCTTATAGTCGCGGACAGAAGGTCGATCTTGCCAGCCTCTCAGAGCAGGATGTCGCGGAATACCTGGAATTCGTCATGCATCGCCTGATCTCTGAACAGCGTGTCCTGATCGGTACGCCAGAAAGTACCCTACCCGCTGTCTCACGTCTGCTGGCCGCCGGGGCGACCGAAATCGCCTGCCAGATTGACTTCGGCGTGGAAGCCGACCTGGCCCTGCAAAACCTGCACTATGTCGATCAATTGAAAAATTTGAGCCGGCAGAAGCTGTCTTCTAGCCCGCCGGTGGCCTCTTCCAGTGCCAGGTTTTCTACTTCATCTGTATCATCTTTCTCTTCATCCTCTTTCCAGCAAGGCCAGGCGGAACAAATGCAGCGCAGCGGAAGCGCGGGCGAAGCGGAACCTTCTTATGAACGTTCAGCGGCTGTCAGTGTACAGAGCAGACAGCAGGACACCGGCTTGCAGGCAGTGCGAGAGCGGTGCCGCGAAGAGGTGGCACTGGAGGAATTCTATGGCAGGTTGCAGCGGCATGGCATTCAACTTACAGCGGGCTTCCAGAGTGTTCGCCAGCTCTGGCGGCGCGATGGTGAGGCGCTCGGCAGAGTTCAGTTACCTGAGGCGCTGGAAGAAGAGGCTGCCGCTTATTATGTTCATCCCGCGCTGCTGGACTCCAGTCTGCAAGTGCTGATAGCGGCGCTGCCCGCTACTGCTGGCAAGGGTGAAGAAGAGGCGCTGTACCTGCCGATGGCGCTTGACAGCTTCCAGATACACCGGCAGCCGGGCAGGCTGGTCTGGAGTCATGCCACGCTGCGATCAGGCGCGCAAGAGGAGACCGGTGTGTTTAAAGGCGACGTGGAGTTGCTCGACGAAGCCGGGCAGGTACTGGTTGAGGCACGCGGCCTGCGCCTGCAACGCTCGATGCCGGTGACGCCGACTGTGCAACCGATGAGAGCGGATGAGCAGTTATTCTATGAACTGCGCTGGGAACCTGCATCGCTGGACGAGGTGCCGCTGCTCACGGGCAGGCGCACGTGGCTGATCTTTATGGATGGCGGCGGTGTCGGGCAGGAGTTAGCGCGTCTCCTTGCCGAGCGAGGGGATACGTGTATCAAAGTTTTTGCCGGCTATAGTTTCCAGGTACTCCAACCTGGTGTACAGTACAGCATCAATCCCGCTCGCCCGCAGCATATGCAACATCTGCTCGAAGAGCTACAGACTGCTGGAGTATTCCCTCTGCATAATATACTCCATCTCTGGAGCCTTGATATGGCGCCGCCGGGAGAGACCAGCAGCGCCACGCTGGATAGTGACCAGGCGCTTGGCACTGGCAGCGCCTTGAGCCTGCTCCAGGCGCTCGTCGCCCAGTATGGAGAACGCAGCGGACAGGGCGGAGAGCACCTGCGCCTGTGGCTAGTAACGCACGGGGCGCAGGCGGCCGGCCCGGCTGTCCAGCAGCTCTCCATTGCCCAGTCGCCGTTGTGGGGCTTTGGCAGAACGTGCGCTATCGAGCACCCTGAACTGTGGGGTGGGCTGATCGACGTTGACCCGCAGGAGTCTGCGAGCTTTACCGCCGCGCAGTTGCTTGACATCCTCTCGCGTCAGCATAAAGAGGATCAGATTGCTTTCCGTCAGGGTCAGCTCTATGTAGCGCGCCTTGTGAGGGCCGACAGTGAGCACTGGAGCGGGCGAACCGTCACAATTCGGTCCGATGCCAGCTACCTGATTAGTGGTGGCCTGTGGGGACTGGGCCTGGAAGTAGCGCGCTGGCTGGCGCAAAAAGGTGCGCGGCACCTGGTCCTGTTGGGACGTACCATCCTACCACCACGTGCGGATTGGGATACTGTTCCGCCCGATTCTCGCACGGGCCGGCAAATCGCTGCTCTGCGCGAACTGGAAGCTGCGGGAGTGCGGGTCCACTATGGAGCGGTTGATGTTGCCAACGAATTGCAGTTGTCGGCTTTTAGACAGGAGCTGAGCCGCCAGGGCTGTCCACCGGTCAGGGGAATTATGCATGCCGCCTCAGTCTGGCAGGATCGTCAGGGGCAATCGCTGGTGCGCCCGCTGATTCAACTGGATCAGGCAGCCGTAAAAGCCGTTTTTGATCCCAAAGTTGTTGGCACCTGGAATCTGCACAAACTGTTCCAGGACGATCAGCTTGACTTCTTCGTCCTGTTCTCTTCCGGCGCATCTCTGATCGGATCGGCGGCACAGGGCAATTATGCGGCGGCAGGAGCATTTCTTGATGCTTTCGCGCATTACCTGCGCAGCAAAGGGCAACCGGCCCTCAGTGTTGACTGGGGCGCGGTCTCCGGTAAGGGTTTTGGGGCCACGCAGGAAGGTCTGCGCGTACATGAATACTGGGAATCGCATGGCATCCAGCGCATCACGCCAGAACAGGTACTGGCAGCCCTGGCACTGCTGATCCCGCAGCAAGTAGCCCAGATCGGTGTGCTCAAGCTCGACTGGCACCTCTTACAGCAGTTCTATCCGCAACTGGTGACGCTGCCACTCTTCACCTACCTGGTGAGTGGAGAAGCAGACGCGCAGCCTGCGCGTGCAGAAGCCACAAAGCTGGGAGAGCATCCTCTGCTGGCAAGCCTGGCTTCTGTCCAGGCGGAAGAGCGCCAGCATCTGGTAGAGGCGTACCTCTGTGAGAAGATAGCGGGTGTGCTGCGTCTGCCAGCGTCCAGTATAGACGTGCAGCAACCGGTTACGACGCTTGGTCTCGACTCGTTGATGTCGATAGAGCTAAAAAATAAGATCGAACTGGAACTGAGCATCCACATTCCCATTGTGACGCTGCTACAGGGACCAAGCATTCACCAGTTTGCCACGCAACTGCTTTATCAACTGGCAGAAGTCATTGTACCTGCATCGACAACATCGACAGCATCGACAGCAACCGAGCAGGTGCCGGCAGAGCAGCAGGCTACACCTCAAGCCCCAACGCAGGGAAGTAAGCAGGCCGATGCTGAGCAATTGCTGGCGCAGCTCGACCAGCTCTCGGATGAAGAGGTCAATACGCTACTCAGCTCTTTCCTGCCGCCGCAGCCGGACGTGCCGTCGCAATCGGAAGAGCATGCTCTCCCCAGTCATACTGCCGGAAAAGGACTGGTAGAGGTTGCCAACGGACCGGCGCAGGGGCAGGTGAGCCAGCAAGATGCCGCACACCTGTTGACAAACATTGAGCAGTTGTCGGATAACGAAGTAGACTCGCTGCTCAGCCACATCTTACAACAGGAAGAGGATCACAACCAGTGAACGACGCATCACGCAAGCTTGCGGAGCTTTCACCGCAGGAGAAGAGAGCACTTCTCGCACAGCTACTGCGAAAGAAAGTGGAGGATGCTCAACGAACGTTCCCCCTTTCGCAGGGACAGCGTGCGCTCTGGTTTCTGTATCGCCTGGCACCTGACAGCAGTGCATACAATCTGCTTTATTCGGCGCGCATTCATGCCGCCATCGACGTTCCGGCGCTCCAGCATGCACTGCAAGCACTTATCCAGCGTTATCCAATTCTCACGGCCACCTATGCTATGGACGGTCAGGAACCCGTGCAACGCCTGCATCCCGATCAGCAGATTCCGATTGAGGTCATCGACGCCTCTCACTGGAGTGAGGAGCGCCTGCGCCAGGAAGTCACAGCCGAAGGGAATCGTCCCTTCAACCTGGAGCAGGGGCCGCTGCTGCGTTTAAAGCTCTATCCCATCTCGGCAGAGGAGACGGTCCTCTGCCTGACGCTCCATCATATCATCACCGACCTGTGGTCACTGGACCTGCTTATCGACGAGCTGAGCCTGCTCTATGCTGCGCGTACGGCAGGCATGCAGGTCCAGCTTCCGCCCGCAGGTGCGCAGTTTACCGATTATATTCGCTGGCAGAACGAACTGCTGGCCAGCGCCGAAGGCGAACGCCACTGGCGCTACTGGCAGCAGAAACTGGCGGGTGAGCCGCCGGTGTTGCATCTGCCGACAGACAGGCCCAGGCCGCCGGTGCAGACCTACAAAGGCGCATCGCATAGCTTCCGCCTGGACGACGCTGTGACAAAGCAACTCAGGGCGCTGGCATATGCGGAGAAAGTCACGCTCTTTACCCTGGTGCTGGCCGTCTTCAAGGTGCTGCTGTATCGTTATACCGACCAGGAAGATCTGCTGATCGGCACGCCGACGCTTGGCAGGAATCACGCGGGCCAGGAGAAAATTATCGGCTACCTTGCCAATCCGGTCGCCCTGCGTACCAGCTTCGCCGGCAACCCCACTTTCAAGGATCTGCTGCTCCAGGTGCGCCAGACAGTCATTGAGGCGCTGGAACACCAGGATTTTCCTTTTCCGCTGCTCGTCGAGCGCCTGCAACCGAAGCGCGATCCGAGCTACTCGCCATTTATCCAGGCGCTCTTCATCTGGGATAAGCCGCGCGCGCACGGAGCGGAAGCGATTGCCGAGCTGCTTCAGAACAGCCTGGATGGCACTGCTACGCGAGTCGCTCAGGTTGCGCCTCAGTTCGAGTCGTTTATCAGCGGGCAGCAGGGAGCGCACTTTGACCTCTCGCTGACCATCTTTGAGGTAGATGGTTCGCTTTCTGGCGACTTCCACTACAACACCGACCTGTTCGATGCCTCGACGCTGGCCCGCATGGAACAGCATTTCAAAGAGCTGCTCAGCAGCGTTGTGGCCCATCCCGAACAGCGTGTGCTCGAACTGCCAATGTTGACCGAACAGGAGCGGCAGCAAATCCTGATCGAGTGGAATAATACACAGAGCGAATTCCCGGATAATACCTGTGTTCACCGACTCTTTGAAGCGCAGGTTGAGCGCACGCCCGACGCCGTTGCGGTCGTCTTTGGCTGTGATCAACTGACCTATGATGAATTGAACCGGCGAGCGAACCGCGTGGCGCATGCGCTGCAAACGCTCGGCGTTGGACCCGACACGCTGGTCGGCGTACACATGGAACGCTCAATCGAGATGGTGGTGGCACTGCTCGCTGTACTCAAAGCCGGCGGCGCCTATGTGCCGCTGGAGCCATCCTACCCGCGTGAGCGGCTACTCTCGATGATCGAGGATGCCGGGCTGAAGATTCTCCTGACGCAGCCACACCTGGGCGATCAGTTGCCGCATGACAATCGGCACATCCTCTATCTGGAGAACGAGCTGTGCAGCCTGTCGCAGAACGAAGAGAATCCTGTCAGTGCTGTGCAGCCTGACAATCTCATATACATGATCTACACGTCAGGCTCGACGGGTAAACCGAAGGGCGTCATGAACATTCATCGCGCCCTCTGCAATCGTCTGCACTGGATGCAGCAGGCGTACCGGCTGACGGCAGAAGATCGGGTATTACAGAAAACGCCGTTTGGCTTTGATGTGGCGGGCTGGGAATTTTTCTGGCCGCTGCTCAACGGCGCCCGCCTGGTAGTGGCGCGTCCGCGTGGCCATCAAGATCCGGCCTATCTGCTCGCGCTGATTGAGGAGCAGCAGATTACTACCATGCATTTCGTGCCGTCGATGCTTCAGGCGTTTCTGGAGCAGCCGGGGCTGGAGCGCGGGCGCTGTGCCAGCCTGAAGCGCGTCATTTGTAGTGGTGAGGCGCTCTCAGTCGAGCTGCAAAAACGCTTCTTCGCCAGCCTCGATGCGGATCTGTACAACCTCTATGGTCCTACTGAGGCAGCCATCGACGTCAGCCACTGGACCTGCCGGCGCGATAGCGCCGAGAGCAGCGTTCCCATCGGCCATCCTATCGCCAACACGCAGCTCTACATCCTCAACCGCACCTTGCAGCCGGTACCGGTGGGCATCGCAGGCGAGTTGCATATCGGCGGCGTGGGTCTGGCGCGCGGCTACCATAATCGCCCGGAACTGACGGCTGAAAAGTTTATTCCCGATCCTTTCAGCCAGCAGCCTGGCGCGCGACTCTACAAAACAGGCGATCTTGCCCGTTACCGCGCGGATGGTGCGATTGAGTTTTTGGGACGCATCGACCACCAGGTCAAGATTCGTGGCGTGCGCATCGAACTGGGTGAGATCGAGACGGTGCTCGCGCAGCATCCGGCAATCAAAGAAGTCGTCGTGACGGCGCGCGACGACACACCTGGCAAGCGTCTCGTTGCCTACCTCGTGCCGAACCCTGCCTATAGTGGACAGCGTCCCGGTGTGGAAGAACTGCGCGCTTACCTGAAAGAACGGCTACCGCAGGACATGCTTCCTGCCGCCTTCGTCTTTCTGGAAGCCCTGCCGATCAGTCCTAACGGCAAGGTGGACCGTTCGGCACTGCCCGCCCCGGACACGGCGCGTCCAGAGCTTGAAGCTGCCTTCGTGGCCCCGCGCACGCCGCTGGAAGAGCAACTGGCGCGTATCTGGGCTGAAGTGCTCGGCATCGACAGGGTTGGCATCCACGACAATTTCTTCGATCTGGGCGGCGCCTCGATTCAGAGCTTACAGGTCATTGCAAAGGCTGAAGAAGCCGGCATTCATCTCGCGCCTGAGCAGATCTTTGAGCACCAGACGATTGCCGAGCTGGCGGCGGTGGCTGGTAAGGCTCCCGCTGCAAGCAATGGTCATGACGCAGCGCGAGAGCAGCAAAAGCGTCGTTCGGCGGTCCATATTCCCAGTACGGCGGATCTGCACCGGCCCTCCAGACCCTACCAGCCGGCACAGCCCGACTACGGGCATATGCATATCGAGAGCATTGGCGTCTACCTGCCGCCAAAAATCGTCTCGACGAAAGAAGTGCTGGCGCAGTGCCATATTCCCATCAAATTCCCACTGGAACAACTGACGGGCATCAAGAACAGGCGCATGGCGGGTGAGACGGAGTTCTCGGTTGATCTGGCAGCGAAAGCTATCGAGCACTGCTTCTCCAATTCCAAATACAGGCCGGAGGATATCGACCTGCTGATTTGCAGCAACATCTCGCGCTACAACGGACCCGATTTCCAGGTCTCGTTTGAACCGAACATGGCGCTGCAATTGCAGCGGCGCTGCGGTCTGACCAACGCGCTCGCCTTCGATGTCTCGAACGCCTGCACGGGCATGTTCACTGCTATGTACATCGTCGATGCCTTCCTCAAGGCCGGCCTGATCAGGCGCGGCATGGTGGTGAGCGGCGAGTACATTACGCACCTGACGAAAACTGCCCAGAAGGAGATCGAAGGCTACCTGGATTCGCGCATGGCCTGCCTCACCGTCGGCGATGCCGGTGCTGCCGTCATTCTTGATACAACGGCTGATACAAAGCTCGGCTTCCACGAGTTTGAGATGTACACGCTTGGTCGCTACTACGATCTCTGCATCGCCCGCGCGACAGACAAAGATCATGGCGGCGCCATCATGTATACCGATTCGGTCAAGGTCTCGGCTGTCAACATCCAGCACGCGGTTTCGCATGCCGCGCGTGTCATCGAGCGTTCCGGCTGGCCTAAAGAGGCGTTCCAGCACATTATCATGCACCAGACGTCGAAAATGACCATCTACGACGCCGGGCGCGAGATCAACAGCTACTTCGGTGAGGAGATCTGCCACGACGGCAACCTCATCAATAATATTGCTGAGCGCGGCAATACCGCTACTACCACGCATTTCGTCGCACTCATGGATCAGATCCTGGCCGGGCGCATCAGATCTGATAGCAACATCGTCTTTGGTATCACCGGGTCGGGCGTCAATATCGGCACGGCCATCTATACCTTTGATGATCTGCCTGACCGTCTGCGCCGCGCCGCAACAGGTTCCTGGCAGCCAGAAAAGATCGCGCCGGCACGCGAGAAATTCGTGGCATTGTTGCCACGCACGCAGCGCGTGCGCGTCGCTAGCATCGGCACGCTGCCCCTGATTGTGGATGGCAAGCGCGAATCTCTGGAAATGGCGAAAGCTGCGGCGCTGCGTAGCCTGCAAGCTTCGCCGTATAGCCGCAACGATATTGACCTGCTCATCTATACAGGCGTCTACCGCGACGACTTCATCAGCGAACCGGCCCTTGCCTCGATTGTGGCAGGCCAGCTTGAGATCAATGATACTATTCAGTCGCAGGAAGATAAGAAAACCTTCGCCTTCGATCTCTTCAATGGAGCCAGTGGCGTTCTCAATGCCTGCTATACCGCTGTCGGTATGATGCAGAGCAAGAAAGCCGCTACTGCCATGATCGTCACGGCAGAGATTGAGAATAACCGCGAGATCCTGCCCAATATGCTACGCGGCATTGAAGAGACGGCCTCGGCACTCATCCTGGACTACAGTCCCGATGGGCAGACAGGCTTCGGCAACTTCGTCTTCAAGCATTTTCCCGAATATATTGGTGCTGTCAATACGCACACTATGCTACGCGACGGGAAAACATGCCTGTACGTTGAGCAGGATGCGCACGTTGAGCAATACTATCAACGCTGTATCCGTGAGACGGTACTGGAACTGCTGCGTATCGAACAGCTTGATCTCTCGCGCATCAAGCTGATCCTGCCGCCTCAGATCTCGTCCAGTTTTATTGACGGTCTGAGTGATATCATGGAGGTTGACAGGAGCAAGTTCGTTGATCTGCATACGCAGTATGACCTGTTCACCTCATCGCTGCCGTATGCTTTGCAGGCGGTACACGAACGTAATCTGGCGCAGCCCGGCGATATCGGGCTGTTCATCGCGGTTGGCGCCGGCATCCAGGTGGGTTGTGCAACGTATTACTGGTAGGTATTGAGGGGCCAGAGGGCGGATAGCCCTCTGGCAGGGGTGTGGGAGTGCTCCCCTCCCGCAGGCTCTTTGAACTTCTTTTGCCGTCGAAGTGGAAAAGAAGGGAAGAGAAGATTGTGAGGAACATATCATGGCCGAAGAAAGCGCAGCATGGCAGGTTCCCTCGGCAGATCTCACTCTGCCGGAAGACGAAATCCACATCTGGCGTGCTTTCCTCGATCAAGCGCCATTTTCCATCGAGCGACTGAAATCACTGCTCGCTGATGATGAGCGTCAGCGGGCGGCCAGCTTTCACTTTGTCCGTGACCGGAACCGCTTTATCGTTGCGCGTGGCCTGCTCAGGACGATTCTCGGCCTCTATCTGCGCAGTGAGCCGCGCGGATTGCGCTTTCTCTATAGTGCCAGGGGGAAGCCATCGCTCGCACCGGCAGGCAAGGGCAGCAAGGGCAGCGCCGGCGAAGTGCGCTTCAATCTCGCCCACTCGCATGAGGTTGCTCTATTCGCGTTCTCAAGCGCGTGCGAGCCGGGCATCGACGTCGAGTTTGTGCGCCCGCTGGCCGATGCGCGACAAATCGCCGAGCGGTTTTTCTCGGTGCGGGAGAACGGAGTGCTGCGCGAACTTGATCCCGTCGAGATGCACAGGCGCTTCTTTCTCTACTGGACGCGCAAAGAAGCATATCTGAAAGCGCTGGGAGAGGGCCTGGCCGGACTGGCGGGCGATATCCGTCAGATCGACACAGCAGCCCCGCCCGGTCAGCCGTTAATCGTGCCGCCTTCGCAGGACAACGGCCAGAGGAGCTGGCTCGTCCACGATATTGAGCCGGCCCCCGGCTATGTGGCCGCGCTGGCGTTCCCGCAGCAGGATATGCAAATCGTCTATTATCAACTGGCATTCTAGTTGGGAAGCCGCAATGGTACAGACAGGTCCCTGGATCACACAAACGAAAGCTCAGCCGCGCCTGCGCCTGTTCTGTTTCCCCTATGCTGGCGGCGGCGCCGCGATCTATCGCACCTGGCAGGAGCAGTTCCCGGCGGAGATCGAAGTCTGTCCGGTTCATCTGCCGGGCCGTGAGAGCCGGATCAAAGAAGCGCCATATACACGTCTTGCACCTCTCATCGAGGCGCTCGCGCAGGCTCTTGAACCTTTTATGTATATCCCGTTTGCCTTCTTTGGCCACAGTATGGGTACCCTGATCAGCTTCGAGCTGGCGCGGCACCTGCGCCGTCGACATGCCCCCATGCCGGTGCGTCTTTTTGTTGCGGCTCATCGCGCTCCTCAGTTGCCGGATCGCGGCGAGCCACAGTATCTCTTGCCTGATGACGAACTGATCGACAGCTTGCGCCGTCTGGGTGGAACGCCGCCGGCCATTCTCCAGCACGAGGAATTAATGAGAATCGTGCTCTCGATTTTACGCGCAGACTTCGAGCTGTGCGAGACGTATGTCTATACGCCGGAAGAGCCGCTTGACCTCCCCATCTCGGCCTATGGCGGCGAACAGGATACGCTGGTCAGCCGGCAAGAACTGCAAGCCTGGGCGCTTCAGACGCAGCGGGCATTCACCCTGGACATGCTGGCGGGCAACCACTTCTTCCTTCAGAGCCAGCAACCACTGCTCCTACAAAACATTGCGCAGCAATTGCAATGCTATGTTTCCGCGTAACAGAGACATTCGTCACTCGCTGATCTGAACAATGTCCTGATTCGTGATAGAATACGGGATGTTCTCATATTCTTTTTTCATGGTCATCGTTGGATGGAGCGAAAAAGGATTTTTGTAAGCTATGTCATATCATGCACAGCAGAATCAACAACGTGAGCCGGCTAATACCGGCAGCAGTCAAGAAATCTCTCTAGATAAAGAACAATCAGTATCATCCCTCTTCAGTGATTTTGATTTGTATCTTTTCGGGCAGGGGAAGCATTATCATATCTATGAAAAAATGGGCGCTCACCCGCGTACTGTGGACGGCGTGTCGGGGACGCATTTTGCCGTCTGGGCGCCCAATGCCCGCGAAGTCTCAGTTATTGGCGATTTTAACCACTGGGAGCGTGGTGCGCATCCTATGTATCTGCGACATCAGGAACTGGGCATCTGGGAGTGCTTTATTCCCGGTGTGCAGGTGGGGGCGCTCTATAAGTATGCCATTGTTTCGCGTGCTCACGATTATCGCGTGGACAAAGCTGATCCCTATGCCTTTGCCAGCGAGTTGCGTCCCAATACCGCCAGTATCGTGACCGACTTATATCGTTATCAGTGGCAGGATGCGGAATGGATGCAGCAGCGCGCGCGGCGGCAGCAACTGGATGCACCCATCTCGATCTACGAGGTGCATCCAGGGTCCTGGCGCCATGTGCCGGAACGGCATCAAGAAGGGGCGGTTGAAGAAGATCGTTTCATGACCTATCGAGAGATGGCTCACGCGCTGGCCGACTATGTTAAAGAGATGGGCTTCACGCATATTGAGCTGTTGCCTATTACCGAGCATCCCTATGACGGTTCGTGGGGCTACCAGGTCACGGGCTACTACGCGCCTACCAGTCGTTTTGGCACGCCTGACGACTTTAAATATTTTGTCGATTATATGCACCAGCAGGGGATCGGAGTGCTGCTCGACTGGGTGCCGTCGCACTTTCCCAAAGATGGCTTTGCATTGAGCTATTTTGATGGCACGCATCTCTACGAGTATGCTGACCCGCGCAAGGGAGAGCATAAGGAGTGGGGGACGTATGTGTTCGACTATGGACGCAGCGAGGTGCGCAATTTCCTCATTGGTAGTGCGCTCTTCTGGCTGCGCGAGTATCACATCGACGGGCTGCGCGTTGATGCAGTCGCTTCGATGCTCTATCTCGACTATATGCGACCGTCGGGCGAGTGGGTGCCGAACGTCTATGGGGGCCGCGAGAACCTGGAAGCGGTTGAGTTCCTGCGCCAATTCAATGAAGCGGTCTATGAGCAGGTGCCGGGAGCTGTCACCATTGCAGAGGAGTCTACGGCCTGGCCGCTGGTCTCGCGTCCAACGTATGTCGGCGGCCTGGGATTCACTTTCAAGTGGAATATGGGCTGGATGCACGATATACTGGAATATATGCATATGGACCCTATCCACCGGCGCTACCATCATAACAACATCACGTTCTCGCTCATGTACGCCTATTCAGAGAACTTTGTGCTGCCGCTCTCGCATGACGAGGTGGTCCATCTAAAAGGCTCGCTGTTGACGAAAATGCCCGGCGACCTGTGGCAGCGCTTCGCCAACCTGCGCGCGCTGTATGGATTCATGTGGGGGCATCCAGGCAAGAAGCTACTCTTTATGGGGGGAGAATTTGGGCAGTGGCACGAGTGGCAGTATGGAGAGAGCCTGGATTGGCATCTGCTGGAGCCGCACAGCGACCCGCGCCATGCGCAATTACGCGCTTTTGTACGCGATCTCAACCGGCTCTACCGGCAGGAACCGGCGCTCAGTTCCCAGGATTACGACCCGCACGGTTTTGCCTGGATCGACTGCCATGATTCGGACAACAGTGTCATTTCCTTTATGCGACGCGGCGCAGTGCCGGAAGAGACGCTCATTTTTGTATGCAATTTTACGCCTGTGCCGCGTTACGGCTATCGCATCGGCGTGCCTTATGCAGGTGTATACTATGAAGTGCTGAACAGCGATGAGAGGCAATACGGGGGCAGTGGCGTGTGCAATGAGCAACCGATGCCGAGTGGTCCTGTGTTCTGGCAGTGCTGTCCGCACTCTATTCTTCTGACACTTCCCCCACTTGCCACCGTTATATTGAAGGGGCATCTCAGCGAGACGCACAGCAGTGATCAGTAATGTGGCACTGATGTGGCACTGAAGAGATTAAAGGCAAGGAAACCTTATCTCTTCCTGCGCGTATGAATTTTGCCTGATAACGTCGTTGTAAATAAAGCGATAGATGAAGAGTAAACCTATGAGTCGGAATCGTATGAAGAACAATGGAACTGGTCATAGTCAGGGGTATAGCCATAATCAAAAAATCAACGGGGGAGCCTATAAGGCTAATGGAGCTTCCGCCGGGCGTGACAGGAAAGCAACGGACCGCTATCGCGCTCTGAGGAGCAAAGGGAGAGCCGTTACAGAAGATGAGCGCCTGCTCAGCCGCCGTACTCAGCCACTCATCAGTCCAAGTGAACCGGTACCCCAGGAAGTCATTCAGACCGAGGATCATGCCTTTGAGCGCGCGCTCAACCTGGACTTTACCATCACCGACCCCTGGCGCGTCTTTCGCATCATGAGCGAATTCGTCAACGGCTTTGAATCTCTAGCTCACATTCCACCTTCGGTCGCCATTTTTGGCTCTGCGCGCACCAGACCTGACGATCCCGTCTACCGGGCAGCAGAAAAGACGGCCTACCTGCTCGGCAAAGCCGGCTTTGGTATCATCACCGGCGGCGGTCCTGGTATCATGGAAGCCGCGAATAAAGGCGCGCAGGAGTCCGGCAATCTCTCGATTGGCTGCAACATCGAATTGCCATTTGAGCAGCGTTCAAACCCCTACCTGGATATTGATCTGGAGTTTAAATACTTCTTTGTGCGCAAAACACTCTTTGTGAAGTATTCAAACGCTTTTATCATCTTCCCCGGCGGCTTTGGTACGATGGACGAGCTTTTTGAGGCTCTGACCTTGATCCAGACCAAAAAGGTCAGCAACTTTCCGGTCATCCTGTACGGGTCCGCGTACTGGCGGGGCCTGCTAGACTGGATGCAGCATACGATGCTGATAGAAGAGAAAATCTCGCCTGTTGACATGGATCTTTTGCGCATGTCAGACAATCCTGAAGAGATCTGCCAGCTCGTTTGCGAAGCGTACAGGCACACGTATCTGCTGGAGAAAGAAGACCCCAACCGCGAGAAAACAATCCGCTGAAGCCCTTCTTCTCTTCATCATGCGACTTCGGGAGCCGCTGACTTCTCTGAAGGGAGGATCATGATGCCGGCAACCATGCCCAGGCAGCCGATGATTTGCGAGAGATCCAGGCGCTGGCCGAGCCAGAAGTAGGCAATAATGCTGGCAGCGGCCAGTTCCAGCGTCGCGGCGATGCCCGCGCGCGTGGCGTTGATGTACTGGAGCGCGATAAGATCGAGCGTGAAGGGGATCGCCATGCCCAGAATGCCAACCAGCGTGATCAGGAACATGTGCCAGGGTGTCCAGGTGCTGGCAGGGATGGCCCAGGGTGGCTGTATGCAGAGCCAGAACAGGGACGCAACGAAAGAGCCATAGGTCATCGCCGTCAGGGAAGGCACGTTGCGCAGGCGCTGTCCAAGCTGCAGGTAGGCAATATAGGTCAGCAGGGCCAGGACGGCGAAGATCAATCCTATGGCATCCAGGCCGTTGAGGCTCAGGTGCCAGAGGCCGGTGAGCAGCACAATGCCGCCGAGCGTCAGAGCCAGGGCGACCAGCACGTTCCAGGACGGCGGCTTGCGGCGCCAGAGCGCCTCTCCCAGCGCCATCCAGGCCCCGGCACTGAACTGAATCACCAGCGCGATGGCAATTGGCAGGTATTTGATCGCCATGAAGTAGGCGTAAGTGACCAGCGCCAGCGAAAGACCGAAAGCAATGACCCAGGGCCAGTCGCGGCGCGCAATGTGCAGTGCTTTGCGCCGGTTGAGTAGCAGCACAGCGAGCAGGCACAGGGCGCCGATGAGCATACGAAACTCGACCAGCGTCACAGGCGAGATATTATCCTGAAAGAGAAAACGAGAGAGGTTGCCATTGAAGCCAAATAAGAGCGCGGCAGTGCCTACCATCAGATAACCAGCAAGCTGATAGTAGGCCCGGCCACGACCCAGAGGTCGATTGTT
>JADBKA010000105.1 GCA_014896635.1 Ktedonobacteraceae bacterium
GATACTGATATGGATACTGATACGGGTAAGCATAGGGCGGATAGCCATAACCATTATAAGCATGTGGCTGCCCATAGTATCCCCAGGAATAGCCGGGATACGGGCCATACTGTGGCGGAACCTGCTGTCCCTGCCCCTGATTTTGCTGCCCGGCAGGAGTGGTATATCCCTGTCCTGGCGGTTGCGACGGTACGGTTGGCTGATAGTAGTATACCGGATAGGGCGGCGGCAAAGGCACTGAGGCATGCTCGCGGTAGACTGGCTCACCGTTCAGCGGCTCCCCGGTTGTGGCCTGCGGCATTGTCCCACCGTACCCACGCTGTGGCAATGGGGTAGCCGGCAGGCCGGGGTGGAGTTCGTCCTTATCGGAAGCCTGTGAGACCTGTGGCGATTGCGACTGTTCGGCCGGCGGCAGTACAACAGAAGATGCATCCTTTTGGGTATTGTGCTGCTTCTGCATACTATCGGATGGGGGGAATGGCCCCATATATTCGGAACCCACGATCTTTAAGCCTTCTTCTTTAGTGATAGACGTTTATCATAAAAAAAGCTTTCTCTGCATATACGAACAAGGCCAGGCAAATGTTACTTTCCCTCAGGTACTTCTCCACATTTCTACCAGGTTATCCACAATAATTGTGGATAACTATTCTATGATAGAGATAATAGCAGGCTGACAATTCCATATGGAATTGTCAACCTGTAGCTTGTGAATCGACCAGCAGTTCACGTTCACAGTATGCGGGAATAAGACGGCACTATTTGCTAGAGCGAGCTTGTGCATAACGCCTGGCGATCTCGTCCCAATTCACTACATTCCACCAGGCGTTGAGGTACTCAGGACGGCGGTTCTGGTACTTGAGGTAGTAGGCATGTTCCCACACATCAACGCCCATAATCGGGTAATTGCCGTCCATGAGCGGGCTATCCTGATTGGCGGTTGAGATGACCTCAAGATCGCCGCTCTTATTGAGAATGAGCCAGGCCCAGCCGGAGCCGAAGCGGTTCGCCCCGGCTGTATTTATAGCCGACTTAAAAGCGTCGAACGAGCCAAACTTCGCATTGATGGCCTGTGCCAGCTCGCCGGTCGGTGTACCACCGCCGTTGGGCTTCATGATCTGCCAGAACATCGTGTGATTGACATGGCCGCCGCCATTGTTGCGGACAGCGGTACGCACATTTTCCGGCACTTCATTAATGCGACGGAGCACTTCCTCCGCCGAAAGGTTAGCGAACGCATGCCCTTCCAACGCTTTGTTGAGGTTCGCAACATACGTGCCATGATGCTTATCATGGTGTATCTGCATGGTTAACGTGTCGATGTACGGCTCAAGGGCATTGTAGTCGTACGGCAGTGGTGGAAGCTCGAAAGCCATAACTCATCTCCCTTTACTAAAATATTTTCGAGGAACGTCCCTCGAATAACAGAGTATGTGAAGCGAGGCGTTTCAGTGAGCCTGAGCGGTTCGCTGCTGTCGTATTTGCGCCTGCATATGACTCACGATTTAGTTGTATACGATGAGTGCATCTGTTGTCAAGCAGAAGTGTTGTTTCGCTGAGATTTGACCACGCTACCTGCCCCCCCAGAGAATGGGGTCCAGGCGGGAGTGTCCACGCGACCCGGGCCGGCCCGCATGGCGAGGTACGCCCTCTGCGGGGCCGGCGAAGCCCAGGCGGGTCCCCGCTCAGCGGGTGCGGTCCAAAGTGGGACAAACGCCTCCGAAAAACTCTTTCTCCCTGTTTTTCTTTTTTGGAGAAGATGAGATATCCGCTAAAGTGAACGCGAATGGGGGTCTCCTCCTGCTACAGTAAAAAAAGCATTAAAGCGCGTTTAGAAAGGTTAGAAAGATTATTGCTGACTATTATTCTGCTAGTAGTCGTGGTATAGTAATTGCAATTTCGATAAGTGGCGAAACGCTCACAATGAGGATTCACACAGTCGCTACAGGATGGTCAGGAGCAAGGTATGGCTCAAAAGGAAGAGCAACTCACAACAGGAGAACAGAGCAGCGTTAAGACAATTCTATTGGTTGAGGATGACGCGAGCATTGGCGAGGTACTTGTGCAGGCCATTGCACAGGAAACAACCTATATGGCATTCCTGGCTACTGATGGTCTGGAAGCACTGCATATTGTCAAAGGTATCAAGCCAAACTTATTTATTCTTGATTACCAGTTACCACACATGAACGGGCTGGAACTCTACGATCAGCTGCACGCAATCGAGGCCCTCCGGCACATTCCTGTCATCATGTTAAGCGCGCGTCTTCCACAAAAGGAGCTGGAGAAGCGTCATATCGTCGGAATGCACAAACCCATAGATCTCGACGAGTTTTTACGTCTCATCGAAGAACTGGTAGTCTGATACGAGCTATCCTGCTCCTGCATTACCTCATACTCTACGAAATACTCTTCAATTATTCTGTAAAATCGTGTCATCCTTTAAGCGCGCTTCATAATCGGCTTCGAGACCAGTGAAGATTTTTTCAGGCTCCTCCATTACTTTTCACCCATCTTCGCTCGAAAAATTGACTGCCCCCCGTCCATTCGGTTAGACTCAGCACAAACGATGAAATATTTTGAAGTAATGAGGTAGGACATGCGATCACTGGACTCTCTCCCATCGTACCGGATGCAAGCAGGGCCGCAGACCGATACCCTGGCAGAGGAGCTTTACCCGGATTTGTTTACCACAACTTCTCCTCCCATTACAGATTCTTTCCCTGTAACTGGCAAAAAAAAAGCAGGAAGCGCACGCACTTCAGATCGACCCGCGCTGACTGCTGACGATACAGTATCTCCATCAGAAAGAATAATCACGGAGCCGCTTTCCCACAATCGTCACTCGCGTAAGCTCACAAAAGCCAGGCTCATGCCAACTGGGCGTCCGACGGGTCGCCTGACGGATCGCCTGACGGGTCGCCTGACGGGTCGCTTGACGACCGAACCTTTACAACCGGACATCGGCCCGATAGCCGATGTTGCCACAACACAGTCGCTGGTCGCTGCACTGCAAGCCACAATGCCTGTACCTGTCAGGAAGCCTGTCATCATCCCCGGCAGCAGGAACAAGCAACAGAAGCGGACCGGGCAAAGCGAAGGTAGCCGGGAGCGCCGCCTGCCTGCCCACATACGTGGCACCGTTGCTCTGAGTATGCTTCTGCTCTTCTTGCTGGTGTCACTCTTCACCCTTACCCCGCTTGGCGCCGGGCAGTCGGGTATTCCGCTGGTAGACGGCCTGGTCAGCTCAGTACGCTCCCTGGAACAGGGTATGGGATTGGTCCAGCATGCGAATCCCGACGCGAATAAAGCAACCACTAACCAGCCGACTAATCTCCCTCCGATGACACTACCCAAAAGCCAGTACGTTGCTATCGCCCGTCAGAGCGCCATTGACGCTGGTATTCCCCCGGAGTATTTTGTACGCCAGATCAACGCAGAAAGTGGGTTTAACCCTAATGCAGTATCACCTGCTGGCGCCGTCGGTATTGCCCAGTTTCTTCCATCTACAGCCGCCGGCCTCGGCATTAACCCTTACGATCCCGTTGCCGCCCTCAAAGGAGCCGCGCAATACATGGCCCGGCTCTACAAGCAATATGGCGGTGACTATGCTAAGGCTCTGGCAGCCTACAATGCGGGCAGCGGCAATGTCAACCGCGCCATCCAGATCGGCGGCGCCAACTGGATGAACTACATTCCTGCCGAGACGCGCAACTATATTCGCATTGTCATGGGCATTTAGCACTCAGGGCTTTTCTGTTAAGTGAATGCCTATGAGGTTTCTCCTTTGGCGTCAACTTTAGAGGGGGGCCTTACTCTCCCAAAGGAGAAAGAGTTTTCTGGAGACACCTTCCCCTCTATATGGAGACCCGGCGCACCTCGTCAGGAGGCTTTACAGGCCCACTGGTCCTGGCTTTTTCTTAAATTGACGTCGAAGGAAGAAACCTCATTTTGCTATTTTGGCTGCTCCATCTGGACAAAGAATGGGAGAATCTATATAAATAAATAAAAGAATGTTTTCAAAAATACGTCATTAGGAGCATGATGTGGATAATGGAATTGATGCCAGTCTCGGCCTGGCTATCGTGTTAAATACGTTACAGCGTTATCAGAAACAGGGAATGCTCCAGGCTGAAATAGTTCATGTACCTGGTATTCGTGGTCGATGTCAGTGCTACATTTTTCTCACAGGTGGCAAGATAACGTCCTGTTCCGTCGAAGATGCAACCGGGCGAAGGTTCCCTATAACTATAGATACAATTATAAATATTGATGAGAAAAAAGGACCCTTTGCATGGGTCTTTCGTCCGCAGCTACAATCGCGACCACGACTACAGTCACAACCGCCGCGCCCTCAACAGGTGGCAGGTGGTCCTGACCATCTACTGAAGGCGCAATCCCCTGCTCCTCTCGTCCCGGATGAGATTATTCCGGTTCCACTGGTGCAGACGCTGGATCTTGACCGGTTTACATCTCTCACATATAACCAGAGGCTCATCCTAGGATGGCTTTTTTCAATGATCGATGGAAGCCGAACTGTTGCTGATATTAAAGCGATGCTGCCGCGCCTGCACGGTAGTGACGTAGAAAAAGGTCTCCTGTTCTTGAAGCAAAGCAACGTCATTGCCATGACGGATGAACGGAAATGACAGATTGTTTCCTCATTTTGCTGGCTCCAGACGCATACGGAAGCGGCCTGGATGCAGGGTAATCAATGGGATCGGCTCCACGCTGGTATTGTCGGGTACGAGCGCGAGACGATAGCGCTGTGCGATGGTTGCCAAAATCAGATGCATCTCTGTCAGCGCAAGTGCATTGCCGATACACATACGCGGTCCGCTGCTGAAGGGAATGTAGGCACAGCTATGACGCTTTTGTCCCTGTTCAGGAGAGAAGCGTTCAGGATCAAATTGCTCTGGATTTTCCCAGAAGTCGGGATGGCGGTGGACGATATACTGGCTCCAGAAGATTATCGTGTGAGCCGGAATGCGGTAGCCTCCCATCTCATCTTCCTCACGCGCCTGTCGCATAACCTGCCAGGATGGAGGATAGAGACGCATCGATTCTTCAAGGATCATGCGAGCGTAGGGAAGACGTGGCAGATCTGCAATTGTTGGCGTGCGTCCTTCCAGAACGCTGCCAAGTTCCTCATGGAGTTTCCGTTCCACATGGGGATGTTTTGCAAGCAAGTACCATGTCCATGTCAGTGCTTTGGCGCTCGTCTCGTGGCCGGCAAACAGAAGTGTCATCACTTCGTCGCGCAGTTGTAGATCGCTCATCCCCTCACCAGTTTCCTCATCTCTCGCTTGTAATAACATGGAAAGCAAATCATTAGCGTCTTCATTACTCTGACGGCGCCGGTGAATGATATCGTAGGCGATCTTATCCATTGCGCGAATAGCACGCCGGTAGCGAATCCCACGTGATGTTGGCCAGCTAAGCGGAATAAGCGGGAAGCGAAGAAAGTCAGTAAGAGCGGTGTTGACTTGAGCATAAGCCTGACCGAACGCATGCGATGTGCCACTGACATCCATAGTAAAAAGTACCAGGCCGGCAATCTGAAGCGTCAGACGCATCATCTCCTCTTCGATGTCGAGCGTCTGATCCTGATTGGTACACACCTGCCAGTGCTCTAGCATCTTAAGAGTCGTGTCGGTCATCACCTGTCCCATCGCCGTGATACGCTGGCGATGGAAGGCCGGCTGCATCAGCCGGCGCTGGCGGAGCCAGCTTTCTCCCCCAACAGCAGTTACAAGGCCATTACCCAGGAATGATCTGGAAACGTTAAAGAGGAAGACATCTTTGTCGTAGTTGGTATATTTCTTCTGCAAGACCTGCTGGACGTAGTCCGGGTGGCTGATGACAACGACGGGCATGGTGAGCAGGCGGAACTGAGCGATATCTCCATACTGTTGCCTTAAACTTGAGAGAAATGCCAGCGGCGTGCGCTGGAAAGCCAGGGTGCTGCTTAATGGATTTTTTGGCCCCGGCGGAGTCTTCAGACTGATGCGGCGAGCAGAGTGCGTTTTTGTTGAGGTAAGAGACAAGAGAACCCTCCCTGGATCTAGATTGGAGCACTATATACCTCATCAGTGCAGTCGCATAGCCAGCTTTTCTCTGTCATGAGAGTCCCCCCAGGAGATAAGCAGAATGCAGATGCAGAGAAAAACAGGCCGCCCTGATGAGCGTAACGAATCGGCCAGCGAAATATTCCTGATAAATTTCGATATATCAGTAATAAGTAGCATACACTGAAGCAGTGTATACGTCAAGAGGTGCAAGCTTATCAGGCTTTTTCTTTCTGTGTCGCATCGGTTCTGCTCCGCCCTTTTACCAATGCCTCCCCGGCATAGTACCCTGTTATGAAAACTGGACTTCCACATAGCATTGTGTTAAACTGCTTTTCAGGCTCTTCAAGCTAAATAGACGTTGTAGCTCAGTTGTCTCTTTGCACTTTATAGTGCGCTATGCAGAATATGCATTATAGGTTTAAAAATAGTTTTTTACATTTTTACATCTGGGGGTTAACAAAGAACTATGAACGATTCACGAATTTCCGGCATTCCTTCTGCCCTTGAGAATCGGCCTTCTGATGAAGTGCGCGCTTCGGAGAGGTCCGGCAGGTTGCGTATTTTGGAGCGGTGGCATAGTCTGGCTGCCCCACCTGAACCGCCAGCCGATGCTCGCATTCTCCAGCGCGAAGCGTATCGCAGAGCGCGCTCACTCAGCGCTATCCTTTTTTTCTTCCTTCCCAGCATGATTCTGGTTTTCCCTTCCAGTCTTTTTATTCCCAATTACTATGTACGCTATGTTGTTCTCTCAATGGTTGCTGCCTGTATCCTCTCATTGTTATTCAACCGCAAGGGTAAGGTGCTGATTGCGGGAATTATTCTGACGCTCGGATTTGAAGTTGCGCTGACGACTGTTATTCTTACAACGACGCCTCTGGATGAAACAGGATTACAACTATACGATTTATACATCCTGGTAGAGCTTCTTGCAATCGCGGTACTTCCTTTGCGCGGTGTCTGGATTATTACCATAGGGAATAGTCTTTTTGTCCTGGGAGATCTTGCCTATCAGCCGCGCACGGAGACGTTTACCCACTTGCTGGCGGGAGGGCAGTTCATAGCCATTGTTACACGTCCTATCGCTCTGTTCCTCATCGTCGCAGCAGCTATTACTCTCTGGATAGTGAGTATAACAAAGGCAACACGCCAGGCATATCATGCCGAGTTTATTGCCAATCTTGAACGCGCAACCGCTATGCAGAACGAAGTAGAGGTCCAGGAAAAGCGAGAACTGGAAGAGAGCATTCAGCAGATTATTCAGGTACATACTGATGCCATCAATCATCAGATTATAGGCCGTATCCCTTATCCACCGGCCAGGGTGCTCTGGCCGCTTGTTGGCGTCATCAATACTCTCTGGACGCGGTTACAGCGTTCTCAGCAGATCAGCAGCGAACTGACTCAGCTCCAGCAAGATATTTTTTCCTACAACGAGTATCTGCAAAATATAGTGCAGCACCCTGAACAGCCGATTCCGCCGTATCGTACAAAGACCGTGCTTCTTCCACTGATTCACTCTGTCGAGAGCCTGCACCGGGAACTGCTTGAACATCTCAAACGCAATGGTGAGCAGAGGCAGAACTGGTGATCAAGGGGCACCTTCCTGCCCTCACAGAGAAATCCCGCGCCCCTGGTCTTGGCAAAACCGGGGGAAAGTGGGTATACTATCAACACAGTAAATAATGTGATAGAAGTAGTCATCGTGCAGCAAAAAGCTTCCTTCCGCCGTACAGTCGCACTGGTTTTTCTTGCCCTGGCGCTCATTCTGGGCGTCGGCGTGGCTGTTTATGTCTACAGCGCGCGCCAGCAGATTTTCTCAAAAAATCCGTCGCAGCCTGCCCTCTTTTCTGCTGCTACACCTCAACCATCATGCACCACGCCCTCTCACGCAGCAGGCGACCATATTGATACTATTGTTTCGTCCGGTGTACAACGCTCTCTGCTGGTGCATCTACCACCTTCATACGGGCAACATCCACAGCCGCTGGTGGTCTCCTATCACGGCTATAGCTGGACCGTTCAGAACATGGAGCACAACACGCAGACAGCCAGTGAAGCGGATAAAGCTGGCTTTGTGCTGGTTTTTCCGCAGGGCCTGGATTCTCCCCCGACCTGGAATGCCGGGGTCGGCGCCTATGGGCCAACCGGCGCCGCCGACGATATCCAGTTCACGCGCGATCTGTTCTCTTACATGCAAAAACAATACTGCATCGACACGCAGCGCATCTATGTCACCGGCTTCTCGCTTGGCGGGGGGATGGCCTATCGCGTAGCCTGCCGGCTCAGCAATCAGATCGCTGCGCTGGCAACGGTTTCAGGGGCCTACTATCCTCTCCCCGAAGGTTGCCATCCTGCGCGGCCACTGCCCGTGCTCGAAATACATGGTGCCGCCGATACACAGGCCCCTTATGCCGGCAATCCAACCAGGCACATGGCGGGCGTGCAGGATTATCTCAATATCTGGCTGGATATCGACAAATGCGATCACACGTCGCACGCCTTCTTCCAACAAGGGGATGTCACCGGCCGCGAATGGACCCGCTGTGCGCCCGGCGTCACTGTGAAGCATTACCGCATCAGCGACGGCGGTCATAGCTGGCCCGGCACGCCCAACACCACCCATGTCATCAACGCAAACGAGGTCATCTGGCAGTTCTTCAGCAATTACAGGCTGCCTGCCGCTGCAAAATAAAAACTGTGGGCGAAACTCCTGCTGATCCACTATCGTGTATACCTTGTCATGAAAAGCACGCGCAAACATAGAAGGAAATCGCATCACAGAACAGCCGCGAGTCGGCGTCCTATTCTACCCGGCATGAAAGTTGAGGCGACACAGGGTGATCTCGGCGAAGAGGATGTCAGCCAGGCCAGAGTGGCCGGAGTTGAAAGAAACCGGCATGGCAGAATCGAAAAACTCAAAATCTCGAAAGGATTCATCTTTCGCAAGCAAGTAGAGGTGCCTGCCGACCGTATTGAAGCGATAGAGGCGCAGCCAGGCGGGCAGGCTTCTGACGAGACCGTTAAGATCAGCGCCGACGAGCAGGAACTGGAAGCTCTCTCGCAGCCAGGCAGTAACGTATTACCACCAGAAGAGCAGAAGAGCATGCTCGACCAGGTAGAGCAACGCGCACCTACGGCTGAGGGACTGCGCGAACTGGAAAAAGATATCCCTGCCGTGCGTGCGCCAACGCTGCTCAGAACTATCGGTCCGGGCCTGTTATCAGGTATGGCAGGTAACGATGCTTCCGCCGTGACCGCGTACGCGCTAAACGGTGCTGCCGCCGGATACCGGAATCTCTGGCTACTGGTGCTCTCTACGCCGCTTTACCTGTCAGTACAGTATGCCTGCGCCCGCATCGGAAGGATCAGCCAGAAAGGACTGGCAGAACTGCTGCGCGAGCGGTATGGCCGTTCTGTCGCCATCGTTGTCACGCTCTTGCTCCTGATTACCAATGTCGCATTAATCGGGGCCGACCTGGTAGCAATCAGCAGCGGCCTGGAACTACTGAGTGGCATCACCTGGTTCTGGTTTGTTGTACCGGTAGCCGCCATTCTCTGGTATCTTACGGTCTATCGCAACTTTGAGTCGCTGAAGAAAATATTCCTCGCTATGAGTTTCGCCTTTGTAGCCTATGTGCTTGCTGCGCTATTTGTGCGGGCAAACTGGCAGGCGGTACTGGTCAATACTTTTGTACCACACCTGGATTTTTCCTTTACGAGTATAAGCAGCGCGATTGCACTGCTGGGCGCGACCATCTCTCCCTATTCCATGTTCTGGCAGGTACAGGGAGAAAAAGAGCAGGAGCGTCCCGGAACGTTGAGGGAGCAGATACGAGGGGCTACAGTCGATGTCTCCGTCGGAGTAATCAGCGGCAACCTGGTCGCATATTTTGTCATCGTCTGTGCTGCTGCAACGCTCTACACGCATCATATGACAATACATACGGCTCTGGATCTGGCGCGCTCGCTTGGGCCGCTATCAGGGCCATTCGCACGCTATCTCTTCGCCGCCGGTCTGATCGGCGCAGGAGTTGTGGCTGTACCGGTGCTGATGGCAAGCAGCGCCTATGCAGTTGCGGGGATGTCTGGCTGGCCGGCAGGCTTATCGAAGCGGCCCTGGCAGAATGAAGGATTCTACCTGGCTCTTTCCGCCGTGCTACTGGCCGGCTTGCTTCTCGCGCTGATCGGCATAGAGCCGATACAGCTCATCTTCTGGGCCAACGTGGTGACCGGCATACTGGCGCCGCTACTCATCGTGACACTCCTGCTGGTGGGCAACAGTGGACGAATAATGCATCAGCAGCGCCTGAGCCTGCTCAACAATGCGTGCCTGCTTCTGACGGTGCTCATCCTGCTGATTGCCGTTGTTGTGCTTTTCTTTGAATTGTTGACAGGCCAGAGCGGAGCGTAGACGAACGGGTATATGATTTTATTTGTGTTTCCCAACAGCGTAGAATCTTACCAGATATTCGTCTCTGTGCTCTGTTTCAGCAAGCAAAGAAGACGCTGTAGCAGCCCTGAAATAGCCGGTAGCAATACTTGCAATAGCAAATAGTAATATGCTACAATAAGGGAAGTATAGAGAAGTATTCCTGTAGGTATAGTCAGCAGGAAGGATAGATACTGGTCCTCCTGAGTAATAGAGGAAGAAAAGAAACCATGTGGTATAGATATCGGGGGCGCAGATGGGGCTTTCCGATAGGATTCCCTTTCATGTTCCCATTGATCATATTCGTTTTTTCTCACTCGTTTAGCGCGTTTGTTGGCACGTTAATCTTTGCCATCATTCTCTCCCTGATTATCCGTGCCATCATGGCCGCTGCAACGTCAAGTACAATGTGGGGATGGGGTGCGCCTCCGAACGGCCAGTGGGGACAGTGGGGACAGCAGCAACAGTATTATCAGCCGCCGCAGCAATACTACCGACCGGCTGCGCCGCCTTACCAGCCACCGACATCCTCAGCATCTACGGCTCCTTATGAGCAGGGCTACCAGGCGCAGAGTGCCAATCAGGTGCGTCAGAGTGAGAATGAGCCACACTATCAGTCGCCCGATTCCATGCGGTACGAAGACTACGAGCAGCCGCATGCGCAGTATCCAGAGCAAATGCCTCCTACTGTTGCATAGGAGGCATTTGCCCTGATGGCGGATCTATTATGGGATAATGGCAGTCTCCTCTGAGAGAGCCAGTACGAAGCGTGCCAGCATTTCTGCAACCTCATCCATATCTTTGAGCGAAGCCACCTCCGAGCCAGTATGCAGGTAGCGGCAGGGAATGTTCATCAGGCCGGTCGCCACGCCTCCCCGTGTTACTTGAATCATATCTGTATCGGTGCCTGTGTGAGATGACTGTACGTCGATCTGGTACGCAATCCCGGCCTCTGTTGCCGCTTTAATCAGGAGCTGGTAGACACGTGGATTGATGTTGCCGCCAACTGTGATGACAGGTCCCCCATTCAGTTTCACGTCGCCCAGTTCAGTCTTCGATGTGCCTGGATGATCGGAGGTAAACATCACATCGACCGCAATGGCGATCTGTGGGTCCACGCTATATGCACTGGTACGGGCACCGCGCAGTCCTACCTCCTCTTGAACGGCGGAAACGAAGTAGACGCCAGCTTTTAGCTCAGCACGACGCTCATAAATGCGTCGCACGGCCTCGATAACGGTAAAGATGCCTGACTTATCATCCAGTGCGCGCGAGACCAGCAAGTCACCACGCAACGGTTCCAGCTCAGCCGCGCGTGTACCTGCGCTACCGAGCGGCACCAGTTGCATCGCTTCCTCTTTATTAGCGGCACCAATGTCGATCCAGATTAGCGGCACCAATGTCGATCCAGAGGTCTTGCAGGCGCGGAGCTTTCTCCTTGTCTTCCCGACTCAGCAGGTGCGCGGGGTTGCGTCCGATCACACCGAGCACAGGCCCGGTGGGTGTATGGATCTGTACGCGATTCCCCGGCAGAGTGGATGGATCGAAGCCGCCAATCGGTGCGAAGTAGAGGAAGCCCTGCTCGTCAATGTAGCGCATGAGGAATCCCAGTTCGTCACAGTGGGCCTCCAGCATCACACGGGGAGATTCCGTCGGATTGAGCGCCGCGATTACATTGCCATGCACATCTGTGCGTAGCTCATCAGTGTACTGCTTGACCTCTTCGCGGATGACCTGCTGTACCGGCTGTTCAAAACCAGAAGGACTGGGGCTGGCAATCAGCTTGCGGAAGAAGGCAAGACGGATTTCATCGATACTCATACAGACACTCCTTTGTGAAAAACCAGGAAATAGAACAATGGCCCCATATATGGGGCCATTCGACTCTAGAGATCTAGCTGCTTCGTTTTCAACGCAAAGAGAACACGCCCTACTCAGCGGACAAACTGTTTCAGGACTTCTTCGACTTCCGGGTGGACGCGATTAAGGCGTAGATCCTCGGCACCAGTGGCGTCTGTCTGCACAAGCAGGATACCTTGCTGGACGCAAGTGGTGAGCAATTCGCGGGCGGATTCACGCGTGAGTCGGCCTCTGAAGCGGTTCTTAGGATTGAGAGGATCGCCGATAAAGTTTGAAACCCCAATTATTGTGCGCCAGGACCAGTTGCGGTCGATGTAATCGAGAAACTGCAAGAACTGAGGATCGAGCGGATCAATAGGCGGTCCACCATAGGAAATCGCTGGCAACTGGGCAGTAATACCGGTACTCGACGATGACGGACCGGCAGTTCCGCCTGGAGACATCTGCTGCACAGCAGGCAGAGACCCCGTATTAGAAGTCACTCCCCCCGGAACAAGCGGCACAAACTGATTGGCGCTGCTAATTAAATCTCGGCTGACGGTTCCTGGAATACCAACAACAATAACAGTCTTGTTCAATCGAAGCTTTAAGCGAGCACTGATACGAGTAAAATCCTTATCGCCTGTCATCAGGACAAACGTCGAGATGGAGGGGCGATCAAAAACGGTTTCAATAATATCCATCAACATATTGAGATCGACGGTACTTTGTACAACGGTGCTCTGTACAATGGTACCGCCCGCCGGGGCGTTGACGGCGGGTAGATGGCCTGTGTTGCCAGTATGCTGATAGCCACCTAACGGGCCGGTAGAGTTTTGTGTCAATGGACCCGTCGGGGTTTGTGAGCCATAGTGCGATTGGTAAGGATAGTTCTGGCGGTACTCGCGCTGCTGGTAGTGGTTAATACCATAGTGTTCTTCCGTCGGCTGATCATCTTCGTCGAGTAGATCGTCGGTTATTTCATCGGGAAGAGATGTTTCCTGCTCATGCGACCACGAACTGTTTGCCGGAGAAGCAGGATTGATGGCTGGTAAGGGACCAGAACCACCAGAAAGCCCACCAGACCAGGGCCGGGAACTGTGTTCCGAGCTGCCGAGTGTACCCGTTGGAGTACCACCGGACGCATGATAAACAGATCCTACGCGAATACGATCACGCTGTTTGGCCGGGCAATCAACGCGATCAATCATTGCCGCCATCAGACTCCCCTTAAAAGGTTCAGGCTGACGGGACCAATCCGCATAGGCGCGGGCGACCATAACAGTACCATAGCGACGGGCCACAGCGATCAACTCCTGTGGATCAGGTTCCCGCCGTTGAATATTCAGCATACTGTAACGAATGTTCTCAAAATCGATGAATAGAGCAATATCTTCAGACACAACCTTTCTCCTCTCATCTGGGGAGAAACCGCGCAGGCCAAGATTTATATTTGTTCAAGTGCTCGGATTACTGACAGTAGATCCCTATAGCTATGAGCATATCACACTTTAATAACAAAGTCGAGAGGCCCCGCGCTTTACTTTGCTTTCCTACTATGGTATATTTCAACTGTAGTTGAGAAAGAACAAGGTCGCTTAAACGGATGTAAGAGAGTACAGGGCGATGGAGCTAACACAATCAAATGCCAATCGGCTAGAAAGTACACTTTGTCCGGTTGCCCGCACTGCTCGCATCATCAGCGGCAAATGGACAATTCTGATCATCCGGGACCTGGCTTCTGGCATCAAGCGATTCAATCAGCTAGAGCGCTCTCTTCAGGGGATCAGCCCGAAAACCCTCTCGGAACGCCTCCGCTCGTTGGAAGAAGAAGGCATCGTCGTCCGTCAAACGTTTGCGGAAGTTCCTCCCCGCGTTGAATACTCACTTACAGAGAAAGGCCATGACCTTGTGTATGTAATAGAGAGTATGCGTCAATTCGGTAAGCAATGGTTGTGCAACAGATAGCACAAGATAATGATGCGGGACAGCACAGTAGGTGGAAGGTCATGACCACTCCCACCAGGGGAAAGTGATACTCCCCCCGGCGGCTGGCTTGTGTGCCATGAGAACCGGAGGTAGCCCCCGGTTCTCTCACCTTGCGACTGAACTCTCTACAAATACCCCTTTAGAGTGTCGTGCCAACCAGTTCACGGCGATGATCAGCCAGGAAACGATGGAGTAAACCCGATGAGGCGCTCTCGCGCTCTTCGTGCTCTTCAGCTTTTTCCTCTGACTTGCTTATTAGTTCATACAGACTGGCAATATCATAGCGCATCTGTACAAGAAGATGGCCGTCGCTGTCAAAGCCTTCGACGAAGAGACCGTCCTCTTCCTCCTGGATTGCAAAGCTCTTAACACCAATCTGGTCTAATACCTGACCGATAGCATGTAAGATGTTTGCGTAACTAAATGTGGCCGGCATTGATCCCTCCCTAAATAGTTGGAGAATATTTTTCATTACTGATAAACGCCTCTGTTTACCAGTATACTACACTGTCAACCCGCAGGTTCCTGATGAGGTGGAGTTTATCTGTCATATACAACACCTCATACTACACTCCGACAATTTTAGCATAACAATCAATAAACGTCAAGGCTACTTTTTAGGCGTAGCCCCGTTCGGCGCTGCTCCGTTCGGCGTAGAGCCATTACTGGCCCAGGTTGGCCGATCAGGAGTTGCGGCGTTTGCAACCAGTTCTCGCTCCTGCGAGTTCAGGATCTCGGTTGCTTTCAGCCGCCAGAAACGAGCGCTGGCGGGGCGCTTCAAAGAGAGATGTTCAGCCAGTGCTTCGTCGGAAATGGTGGCATTAGCTTTCAGAACTTCGATAGTCATTTGCAGCTTGTCCTGGCTTGTATCGCTGCTGTTCGTGTTTTTGCTTTCTTTGACAGGGGACTGTGGACCAGTTTCTTCAAGTGTAACGAACTGACCGGTGATCGCGCGATTCGCTCCAGTATCCACCTTCCCCGTTTCTGTCGTATTAGCATCAGCAGTTTCGCTTGCTGCACCATTCTCAGCAGTGTTCGTTTTGATCGCAAGGAGAGAAGCTGCATTGATGTGTGATCCACTGACCAGCGCGCGTCGCAGTGTTGCTAGCGGCAGGCGTGTCTGTTTTGCCAGCTCAGCCAGGGTGGTGAGCTGCTTCATCTCTTCCTTCTTTTCCTCTGCGGCTGTCTCAGAGATGGTTTCAGCCATCATGGTATAGACAATTCCTAACAGCGGAAACGCGCTTGCCATGAACGGGAAGACGTTGCTGAGCCAGGGAGCTACTGCCTCTGCCGCATTTAACATCGTCGGACTGTGAAACTGCCGTGCATATGCCCAGTTTACAATCCAGGAGAAGACTGTACACATGATGATCAGGAGCCAGTGCTGCCACACAGCTTTTGCAGTACGATATTTGCGATATCTTTGAAATGCTGTCCAGGAGAGCAAATATACTGTGACATCAATGCTGATAGCAATGGCATAACTGACAGCCCACCACCAGATCCCTTCCGGCCCATTAGACGGTTCAAACGATGCAAAGAAGTAAGCTACATGTGGTATAGATGCCGCCAGGAAGACGGCAAAAGCAATCCAGAAAAAATATTTCATCATACTAAGCAGGTTCCCTCCACTGTATATGCCCATAAACACTCACACTAGAAGAGTACCGGTCTTAATGCGCACCGTCAATCCTGTATAGTACCATCAGGCTACATGCTACGTGCGAGCACGAGAAATGCAAAGATCTCTTTCGATCCTCCGCTGGTTCCAGGCAATTTCTCAATATCGCTAAAAAAAGTGTTGACAAACCGGGAAAAGTGTGGCATATTATGCAAGCCGCCGCTGAGACAGCGGTAAAGCAAGAAGCACCTTGAACAACTGCATAGCGTGGAAAGATTGCTTCAATTTTGTTGAGTGCGCCT
>JADBKA010000415.1 GCA_014896635.1 Ktedonobacteraceae bacterium
CAGCGAAAAGATATAACGGTCGGTCAGGACGATAAAGCCCGCGCGCAACGCCGGCAGGATCTGGCGCTCGAAACGATCAACGAAGTCGGTGGCATAGAACAGGTTAAGCGTGATCGGACCGAGCGTATGTCCCTCTTTGGCCTTCTTGAGGCCAGCGCCCACCAGTTCTGAGCGCGTCGTTTCCGTGTCCACTACTGCATAGCCATGACTTTCCAGCCAGGGCCGCAAAAGGCTGAGCTGTGTTGAACGCCCTACGCCATCGGTCCCTTCTAATACAATCAATCGGCCCGGCAGCAATTCATCGCGGCTTTTCAAGCCTACTGCATCAATTCCATAAAAAATCAGGTCTGTCATTGTATTCTTCCCTGTTCTAGCAAATCTTCCTTTCCTCTCCTTCCCAGGCGAAAAGGGAAAAGAGCAATTCGGGAGATGCCATCAACGGAAACCCGCCTTGCTCTTGCAAGGCGAGTCGGCATCGTTCTCCGAACTTCCGCTTTACTGTGCATGCAGGTCACTCTCCGACTGTAGCGGCGCTATTTCCTCTGCCGGCCTGCGCAGGCTGCGTACTCCATTGAGAAACGGGCGCACCAGTCGGCGCATGCGGCGCTGCTGTTCAGGAATGGGCGAAGTTGCATCCATCACCGTCAACTGGTATTCGTCAACCATTGCTTCGTATTCATTGACAATGCGCTGCTGGAACAGCTTGAAGCTTTCGTGTGCATCGCTGCTCAGTCCCAGGTCCATGCCTGCCTCGTAATATTTCAGTTCGGTACGCCCGGTCAGGATGCGGCGCAGTGAGACTTCCAGCGGGACGCGAAAATAGAAGGCCAGTGTTGGCTTAACTGCAAAAAGATATAATTCACGTACCCACTGACGATCTACGCCTCGTGCAACATCACGTGCAAAGGCCGTATAAATATAGCGGTCGGCCAGGACGATTGCACCGGCTTTGAGCGGAGGAATGATATCGTGCTCGGTGCGGTCGGCAAAATCGGTAGCGTGAATCAGGCTGAAAGTCGTCGGCGTGAGGAGTTGCTTCTTTTTGCCCTTGCTCGTTGTTTTCTTAACCAGCGGTGAAGAGTTCCATTCGCTGAAAAAAACCGTATATCCTTCCCCGATCAGCCACTGGCGCAGCAGCGCAATCTGTGTACTCTTGCCAGAGCCATCGACCCCTTCCACGACAAAAAGGCGTCCCGGATAGTGATGTGATCCATAGGTTTCCATATTGTCCCAGTTCCTTCCCGTCGGAATAACGAAACTCTTTAGGATAGTATAAACAATCCACATAGATATGTGTACAAAATTATCAGCATAAATACAGTAGAAAAGAGTTTTCCATTTGAGCTTGTCTTTATCACCTTTCGTTGATATACTCATGGGAAAAGGTCCAGTCAGAGGAATTCTCAAATGAGCCAGTCTGCTAAGCAACGTCTGGGCCAGTACCGTCTGATCCAGTCGCTCGGTCAGGGAGGGTTTGCCCGTGTCTACCTGGCTGAGCATCTACGACTGGGTACACAGGTCGCTATCAAAGTGCTTGCTTCACACATCACAGGCGAAGAGGTCGCGCAGCTTTTTGCGGAGGCGCGCCTTATTGCTCGTCTTGAGCATCCTCATATTGTACGCCTGCTCGACTTTGATATTGAGGAGGGGACGCCTTTTTTTGTCATGAGCTATGCTCCCGGTGGTAATCTGCGCCGTCGCTATCCGCGTGGATCGGTTCTTCCACCTGACCTCGTGCTGGACTACGTAAGGCAAATTGCTGATGCGTTGCACTACGCGCATGAGGAGAGAGTGATTCATCGTGATATCAAACCAGAAAATCTACTGCTTGGTCGCCGGAACGAACTGCTCCTCAGCGATTTTGGTATTGCCGTGATCGCCCATAGCTCGCGCTCGCTGGCCACCGGGCAGGTTGCCGGAACCGTCGCCTGGCGCCAGAACAGATCCAGGGCAGGCCGCGTCCCGCCAGCGATCAATACGCGCTGGGTATTATTGTCTACGAATGGCTCTGCGGCTCCTCTCCTTTCCAGGGCCTCTCTCTGGTTTCCCGGCTGGCTAGAATATTTTTAGATACAGTGCAAAATGAAAAAAATACGGTGCTTACCCGATAGCGTTCGGACACAACCTGAGATA
>JADBKA010000416.1 GCA_014896635.1 Ktedonobacteraceae bacterium
GTTGTGGCCTGCGGATGAGGGACATACCATCCGCTTACTTTATAGTCTCCATAAAGGGGATCAAAAGTGACTTCTTCAGCAGGAAGATTTAGTTCAAAAGGAGAAAAGGTATAGATATCATAGAACGTTTCTGTGCGCTTGGGACGGGTCAACACTTCTACGATATATGCCCCTACTGCTAAAACGGCTCCGAAGACTCCTGTGAGACATCCCACAAGACCAAACAACAGAGGTCTGAGAGGAACTTGCAGCCTTTTCTCGCCTGGCTGATCCTTTTTGCTCTGTTCGTGCAACATGGAAAGCATAGAACAACCAACCTTTCTCAGGCTCGATGGATAGTCCAGCAGCCGGCAAACCGGTTTGTTCTCTATAATAATAAACGCAAACTCCGCGATAGTATCATCCATAATCAAAGACAAAAGAGAAACTCAGAGGTAACGGATGCCATTCTCATGGCATGAGAACGTCTCCTACCTGCCCAGACAACTACGTCGAGACACGAGAAGAAATCTCTTTTTTGTGACCTGACGTTAATGCAGAGTCGATGAGGACATCGGCGGCGGCGTGTCTATAGTAGACACGCTGAACTGTTTTCAAGAGTTTACAAGCATTGTAGAATCATATCTGTAGCGTATTAAATATATAAAAATCATGTATTGGAATTATCAAAAAAATTCGGGTACACTCTCAATGGGCAGTAGGGGAGGGCAAAAGGGACTCCAGGGAACAGCGTCCGCATACTCCCCTTTGCCCGGCTCATTGAGCAAACTGGTGACAGAGGATGGTACAAACAAACAATGGCTTTAAAGAACCGGCTTAACACACCTGCGACTGGGCAGCAAAGGACAGAGAACGACCTGGAGGTCAGAGTCCAGGCAGCGATGACCGACTGGATCGGATGGGTGCTCCAGGGCGGGGTGCTCCTGAGCGCCACGATTGTCCTGATCGGCCTGCTGCTCCTGTTCTTACGACCTGACGTTCTTGTAGCTGAACGTGTACTGGCTTTTCCGCATACTATTGGCCAGGTCATGCGTGGCATTGCCGTGTTGCAGCCGCAGGCTATCATTGCACTGGGTCTTTTTTTTCTCATCGCAACACCCGTTGCGCGCGTAGCGACTTCGCTCGTTGCGTTCGCATTGGAGCGTGATCGTAAATACATAGTGATTACGCTGCTGGTGCTGGTATTTCTGCTCTACAGTATCTTCTTTCTGGGAGATGTACATACAGCCAGTACGAGCGTGGCGAGCGGACAGCATCTCACGATACAATTTTCGCTGGCGATGGTTCTGCTTGTGTTCGTGGGGTCATTGGCAGCGGGAGTGCTCGGTTCGCTTGTGGGACTGGGCGGCGGCGTGCTGGTTGTGCCAATGCTGACCATCCTCTTTCATTTACCGATCACTTTTGCCATCGGCGCGAGTATCATCTCCGTGATTGCCACTTCCAGCGGAGCGGCTGCCGCTTACGTGCGCGATCATCTGACCAACATGCGCGTAGGGATGTTTCTGGAACTTGCCACGACGACCGGCGCGATGAGCGGCGCGTTCCTGGCGGGTCTGCTGGCGCCGGGCGTGCTTGGTGTGATCTTTGGCATCGTGCTGTTGATTTCGAGCGCGCCACTGGTCTTCAAGCTGGGTGAGGAACTGCCACAGGGCGTCAAAAACGACAAACTGGCAAACTGGCTCGGCCTTGCCAGCTCCTACCCGGATCACCATTTAGGACGCCAGGTGTCCTACCAGGCAACACGCACACCTTTCGGCCTGGTAATGATGTATGTGGCCGGGCTGATTTCGGGCCTGCTCGGCATCGGCAGCGGAACATTCAAGGTGCTGGCGATGGACACCCTGATGCGCCTGCCGCTCAAAGTATCTACAGCTACTTCTAACTTTATGATCGGCGTTACAGCGGCAGCAAGCGCCGGTATCTACTTCTCGCGCGGGGACATTCCCCCGTTTATCGCCGCTCCCGTCGCACTCGGCGTTCTGCTCGGCGCCTTGATTGGCACGCGCCTGCTGCCACATCTCAGCAACCGCCTGCTGCGCTTTATCTTTCTCCCTGTGCTGGTCGTGACCGCCATCGAGATGATCCTACACGGCCTGGGAATAGGCATCGGATAGCCGGTCATAGAGAAG